>JAUIGD010000262.1 GCA_030430255.1 Verrucomicrobiia bacterium
CGGGCGACGGTGAAGCCGATGACGACGATTCGGACTCCGACGCGCCCGAGGACGACGATTAAGGTCGCTGGTCGGCGGGCGCACTGCCCGATGCAGCAGAGGCTTCACCGCGCGCGCGGCGCAGGTCGGCGGCGCGGGCGTGTCGCCTCCCTCAACCGGGGAGCGACATGAGGTGGGGCCCGGCGAGGGGGCTTCCGGTTTCCAACGATCCCGACTTCACCGTCATCGACGAGACGGCGGACCACATCGTCGTCGACAAGCCGGCGCCGCTGCTGGTCCATCCGAGCGTGCCCGGCAACCCGCCCACCTTGCTGGATGGACTGGCTGGCTTGTTGGCCTTCGAGATCGCCAACGGTGCCACCCTGTCGATCATCAACCGGCTCGATCGGGAGACGAGCGGCGTGGTTCTGATCGCGAAAGGCAAAACCGCCGCCCGCCGGTTCGGCAGGGCGATGGAGAGGCGGCAGTTCGAGAAGGAGTACGTCGCCTTGGTCGAGGGGCACCCGGCGGCCGACGACTTTGAAGTGGATGCGCCGCTGCGGCGCGCGGGGGAGTTCGAAGAGTCGGCGATCTGGGTGAAGCAGGCGGTCCACCCCGAGGGCAGTCCGAGTTCCACCCAGTTTTCGGTCGTGCGGCGTGGCTGGTTCCGTGGCCGCGCGGCGTCGCTCTTGCGGGCGCGGCCGCGCACCGGGCGCATGCACCAGATCCGCGCACACCTGAACCATGCGGGCTACCCCTTGATCGGCGACAAGATCTACGGACCCGACGAGCGGTGCTACCTGCGCTTCATCGAAACCGGATGGACGCCGGAGCTGCACGATGTCTTGCTCTTGCCGCGGCAGGCCCTGCACTGCTCGAGGATGCGTCTGCCCGGCGTCGGCGACTGGACGGCCCCGACGCCGCCGGGTTTCGAGCTCGACCCGAGGGCGTCAACCTAAGCCGAATGGCACCCGTTTCAGCGGGACCTCAACGGGTTCCGCGCTAGGGGCTCTTAGAGCGAAGACCGATCCCCATTGCCCGACTCAACCCGCCGAAGATTGAGCCTAGCCCGAATCGATCACCACGCCAACGCCCTCAGCGTCAACGAGGGCAAGCCGCAGCCCGGTGCTTGGTGAGCGATTCGGGCTAGACTGGCGCCATTCAACTCAGGCCCGAATCGACGGGCGAACTCCCGCCTGCGGCGCGCGCTCGTTGACATGGATGGCTCCCGGCGGGCGGTCAAAGTGATCGGGGACGGTCTCGGCCACTCGGGTGGGGAGGGCGAGAGGTGCTCATTCCCTACCACCCGGATGCCGACCCTCCCACGGGCTGGCCGATGCCGCGGCTATGGTCCGCTCTGTTCGGAGCGTCGCTGCGCCGACGCCGCCTCCTTGCCACCGGCGGGAAGGCGCTCGAAGGGGGACTCCTCTTTCACCACCCAGCCCGGCCGGGATTTCACCTCTTCGAACACGCGATAGAGGTACGAGCCGATCACGCCCAAGAAGATGAGCTGCAACCCGCCGAGGAAGAGGATCGCGATGATGGTGGAGGCGTAGCCGGGGACGAAGGGGAGCCCGAGCGCCTCGAAGGGGGCCGGGATGAGCCGCTGGACGAAGGCGAAGGCGATGCCGGCCATCGCCAGCGTGGAGATGAGGAAGCCGACCTTCGCGGC
Source organism: Verrucomicrobiia bacterium (assembly GCA_030430255.1). GTDB lineage: Bacteria > Verrucomicrobiota > Verrucomicrobiia > Verrucomicrobiales > DEV007 > JAUIGD01. Next base: position 1,652 of record JAUIGD010000262.1, read on the forward strand.
GAGGCGGAGGGGTTTGCCGGAGAATGAGCAGAGCCCGTCGAGCGCGAGGTTGAGCAGCTTTTTGAAAGTGTACTTCGGTTCGCCACCCGCGCGTGCAGGGCGTTCGTACTCGATGCCGATCTGGCGGAAACCCGCCCACGCGCGCAAGCCCCGCACGAATCGGTTCTGTTCGGGGGAGGCCTTGATCACCTCGACGACCCGCCGCGACATGATGCAGAAATCGCCGGCGTCGAGCGGCATGTCGTCGAGTTCGGCGAGGTATTTCATGGTCCGGTAGAACAGCCAGTAAGCGGCCCGTTTGGGTAGGGACTCCTTGCGCTTGCGGCGCACCGCGTAGACGACGTCGTAGCCTTGGTGCCACTTCTCGATCAGGCGGGCGATCTCCTCCGGGGGATCTTGGAGGTCGGCGTCGATACAGACCACGCCGAAGCCGCGGGCGGCATCGATGCCCGCCGAGAGGGCGGTCTGGTGACCGAAGTTGCGCGACAGGGAAAGGTACCGCCAGCGCGGGTCCCGGCGCGCGAACTCCCGCAGCAGGGCGAGGGAGCCGTCGCTCGATCCGTCATCGACGACCACGACCTCCCAGTCCGTCCCCCACGATTCGCAGGCGGCGGTGAGCCGCGAGTAGAGCTCCTCGAGGATGGCCGCCTCGTTGTAGCAGGGCACGACGACGCTGATCAGTTCGTTCGGTGCCGTTTCTCGGGAGGGTGTTTGAGCATGCCCACTCATCGGTGGCAACCTTGCCATTGATTCGGGGCGGCGGCGAGTGGAGGGGTGCGTTTTTTGTCGTCAATGTCACCTCAGTCGATGTCCGGTTGCGAACTCCCCGCGGGGAGCCTCGGCATCCCGGGGAGCCCGCGCGCCGCCGGTCGGTGGTGGAGCCTGTGGGCCCTGTCGGCGGCGGTGTTCGCCTTCGCCGGCGGCATGGGCATCTCGTTGACTTGGGACGGGAGTTTCTACCTTTTCGCGACGCTGCAGGACGGCGCCCCGATGATCCCGCACGGGCGGACTGGCAACTATCCGCTCCTGGGGCCCGTGAGCGCCCTCGCCCAGACCTTCGACGACCCGATGCTGCTGGCGGTCGTGCACGGGCTGCTCTGCGCCGCGGTCCCCGTGCTCAGCTTGGCGGCGGCGTTCGCGATGTTGCGCGGCGGGCGGAGGGCGCTGCGGGTCTGGGCGCTGTTCGGGGTCCTGATCGCGCCGCTGCCCGGCCAGATGTGCATCACCATGGAGGCGACTCCCGTACTGCAACTGCTCTGGGTGCCCGTCGCGTGGCTGCTCGCCGGCCGGCCACGCCGCTGGCTACCCGTCGTGGTCGTCGCTCTGATCTGGATGTTTTATCTGCACCCGGCGGCGGCGCTTCTATTCGGTGCGGCCAGCGCGGGAGCCGCGCTGGCGGCGGTCCTGGGCGACGGTGGGGAGCGGGTGAGGAACGCGATGGTCGCGGTGGCTCTGCTCGGCCTGGCCGCAGCGAAGGCCATGGTGACCGTGAGGGATGCGACGGACTACGAGCGGGGCCAAGTGAGCTTGAGCGCGGTGTGGGATCAACTTTTCACCGCTGCGATCATGACCCACCTACCGCTGGTCGTGTTCCTCTCTGGCGTCCTCGCCGTGTCGATGGCCCGCAGGCTACCGGCCAAGGCGCTGTGGGCGGTGGCGATCATCGCGGTGTTGGCGGCGGCCGGTCTGTGCATCCCCCCACGCTGGAGCGGGGCGCTGAACTATCGCAAGTTCGGCCCGCTGCTCGAGGCGCCGCTGGTTCTGCTGGCGGTGCTGCACGCCGCGGCGCTGCGGGGTAGGCGGGTGCGCCTCCTCAAGGTGCGGCGGGACTTCGGCGAGGCGGACGCCGCTGCGATGGCCAAGCTGGGCGTGGCCTGTTTCGCAGTCGCGCTGGCGGGCAGCTCGTTGGCGTGGCGGCTGATGTTGGGCGACTTCGAACGGCGGTTGGAGGCGGCGGAGGGCGCGATCATCGATAACGGCGAGACCGGGTTCGACCGCAGCCACCCGCTCTACCACTGGAGCGCGGCCTCGACAGCGCTGATCCTGCAGGGGCGCGAGCCGGAGAAACTGCACCTCGGGATCGATGGGGCGATTATCGATGACGGCCGCGCCTTCGAACTCTTCCCAAACGGTTGCCGGGCGCGACTCGAGGACGGCTGGTTCCGGCTGCGCAAGTTCCGGCGCGCGATCGATCCCGACGCGAGGCCGCCGTCCGGGGCGGGTGCCGGCGCCCCCCTCCGGCCGGGTGAATGAACGGATCGGATCAGGCGCCGCGCACCGCCGCCACGAACCGTTTCATGGCGTCGATGTCTTTGACGCCGGGGGCGGATTCCACGCCGCTGGCAACGTCTACGGCGGCGGGCCGGACGCCGCGGATCGCGCCCGCGACATTGCCGGGCGTGAGGCCGCCGGCGAGGGCGACGCGGAGGTCCGGATGCCGCTGTACGAATCGCCGACCGAGTTCCCAGTCGAACGGCGTGCCGCCTCCGCCGTATTCGCCGGGGCAGTAGGCGTCGAGCAACACGGCCGGGGTGCCGATCTCCCCGCCGCGGTCGAGCGATGCCTCGTCGCGGACGGCGAGGGCGCGGAGGCAGGGCCATCTGCCGGCGAAGTCGCGGCAGTAGTCCGCGGTCTCGTCGCCATGAAACTGTGCGGCGTGGATGGCGCCGGACTCGAGCAGGGCGAGCACCGCCCCCGGCTCGGCGTTGACGAACACTCCCACGCGTTCGGCGCCCGCGGGCAAATCGAGCGCCCAGCGGGAGAACTCCGACGCCGGCACGTAGCGCTTGGAGTTCGGCCAGAAATTGAAACCGAGGGCGTCCGCGCCAGCCTCGGCGGCGGCGGCGGCGAGTCCCGGCTCGGTGAAGCCGCAAATCTTGATGCCGACGCGATCGAGGGAGACGAAGCGCGGTGGCGTAGCTGTCGGGACGGCGGTCACTCGAACTGGGCCCCGACATCGCGGAGGGGGATCGTGCCACGCACGCGATCGAGGATACGGTCGATCGAGAGCGGCTTGACGAGCACACCTTTGACCCGCGCCTCGCGCTTCAACTCTTCGGCGCGTCCGGCGTCCGCGGCGTCGGCGATGTAGACGACCCCGGGGCAGGGGCGGCGGTCGGCGAGGCAGAGCGCGTGTGCCTTGAAAAGCAGTTCGTAGAGCAACTCCCCATGCAAGACCGGCAGGCTCAGGCCGAACATGTAGAGCGCGTACGGGCGGCCCAACGCGAGTTCGTAGGCGTACTCGGCGGTGGGCGAGGTGTCGACCGCGCAGCTCCCGAACTGCCCCAGGGTCTCCCGCACGAGGCGGCAGGTGCCGACGTCGTCGTGGGCCACCAACACCCGCGGCGGCGAGTGGGCGGGCGCGTCGGGATCGTCGGCGGTCGGGGCGGAGGGAGGCATGGGCGGAGGGCGGATATCATAGCGCGTTCTCCCCGCCGCGCCACGGGATCGATGCCCGGCCTTGCAAGTCGCCGGGCGCCGCGGGAGTGTCCGGGGCTTGGCTTCCATCCACATCCGCGGCGCACGCCAGCACAACCTCAAGGGGCTCGACCTCAGCATCCCGCGCGAGAAACTGGTGGTGATCACCGGGCCGAGCGGCTCCGGGAAATCGTCGCTCGCGTTCAACACGCTCTACGCGGAGGGGCAGCGGCGCTACGTCGAGAGCCTCTCGGCATACGCGCGGCAGTTCCTCGACCAACTCGAGAAACCCGACGTCGATTTCATCGACGGCCTGTCGCCCGCCATCGCGATCGAGCAGCGGGGTTCGGCGCCCAACCCGCGCTCGACGATCGCCACCGTCACCGAGGTCTACGACTACCTCCGCGTCCTCTACGCCGCGGCGGGCCAGCCGCACGACCCGGAGACCGGCGAGGCGATCTCCAAACTTTCGCTGGGCGAGATCGGCGATCTCTTGCTGGGGCTCCCCGAGCGGACGCGCCTCATCCTGCTCGCCCCGGTGGTGCGCGGGGTCCCCGGCGACTTGAAGCCGACCTTCGAACGTTTGAAGCGGGCCGGCTACGTGCGGGTGCGGGTCGACGGCGAGATCTACGAGCTGGATGCGCAGCTGCCGAAGTTCGACCGCCGGGAGCCGCACCGCGCCGAGGCGGTGGTGGACCGGCTGGTGATCAAGGACGGTGTCCGCCCGCGGCTGGTCGGATCGGTGGAGGCGGCGCTCCGGCTGGGCGACGGCGACATCGAGGTGCTGTCCCAGACCCCGGGCGACGCGGGTTGGGACCACGCGTCCTACACCACCGCCTACGCCAACCCCGAGACGGGCTTCCGGATGCCCGAGATCACGCCGCGGCATTTCTCGTTCAACAGCCACCTCGGGGCCTGCCCGACATGCCAGGGCCTGGGGAGCGTCTCGAGGCCGGACCGCGAGCTCTTCGTCCCGGACCCGGAGAAGGCCCTCGCGGACGGGGCGGTGAAGAGCTGGTGGGCGAGGAACAAGAAGCTCAAGGTGACCCACGACCGCGCGGTGGCGGCGCTGGCGGCGCACTTCGGGATCGATCTGGCCACGCCTTGGAAGGACACGCCGGAAGCATTCCGGGAAGCCCTGTTCCTCGGCACGGGCGACGAGGCGGTGAAGACCGGCTGGAAGACCGGTGCCAACACGCGCAGCGTCGAGAAGCCCTTCGAGGGCCTCTTCGCCCAGGCGGAACGGCTGCACGGGACCAGCGAGAGCGAGGTGACGCGCCGCAACGTGAGGCGTTTCATGACCGCCCAGCGCTGCCCGGCCTGCGGGGGCAGGAGGCTGCGGCCGGAGATCCTCGGCGTGACGCTGACGCATTCCGATCGCGGTGAGCTGGCCATCGACGCCTTCACCGGCCTGCGGATCGGCGAGGCGCTGGCGGCGCTCGACGGCCTGTCGATCGCCGGCGGCGTGCGCGGCGCCGTCGAGGAGGTGTTGCGGGAGATCCGCGAGCGCCTCGGTTTCCTCGACCACGTCGGCCTGAGCTACCTGACCCTCGACCGCGAGAGCGGGACCCTCTCCGGCGGCGAGGCGCAGCGGATCAAGCTGGCGACCCAGATCGGCGCCGGGTTGGCCGGGGTGCTCTACGTGTTGGACGAGCCGAGCATCGGCCTGCACCAGCACGACAACGCGCGGCTGATCGGCACGCTGAAGGAGCTGCGCGATCTCGGCAACACCGTGATCGTCGTCGAGCACGACGCCGAGACGATGGAGGCGGCCGACCAGATCATCGACATCGGTCCGCACGCCGGCCCGCGTGGGGGGGAGCTGGTGGCGCAGGGGACGGTGGAGGAGATCAAGCGCCACGGGTCGTCGATCACCGGCAAGTACCTCAGCGGGCGGATGGCGATCCCGGTGCCGAAACGCCGGGTGCGGCCGGCCGCGCCCCCGCCGGCGGATCCGGAGGGCGCGGCTCTGGATTCGGGGTGGATCACCGTCCACGGGGCGCGGGAACACAACCTGCGGGACGTCGATGCCGCCTTCCCGGTGGGCTGCCTCACCTGTGTGACGGGGATGTCCGGCAGCGGCAAGTCGACCTTGGTGGACGACATCTTCCGGCGCGCGTTGTTCCGCCGCTACTACGGCTCGAAGGAGGCGCCGGGGGCTCACGATTCCATCTCCGGCCTCGATCAGATCGACAAAGCCATCGTCATCGACCAGTCGCCGATCGGGCGCAGTCCGCGGTCGAACCCGGTGACCTACGCGGGGGCGTTCACGCCGATCCGCGAGCTGTTCGCGATGCTGCCGGCGGCGAAGGTGCGCGGCTACGACGCCGGCCGGTTCAGCTTCAACGTCAAGGGGGGGCGCTGCGAGCACTGCCAGGGGGACGGCTCGATCAAGATCGACATGCACTTCCTGAGCGACGTCTACGTGACCTGTGAGCGTTGCGGGGGCTCGCGCTATGATCGCGACACGCTCGACATCACCTACAAGGGGAAGCACATCGCCGAGGTGTTGGCGATGAGCATCGACGAGGCATCGCAGTTCTTCGTCCGGGTGCCCAAGATCTATGCCAAGTTGCGGGCGCTCGGCGAGGTAGGCCTGGGCTATCTCAAGCTGGGGCAGGCGGCGAACACCCTGTCCGGCGGGGAGGCGCAGCGCGTCAAGCTGGCGGCCGAGCTGGGCAAGAAGTCGACCGGCAACACCCTCTACCTGCTCGACGAGCCGACGACGGGCCTCCACTTCGGGGACATCGAGGTGTTGCTCGGGGTCCTCTATCGCCTCCGCGATGCCGGCAACACCCTGGTGGTGATCGAGCACAACCTCGACGTGATCAAGTGCGCCGACCACGTGATCGACCTCGGGCCCGGCGGCGGCCCGGAGGGGGGGCGGATCGTCGCCGAGGGGAGCCCCGAGGAGATCTGTGCGAGCGGGGACAGCCTGACCGCGCGCTACCTTGCGGGCTATCTCGCCGAGGGGGAGGCCTGAGTGGGGGACAGCGGCCTCGGGGGGGCGCGGGCGCGGTGCCTCGAGGGCGGCGCGCAATCGCAGCTTGAAAGATCGACCTAGCTCCCCGAAAGACTCGGCGTCCGTTTCCGACCGACCCAACCCATGAACATCCACGAATACCAAGCCAAAGAGCTCTTCGAGAAATACGGTGTCCCCTCGCCGCAGGGGCATGTGGCCGACACCGCCGACCGCGCGCGAGAGATCGCCGGGGGGCTCAGCGGGAAGCTCGTCGTCAAGGCGCAGGTGCATGCCGGAGGGCGCGGGAAGGGGACGTTCAAGAACGGCTTTCAGGGCGGCGTCCACCTCGTGGCCTCGGCCGCGGAGGCCGGCGAGGTCGCCGGCAAGATGCTCGGCCAGACGCTCGTCACCCACCAGACGGGCGAGGCGGGCAAATTGGTGAGCAAGGTCATGGTCGCCGAGGCGGTCGATATCGAACGCGAGCTCTACCTCGCCGTGCTGATGGACCGCGAGACGCGCCGGCCGGTGATCGTCGCGTCGACCGAGGGTGGGGTGAACATCGAGGAGGTCGCCGAGCAGACCCCGGAGAAGATCATCCGCCAGGGGGTGCACCCGCTGGCCGGGTTGCAACCCTACGAAATCCGCAAGATCGCCGCCGCGTTGGGGTTGGCCGGCGACGAGGCGAAGCAGTTCGGCAAGCTCTTGAAGGCGCTCTACAAGCTCTTCATCTCCTGCGACTGCTCGCTGGTGGAGATCAACCCTCTCGTCGTGACGCCGGACGGGAAGGTGTTGGCGCTCGACGCGAAGTTCGGCTTCGACGACAACGCGCTCTACCGCCACCCCGAGATCGAGGCGATGCGCGACACCTCGGAGGAGGATCCGCGGGAGGTCGCCGCCTCCGAGTTCGACCTGAACTACATCGGCCTCGACGGCAACATCGCCTGCCTGGTGAACGGCGCCGGCCTGGCGATGGCGACGATGGACATCATCAAACACTACGGCGGCGAGCCGGCCAACTTCCTCGACGTCGGCGGCGGGGCCAGCGAGGAACAGGTGACCAACGCCTTCAAGATCATCCTCGGCGACCCGAACGTGAAA
>JAUIGD010000667.1 GCA_030430255.1 Verrucomicrobiia bacterium
GCGTGAAGGCCACGCGGGTGCCGGAGGCGCCCAGCGGGTGACCCACGGCGATCGCTCCGCCGTTGACGTTCGTGATCTCATCGGTGATGCCGAGCTCGTCCATCGAGGCGAGGCCCACGGCGGCGAACGCCTCGTTGAGCTCGTAGAGCTCGAGGTCCGACTGCGGGATGCCCGAGGACTCGAGCGCCGCCTTGATCGCGCGGGCCGGCTGGGTGAGCAGCGATGCGTCCGGTCCTGCGACCTGGCCGCTGGCGAGCACCTCGGCGATCGGGCTGGCGCCCAGGCGGTCCGCCGCGTCCTTCGATGCCACGATCACCGCCGCGCCACCGTCGGAGATCTGCGACGCGTTGCCGGCGGTGATGTTGCCGGCCTTGTCGAAGGCGGGGCGCAGCCCGCCCAGCGACTCGGCGGTCGTGCCGGCGCGCACGCCCTCGTCCTCGGCGAAGGTGATCGGGTCACCCTTGCGCTGGGGGATCTCGACGGGAATCACCTCGTTGTCGAACAGGCCGTCCTTGTGCGCGCGGGCGGAACGCTCGTGGGACTTGGCGGCGAGGTCGTCCTGGGCGTCGCGGGGGATGCCCAGCGAAGCGGCGTACTTCTCGGTGCCCGCACCCATGGCGCACTGGTCGAAGGCGCAGAACAGCCCGTCGTACATCATCGAGTCGACCACCGACTTGTCGCCGAGGCGCATCCCGGCCCGGGCGTCCGGGAGCAGGTACGGGGCGTTGGTCATCGACTCCATGCCGCCCGCCACGACCACGTCGGCGGCGCCGGTCGCGATCATCTGGTCGGCGAGCGCGATCGTGTTCATGCCCGACAGGCAGACCTTGTTCACGGTCATCGCGGGCACGTCCATGCTGATTCCACCGGAGACGGCCGCCTGGCGGGCGGTGATCTGGCCCGCTCCGGCCTGCAGCACGTGACCCATCAGCACGTAGTCCACGGCGTCGGCTGCGATCCCGGCACGCTCGAGGGCGCCCTTGATGGCGAAGCCGCCCAGGTCGGCGGCGGAGAACCCCGCGAGGGCTCCGGACATCTTTCCGATCGGGGTGCGTGCGCCCCCGATGATCACTGAACCAGCCATTTCGAACCCCTTCGTTGGTCAGGAGCCGAAAGGCTCCTTCGTCACTCCCACCGTTCACCCATGGGAGGTGCGCCAAGGCTACCGGCGCGCGTGTGGCTGAATCGAGGCGACCCGCCCCCTATGGTCCCCTCCAGCGGATCCGAACCGCCACGGTCCGGTGGCCAAGCACCGGCCGACAACGCAGATGGAGGAGCAATGGGGAACGCCCTTGAGGGTTCGATCGCACTGGTCACGGGGGGTGGCAGCGGAATCGGGCTGGGAGCCGCAAAGGCGTTCGCCGCCGACGGCGCATCGGTGCTGATCGTCGGCAGGAGCCAGGAGAAGCTCGACGCCGGACTCGCCGAGCTCTCGCCTCTGGTGCAGGACGGTGCCGAGGTTGCTGCCCTGTCGACCGACGTCACCGACGAGGCCCAGATCGAGGCGGCGGTGGCCGCCGCAGGCAACCTGCCCGGCTCCCTGCGCATCGCGGTCGCCTCCGCGGGTGACGGCACGGTCGGTCCGATCATCGGGACCGCCGCGGAGGAGTGGGACAGGGTGCAGGCCGTGAGCCTGCGAGGGGTGTTCCTCACCTTCAAGCACGCAGGTGCAGCGATCACCGCCAGCGGCGGCGGGGCCATGGTGGCGGT
>JAUIGD010000668.1 GCA_030430255.1 Verrucomicrobiia bacterium
GGGGTGGGTCACGGTGCCCGCGGTCGGAGTCGGCTCGGCGGCCTCGGCCGCTTCGTCGTTCTCGAAGGCGACGCGGCTGAAGATCACGCTCCAGACCAGGCCCGCGGCGTCGGCCACCGGCTTGCGCAGGTTGAGCGGGATCCGGCTGAAGTTGATCGAGTGGAACGGGCCCCAGAACGCCCAGCCCTTGGGCACGACCTTGCGCACGTCGTCGGTCGCCGTGTTGAACGCCTCGCGAGGCTTCTCGCCGTCGACGACCATGCCGTAGCTGGTGAAGAACACGGTCGCGCCGAAGGGCGCCATGATCCCCTGGTCGATCAGGACCTTGGTCAGCATGGCCCGCGGTCCGTTGCCGGGGACGATCCGGTCGACGGCGTTGAACCAGTAGTGGCCGACGGGCCCACTGTAGGCGAGGGCGAAGCCGCCGCGGAACGCGGTCCGCTTCCAGTTGATCCCTGGGGTGTCGTCGGTGGTCTGGGCGATCAGGTCGCCGGTGACCGAGATCCCGGCCGAGGTCAGGGCCTTGGTGCGGATCGGGTTCGTGTCGAGGGCCCGCATGTAGCGACCCCAGAGCTTCTTCGTCGCCTGGCCGGCGCGGGTGCGGCCGATCCGAGCGGCGAAGGGCGCAAGGGCGCGCTTGGTCGGGTCGATCACGCGACGCTTGAGCGGGTCGCCCACGTGCTTCTTGAGCGGGTCGACGACCCGGCGCTTGAGCGGATCGCCGACGTGCTTCTTGAACGGGTCTTTGACGTAGCGCTGGGTCGCGCGGGCCACGGGTTCGGTGATCGGCTTGGCCGCTCGCGCCAGGCGTCTGCGGCCGAGGGCCAGGTTGACCTTGGTGCCTCGGGCCTTGCGGCGAATCGTGCGCGCGGCGGAGGAACCGAAACGTTTGATCCCGCGCCAGGCTTGTCCGGTGAGCTTTCTCCCGTGGCGGGCGACGAACCGCGCCCCCCGCTTGAAGGCCTTGCTGCGCACCAGGCGCGTCAGCGGCTTGCGCAGTCCGCGGGCACCGCTGCCCATGAGGCCCAGCACGCCGCCAACAGCGGCGGCCTCCCCAACGCCCTCGGTGAGCTCGCGTCCGTGGAAGGCGTTGTCGACGCCCTGCTCGATCGCGCCGCCGGAGGCGCCGGCGACGACCATGCCCGTGGTCTTGAGCGCGGCCGAGCCGGCGAGGGCGCCCGCGCCGAAGGTCGCGGCGCCGATCGCGCCGACCGCGGCGCCGCCGAGGGCAGCCGAGCCGACTTTCTTCCAGTTGATCGGTTTCCCGCGGACGAGGCTCGTGACGGCGACGGAGGCCGCTCCTACGACTGCGCCCGCAACGGCACCGAACAACACATGTAGCATTCGCGCTCTCGCTCTCAATACCCACGCGAGGCGCCGCTCCAGGCGGACCCCGCTCTCTCGCTGAGACCAATTGCAGATGGCAGTCCAATATGGACGCTTCGCCTAAAGTCCTTTCGTTCCGTTGGTTCTGGTTTCGTTTGCTTCCCATGCCTCAGCTATTCGAATTCTGGGAATCGACACCCGGCGCAACCTAAAGGGTGTCAGTCACCCAGGATCGGGCCTCCTGATCCAGGGCATGGCGCCGGTTGGCGCCCCCACCCCAGATGGACGTCCTTCTTCCGCGTAGCATGGCGGCGCGAGGAGGGATCATGCTGCTCTACGCCGCCAGCGACCACGCGGGCTTCGACCTGCGCCAGCAGCTC
>JAUIGD010000263.1 GCA_030430255.1 Verrucomicrobiia bacterium
CGATTCCGATTCAGCCGGGCGCGAGTCCGCGGAGAAATCCGTGGAGAAGGCTTTGGTGGAAGGGTTCCACGTGCGGGTGCTGGAACTTCCCGGCGACCTTGATCCGGCTACCGGGAACATGCCCGATCGGGAAGCGTTCCAGCCCGTGCAGGGCACATTTTTGGCCATCGCCGAAGCCGTCGATGTAGTAGCGGTAGAGGTATTTCGGGTGTTCACGGAGCACCCCCTCCAACGTCTGCCGCTGGACGGCAGGCTCGCCGCCGAGGGCGGTGGCGATGCTGGCGAGCAAGAGGATGAGGCCAGGTTTCATACCGTACCCTAAGCACGGGATCACGGAGCCATGTGTAAGGAGTTTGTAAGAGGAGCGACAGGACGCGCTCAGCTCGCGTTCCGCGCTTGAACCTCCCCCACTCGATGCAGTATTTCTCAATAACACACCGACCTCTCACACTTGCTGAGTCGAAGCTCCATCAAGCGCCTTGCAGCTCGGGTTCCCCCATACCGGATGGTTCTCGTTTCGGCTGGTTCGTGAGGCTCCACCGACTTGGCAGATCGTCGAATGACCGCGACCCCTACCAGCACTGATTACGATGTGATCGTCATCGGATCCGGTATGGGCGGCATGACGACTGCCACCGCGCTCTCCCGGTTGAACCACCGAGTACTCCTTCTCGAACAAGCCCAGGCGATCGGGGGATTGACGCACGCCTTTTCCCGGAACGGCTTCAGCTGGGATGTCGGGCTCCACTACTGCGGGACGTTCGGCCATGACCAACCGGCGGGGCGGATTTTAGATTGGCTGAGCGGCGGGACCATCGAATTCCACTCGATCGGCACCGTTTACGATGTCCTGCATTTTCCGGATGCGTTTGAGATCGCTGTGGCGCGCCCCGCCGAAGCCTACAAAATGGAACTCAAGGATCAGTTCCCGGCGAACGCTGCCGAGATCGACGCCTATTTTGAAGCCGTGGCGGCCGGTGAAGAAGCCGCGCGACTGGCATCCGCCGAGCGGTCGATGCCCGAGCCGTTCCGGTCCGCCCACCGCTGGTGGAACAAGAAGAAGATCCAGCGTTGGTGCGGACGCACGACCGCCGAAGTCATCGCGGACCTCATCTCCGACCCCAAGCTGGCAGGGGTACTCTCGGCGCAATGGGGCACCTACGGGGGCGGCCCGAAGGAGGGGAGCTTCGGCGTCCACGCCACGGTCATCGGCCACTATCTCGATGGAGCGGGGTATCCGGTCGGCGGGGCCACCGCCATCGCCGAGGGCTTGGTCCCGGTCATCGAGTCGGCGGGCGGGAGCGCCAGGGCGTGCACGACGGTCAGCGCGATCCTCGTTGAGGGAGGGAAGGCCGTCGGCGTCCAGACGCGGTCTGACGAAATCTTCACCGCTCCGAAGATCGTCTCTGCCATCGGGGCGGGCGAGACGGTCAGACGCCTCCTACCGCCTGCCATCCGCGAACAGGAATGGGCGCGCGAAATCGCCTCCTTCAAGCCCTCGGTCTGCCACTTCCAAGTCTATCTCGGCTTCGAAGGCGACATCGCCAAGCACGGCGCGACACGCTCGAATCACTGGTTCTACGAAAGCTGGGACACCAGTTCCGCCGTCTGGACGGCAGCGGACGGGAGCCCCATCCAAATGATGTTCGTCTCGTTTCCTTCGCTCAAGGATCCTGAGCACGATCCCGGTCCGTCGGTCAAACACACGGGTGAGATGATGGTCTTGGCCGACTGGTCTTGCGTGGCAGGATTTGCCGGTGGAGGGGCGAAAGAGCGACCGGAGGAATGGGCGGCCTTCAAGAGGGACATCGAGGACAGGATCATGGCCTATTTCACCTCGAAGTTTCCAGCGCTGGCACCGCTGATCGTCCATCATGAACTGGGAACGCCCCTGGCGACGGCGGCATTCACCGGTCATGAGAAGGGCGGCTTCTACGGCATCGAGACCACGCCGCGCCGGATGTTGTCGGAGGCGCTCAATGCCCGGACGCCCCTCCCCGGTCTGTTCCTCACCGGGCAGGACGTCATGGTGCCGGGCATCGCCGGGACGCTCTGGGGCGGGATGCTCGGAGCGGCCGCGGTCGATCCGCGCGTTTACCAGAAATTCAGCTAGGCAGCTGGAAGGTGGTGCCACAACGGCCTGCGGGCGCCGCGCGGTGCGATGCCGGCGACCGGGCGCGTGCCGGGGATCTCCAACACCCACCGGGGCTCGCAGTTTACCTGCCGCGAGTGGGTCGGGGAGCTGGAGTCGCACAGGGCCGCGTGAGCATGGACGGCCGCGCCCCGTTGAGGGACAAGGTGTTTAGCGCCACCGTGGCGACCGGCCCCACCCCGGCGGCCAAGGGTGAGGCGGCCCCTCGAAATCGGCTTTTCACCTCGCCGCGCGAGCGCTACCTTCCCACCATGAAGACCTCCCGCCGTTCGTTTCTCACCACTTCCTCAGCCGCCGTCACCTTCACCGCCCTCTCCGCGGCGCGAGTCCTCGGCGCCAACGACCGGCTCCGCCTCGGCGGCATCGGCATGGGGGGACGCGGAGGCGGCGTCGTCGGCGGCTTCTCCGGCATCACCGGGGTCGAGGTCGCCGCGGTCTGCGACCCGGACGCCTCGCGGCGCGCCGCCGCGAAGAAAAAGTATCCGGGAGCTCTCGAAACCGACGATCTGCGCCGTGTCATCGACAGCAAGGACGTCGATTTCGTCACCGTCACGACCTGCAACCACTGGCATGTCTTGGCTTCGCTCTGGGCCTGCCAAGCCGGCAAGGACGTCTACGTCGAGAAGCCCGTCTCCCACAACATCTGGGAGGGGCGCAAGCTGGTCGAAGCGGCTCGCAAATACGAACGCATCGTCCAGGGTGGCACCCAGCAGCGCAGCGACGAGCTTCAGGATAAGGTGAAGGCCTACCTCGACACCGGCGCCCTCGGGAAGGTCAAATACGTCCGCTGCAACCGCTACGGCCAGCGCGGTTCCATCGGAAAGCGCGACACGCCCCTGACTCCCCCCGACGGGCTCGACTACGACCTCTGGCTCGGACCGGCCAAGGACGAACCGATCTTCCGCGAAAAGTTGCACTACGACTGGCATTGGGACTGGAACACCGGCAATGGCGAACTCGGCAACTGGGGGCCGCACATCCTCGACGACCTCCGCAACGTCGTGTTCCGCGACCGCGTGAAGCTGCCGAAACGCGTGCTCGCCGGCGGCGGGCGGCTCGCCTGGGGCGATGGCGGCGAGACGCCGAACACCCACTTCATGTACATCGACACCGGCGAGGTGCCCGTCATCATGGATGTCCACAACCTGCCTCGGAAAAAGGGGCAGAACGCCGGCGACATCTACGCCAAGCGCCGCACCAACGGTTTCTTGGTCATCGAATGCGAGAACGGATATTACGCCGGCGGACGCGGGGGCGGCGCCTCCTACGACCTCGAGGGCAAGCAGCTCGAGCGCTTCAAGGGCACCGGGGGGCGCGGTCACTTCGAGAACTTCCTCGACGCCTGCCGCAGCCGGAAGCGCGAGGACTTGAATGCCGAGATCGAGGAGATCCACTACTCCAGCGCTTGGTGCCACCTCGGCAACATCTCCTGGCAGCTCGGGGGCGAGAAGAGCTACGACAGGGACGCCGCCGAAGCGAAGATCGCCGACTTCGAGCCTTGGAAGGAAGTCATCGGCGACTTCCACAACCACTGCGCCGCCAACGAGGTCGATCTCGCGAGCGAGGACGTCCGCCTCGGCGCGCTGCTGGAGATCGACGCCGAGAACGAAACCTTCGTCGGCGACAGCGCCACCCCCGAAGCCCTCGCCCTCCTCACCCGCGAATACCGCAAGGGCTATGAGGTGCCAGACAAGGTCTGAGATCACCTCCAGCCCCCGCTAGCCCGGATCGATCACCACATTCGCAGGCGAGGCGCTGCCATTCGTTGACGCTGAGTAGGCGGCGGCAGGGACAGGCGAAGCGGCTGGGTGAACACCCTGCCCGAGCCGGTCACCACGCCAACACCCTCAGCGTCACCGAGGGCGAGCCACAGCCCGGAGCTTGGTGATCGATTCGGGCTAGCCCGAATGGCGCTCGTTTAAGGATAGGCATCGACGGTGGCAGCGTCCCGGTGCCCGCTCGCCGGGAGCCGTCAAGGCATCCGGGGCGTCCCCGTGGCTCGGCCGCGGGTTTCATGGCGGGATCCTTCCGGCGCTGTGCTTGTCAGGAGGACACCGCACTTCCTTGAGAGGACTGGTGGCCATCCCCACAGTCCGCCCTGACCGCCCTCAAGTCCGCGGAGCGGTCACCCTGAGCAACGCGAAGGGCCTCTCACCGCGCTCCGCGTCCCCGGAGCCATTCATGTTGAACGATCCCACCGCCTCCCCGGTTGGGAACGCGACTGCCCAGGAGCCTGTCGGACTTAGGACTTTCGAGCCCGAACGTTTTCGAATTTCGATCCAAATCGTCACGATGATGAGGAGTTGATCGAGATCAGCGACGAGACAGCGGGGCGATTTGGGCAAATTGGAAAACGCTTCGCGCCGGAACGGGTAAGTCCGACAGGCTCCTAGCCCGGATCGATCACCACATCCGCAGGCGAGGCGCCGCCAGTCGTTGAGGCTGAGTAGGCGGCGGCAGGGATCGGCGAAGCGGCTGGGTAGACACCCTGCCCGAGACGTTCCCAACGGCAACACCCTCAGCTTCAACGAGGGCAAGCCGCAGCCCGGAGCTTGGTGATCGATTCGGGCTAGGGGGTCTCCCCGGTCTTCTCGATGTACTTCGCGCGCAGCCGTTGGTAGCGAAGTTCCGCCTCCTCGAGGGCGCGCCGCTGCTGGAGCAGCATCTCCTCGATCTGGATGATGCGCTCGCCGAGATTCACCACGCCTTTAGCCTCGCCGTCGAGCCTCGAAGTCACGTTGCCGGGGGCGTTCCGCTCTTCGGGCGGCTTCCGGAACGCGGGCATGTCTTTGATCTGTGAACGCCTGCCGTCGCGGGTGTTGATCACGAAGGTCTCGCCATCAATCTCATCGGCGGCGAGGAACTCCTGAACGGCACCGAAGGTCGTCGGACCGTAGAGGTAATCGTCGCTCACCTCGACCAGCCAATCCATATGCAGATCCTCGACCATCGGCGCGCGGCGCCAGGTCTGCTTGTCGTCGCTGGACACTTTGTCCAACGGGGAAACCTTCGCCGCGAGGGACCAGTCCTGGAGTTGCTCCAAGGTCACCGGCCCGTGGAGGGATTCATCGTCGTGCTTGCGCAGGTACCATTGCATGGGGGTTCGGGGGGCGTGTCTATGCTGCTCGGGGATCGCCTATCGCTGGTAGTGATAGCGGAGAATTCGGATCGGCAAGCCCTCAGGGACATCGACGGAGAGGTCAAGGACGTGTTCGTCGTCGCTCAGGAACTCGACCCGCGACCGGTACACCGCTCGGCAGCAGCGGACGGGATCGTAGTTCTCCCCGGCGAGTTCAAACACACGTTCCTCGGGATCGAAGTCGCCCTCGAAGACGTAGAGGAAGGGGGTTGCGGAATCTTTCCAGGTCGCCACGTACTTCTTTTTCACGGGGTCGAACCCGAGCGAGGCATTGCCCGCCAGCGGCGAACCCAACATGTCCGCCTCGAACCGGCTGTTGCACCAGAGTTCGCCGAGCATCTCCCCGCTCTCGGTGCCCTCGACCTCGATGGGGTCGGCCTCGCCCCCCATGAAGTAGGTGCAACGCACTTTCCACTTGCCGGCCTTCCGGCGGATCTCGGAGTGCTCAGGGCAGGCCCCGATCTGCATTTGGTCGCTATCGTTACTCTCGGACATGGCGTCGCGTCATGGGTTGGGATTACGGCTAGGAGGCTGTCGGACCAGGAGCTCCCGGGCAAGTCCGACAGGTTCCTAGGGCAGCGTGAGGCGCCGCCGCGATGCGAGAATAGCTCGCGGTGGAGAGCGAAGTCGATCTTTGTTTTATGCCCCGGAAAGTTCGCCATTGTCAACCACCTGGCTGCGCGCCATGATGCTGGAATCATGAGGCGCATCCTATTCACCCACAAAGCTTTAGCACCGGCGATGGCCGGTTTCGCCTGTTTCTCAGCCATCGGCTGCAAAGGCGACGACGCAGATCCGTACGACGCGGGTTTGATCCCTCCGGTCGGCGCTTCGGTCGCCGAACCCGGAGCGACGCCCGGCGACAGCGGGTCACCGGCCGCCATCGCGTCCCCCTTCGCCCCCGATGCCCCCCTCTCGACCCCTCCCCTCACGATCACGCCACCAGAGGCGCCTGAGGTGACCGTCCCCACCACCGACTACGTCATTCAGAAGGGCGATTCGTTGTCGGCGATCGCCGAGAAGTTTGGGACCTCGGTCTCGACGCTGCATACGATCAATGGTCTCACCAGTTCGCTGATCCGCTATGGGGACACGATCAAGGTGCCTGCTCCCGCCTCCGGCGCTGCGACGAGCCCGGTTCCTGCCACCGGAGATTCGCCGGACGGACCCACCACGCCCGCGCCGACACCCGGAACGCCGAGCACGCCGTCCGGCGACGGCGGTCTCCCTTCGCTGCCGCCCCTCGAGCGCCCCAATTCCGGAGGCAGCACGACGGTTCCCAGCGGGCTCGGGTTTGGCTCCGGGGCCGCGCCGAGCACGCCGCCGACCAGCGATCCGGACGACGGCTTCCAAGGCCTGCCTCCGCTCCCCGAATAGAGCCCCGGTCGGCTTCGCCCGCCCAATCTCACCTCCTGCGTCCCGAACACCGATGAGGGTCGATGGCTCTGCCTACCGCACGGTTTGGGCAGACCGGGGGTCGGGTGCGGTGCGCATCATCGACCAGCGGCACCTCCCGTTCAGCTTCGAGATCGAAACCCTTCGCGATGTCGCGTCGGTGGCGGCCGCGATCCGAGACATGCACGTCCGCGGCGCCGGCTGCATCGGCGCCACAGCCGGCTACGGCATGTGGCTCGCGGCCTGCGAATCCGGTGGGTCGCAGGAGGCGCTCCACCGGCTCGCGGACTCGCTCGTCGCCACCCGTCCCACCGCGACCAACCTCGCATGGGCGGTCGGGCGCCAACTCACTCGGCTCGCCGGCGCCCCGGCGGACGATTGGTGCCGCGTGGCGCTGGCGGAAGCCGAAGCCATCGCCGACGAAGACGTCGAATGGTGCCGCCGTATCGGTGAGCATGGGCTCCGATTGCTCCGGAGCGTCGCGGACTCGAAACCGCCCGGCGAGCCGCTGAACATTCTCACCCATTGCAATGCCGGATGGCTCGCCTTTGTCGATCATGGCTCCGCCACCGCGCCCATCTATGCCGCCCACAGAGCTGGGATCCCCATCCACGTCTGGGTCGACGAGACCCGCCCCCGCAACCAAGGCGCCCGGTTGACCGCCTGGGAACTGGCTGGGGAAGGCGTCCCCCACACCGTGGTCGCGGACAACGCCGGGGGACACCTGATGCAACGCGGCATGGTCGATCTCGTCATCACCGGCACGGACCGGACCACCTACACGGGCGACGTCGCCAACAAGATCGGCACCTACCTCAAAGCGCTCGCCGCCCATGACAATGCCATCCCCTTCTACGTGGCGCTCCCCTCATCGACCTTCGATTGGCAGACGGCCGACGGCATCGCCGACATCCCCATCGAGGAACGCTCAGGCGACGAGTTGGGTTTCGTCGAAGGCCTGACCGACGGAGGCATGGTGGCCGAGGTCGCGATCAACAACCCCGGATCGCCGACCGCCAACCCCGCCTTCGATGTCACCCCTGCCCGGCTCGTCGCCGGCCTGATCACCGAGCGGGGCATCTGCCCGGCCAGCGAGGCGGGGATCGCCGGGTTGTTCCCCGAATCAGGGAAGTCGGAGAGCCATTAGGAGCCTGTCGGACTTTCCCGTTGCGGCGCGAATCATCTTCGAATTCGCCAAATCGCCCCGCTGTCCCGTCGCTGATCCTAATCAACTCCTCACGATCGTAACCATTCGGATCAAAATTCGAAAACGTTCGGGCTCGAAAGCTCCAAGTCCGACAGCCGCCTCGCCCCGACCCACCACCCCATCCACAGGCGAGGCGCCGCCTATCGTTGATGCCTACCGTTGATGCTTATCGTCGACGCTGGGTAGGCGGCGCAGGGGTCGGCGCAGTGCCTTGGGGTGCAACGCCCCAACGCCGAACTCATGCCGGAGGCAACGCCGCCGAGGTACTACAGGGGTTCACCGTGACCCCAGAGACTGCGATCGGATCCGCTCAGCTAGCAGCCACCTCAACCGGATCAACGTTGACCCGGCGGCCGTTGCGGTCGAAGCGCACGTGCCCCTCGACGAGAGAGTAGATCGTGTAATCCTTGCCGAGACCCACATTCTTCCCGGGCACCCACTTGGTGCCGCGTTGGCGCAGGATGATGTTGCCGGGGATGACCGCCTCGCCGCCGAACTTCTTCACGCCGAGGCGCTTCGAGTTCGAGTCGCGACCGTTCTTGACGCTACCTTGTCCTTTCTTATGTGCCATGGCTCTCGGGGAGGGATATGAGTTGCTGGGAGGGTCGGAACTGGCTTGCGGCCGGATCTCACCCGTTGATCGATTTGATCGTCACGCGGGTCAACGGCTGCCGATGCCCCTTCGTCTTGTGGTAACCCTTGCGACGCTTGAACTTGAAAGCAGTGACCTTCTTGCTGCGAAACTGTTCGACGACCTCAGCCGTGACCGTGGCGCCTTCGATGACCGGGTCACCGATCTTCACCGCCGCCCCGTCGGATACCATCAACACCTGGTCGAAAGTCGCCGTGTCGCCCTCGGCGACGTCGAGTTTTTCGAGGTCGAGCCGGTCGCCTTCGGCAACGCGGTACTGTTTGCCGCCGGTCTGGATGATCGCGTAGGACATGGTTCAGTTTCGGGAAATTGGGAATTACGAGGATGGATGAGGGAGCCGAACGACGCGCGAGCGGAGGTGTTTCCGCGCTTCCCGCGAGGAAATCCTCGCTCGACCCCCAACTCGGAGGGCGGTGAAACTCCCACAGCCGCCGCCGCGCGGCAAGCGCTTTTTTGTACCCCGGGCGCGCCCCGAGAGGTGCCTCAACTGGCGCGGCGCAACCGGTCGCCGAACTGG
>JAUIGD010000264.1 GCA_030430255.1 Verrucomicrobiia bacterium
GCGGAACACCCGCGCGACCTCGTCGCCGAACTCGCGGTCGGCCGCCGCTGCCTCGCTCTCGGCCCTGCCCGCATAGTAGCTGCTGCGGGTGACCCCGAGCGCGTCGCAGAGCGACGAGACGCTGAAGGATTCCTGTTCGTGGAGGAGCGCGATCACTTCGTGGAGGCTCAGCTCTCGCGGCTCAAGATGCCCAAGGCTTTTTTTAAGATGTCGCGCTCGCGCTCTACCTCGCGCAGGCGCAGTCTCAGGCTCTCGGCTTCGGATACCATGCCGGCTGTCGCCGGCACGGATCCTTCGCCGAGAGCCTGAGACTTCCAGCGGTAGAGCAGATTGGCGCTGATGCCGAGGTCTGCGGCGACCTCCGTCGCCGGGCTGCCCTCCAGCACCAGGCGCACCGCCTCGGCCTTGAATTGCTTATCGTACTTCCTGCGGGTTTTCTTCGGTGGCATTTGCGGGGTGGACTAAGCACCTCCGGTGTCCAGAAAATCAACCCGGCTCAAGCGCTCGGTCGGAGACGCCAACGCCAAGCGCGCCTTGAGTTAGAATAGATTCCAAGCGGAAACAACGCCGGGGTAACAAGAGGGGTGCCCGAACCGCTCGTTCGAGAAACTCGATGAGCTCAGAAAGCCTAACCTCGGCATCCCCCTGCCCGGGTCGCCTTTCCCCAAAGCCGAATCACGGCTCGCCGAAACGATATGTGCATCTTTCGACGACCGCCTTCGATGGGCAGCTCACCCAATCGGCACGGTTGCTTTCGAAGTCACCCCAGCTAAGAAGGTTCTCTTTCGTTTGTGGAAATGTTGCGCAAGATTCCTTTTTTAATGAAATCCGATCGGAACCACGCGACCCACCGCTTCCAAAGCCGCCGCCGCTCTCGTCGATGCGGGCGTCTTCGCGGAGTTGTCAGGGAAAGAGCGCGATCGTATCGTTCGGATACACGCAATACCTCGACCGCCTCAGGGTGGGAACAGACTTGGACGGATAGCGCAAGGCGCCCGGACGAAACGGCCGATCCGAATTGCGCATTCACGCGGTCCGCGACAGCAAGTGGGCGGCCTCCCCGTCCACCTCGTCGGCAGGGGGCGGTTTCGCCGAATCGTAGGCGCCGCAGATCGCCGAATCGGATCCTCAAGCGCACGAGGCTCATTCGGGAGACCCCGATGTCCACTCCCGGCCAAGTCGCAACCTCCGGGTCGCGGCGGAGGCGGCGCTCCGCCCTCCAGCGGGACACGGTGGACAAGGTGTCACCCGCAGGGTGATCGGCGACAGCCCTCCGTTTGACGGCAAGCCTGACCTCGGAGTAGCGTCCGCGATGAGGCGATGCTTCCCCCTCCGGCGCCGGGCGCTCACTGCTGCGACTTTGTGCTCATTGATCCTCGCCCTTCCGCGATCAGCACCCGGTCGGGTCTGGACGGACAAAGATGGGCGGAAGATCGAGGCCGAGGCCAAGGCGATGAGCGCGGAGTCGGTGACCCTGTCGGTGCGGGGACGCGACTACGTCTTGCCGCTGGAGCGGTTGTCCGAGGCCGACCGCGCGTTCGTTTTGGCGCAGCTCGAGGACGGCGCCCGCGGGCCGGGAGCGCCCGCTTCCCCAGAGCCGCCCGCGGATCTCGCGGCGCTGCGCGGATACCACAAAGACCGGCCGATCCACACGCGCCGGTTCGATGCTTGGGAAGGGTACTTCGAAGGGCGCTTCGGCGAGGAGCGGCTGGAATTCTACAGCGGGCAGGGCATCGTCGACGCGCCGGACCGGGGCGTCGTCATGGCGCCCGAGGAGGCGGTCTCGTGGCCGGGGGGCGGCGACTTCAAACCGGAGAATGGGATGCGTATGGACATCTATTGCCCCGACAACTACGACGGCGGCGAGGGCTGGGGGGTATTGGTCTGGGTGCAGCCCGGCGACTGGCCGTGCAAGCTCAAGGACGGCTGGGCCGAGGTGTTCGCGAAGCACAAGGTGGTGTTCTGTTCGACCTACGGCACGCGCAACGAGCAGGCCGACCTGCGGCGCATGGCGCTGGCGCTCGACGGCCTGGCGACGGTGCGGGCGGACTACCGGATCGACCCGGCGCGGGTCTATGCCGGCGGCACCAGCGGTGGCGGGCTGATCGCCGCGGTGCTCGCCGCCAACCACCCGGAGGTGACCGGGGTGATCTCCAGCGCACGCTCCTGCCAGCTGAGCGCGCGGGACTTCCCCTACCTGAAGCCGCGCGACTACCGCGAGCTGAAGCGCGGCGGGCAGCGCTGGTGCTTCGTGACCGGCGATGGCGACTACAACCAGGAGGCGGTGCGCAGCGCGGTGC
The DNA here is from genome assembly GCA_030430255.1 of Verrucomicrobiia bacterium. GTDB lineage: Bacteria > Verrucomicrobiota > Verrucomicrobiia > Verrucomicrobiales > DEV007 > JAUIGD01. The sequence continues at coordinate 2,301 of JAUIGD010000264.1, forward strand.
GGTCGTGGGAGCGCGAGGGCGTGCCCTGCGAGGTGTTCGAGAGCCCGGAACAGGGACACGACCCGCCGCTCGCCCCGTTGCTGGACGAAGCGCTGGGCTGGCTCGCGGAGGGCGGGCGATGAGCCCGGCTCGACCGGGTTAATCCCCCGCCCCGTCGCCCTCGGCGATGCACCACAGCGCCTCGTAGGTGCGGATGAACAACTCCCCTTCCGAGACGGCGATGGACGAGTTCGTGTGTTCCCCGAGGTCGCTCTGGGCGATCACCTCGAACCCGCCGGGGTCCGCTTTGAACACGACCGAGTCACCCGGTTGGCTCAAGGTGTAGATCCGGTCGCCCGACAGCACGAAGGACCCCCACGACTTGCCCTTCCCCGGGAGGCGCTCGCTCCACCGCGTCTCCCCGGTCTTCATGTCCAAGCAATACGCCACACCGCCGGTGTCCTGGAAATAGAGGTGGCCATCCCTCGCGACACCGCTGCCGATGCCGCCCTTGTGGCGCTCTTCCCGCCAAAGGCGCCGCTCCTCGGTCACGTCGCCGCTCCCCCCGGCCTTCACGCCGATGGAGTTGCCGTAGTAGCCGCCCATCGCCACGACGATCCCGCCGTCGTGTACCGGTGAGGTGTAGACCAGCGGGTTGAGGCCGCCGCAGCGCCACAGCTCCTCGCCGGTCGCCGGATCGTAGCTGCGCAATTCCATGGGGAAGGACATGACTAGCTCCTGCCGCCCTTCCACCTCGATGAGGATCGGGGTGCTGAAGCTCCCGACCACGCCCTCGTCGCCCCGGCCGCGGAAGCCGTCCGTCCGCTCGCCGGGATCCCAATCGGGCTCCTCCACCTTCCACACGGTATCGCCCGTCCGCTTGTCGAGCGCCGCCAAGAACCCTCCCTCGCCCGGCCCGTAGTAGAGGATGCACAGCCCCCCGTGGAGCACCGGCGAGGTCGAGTTGCCCCAGACGTGGTCGATCGCGTCGAAGGTCCGGCGCCAAACCTCCTCGCCGTCAAAGTCATAACACGCGACCCCCGCCGATCCGTAGGAGACGAACACGTGCTCGCCGTCGACCGCCGGCGAGGCGGAGCAGTAGGGGTTGTCGCGGTGGGTGCGCTCGGGCGCAGCGTAGTTCACCCCCACCTTCCACAGCCGCTCGCCGGTCGCGCGGTCGAAGCAAAGGAGGCCCCGGAAGTTTTCGGCATCGATCGCCTGGGAGACGAACACCTTCCCTGAATGAACCACCGGCGTGGAGTTGCCGCGCTCCGGAAGCGGGACGCGCCAGCGGACGTTCTTCTCCGCCGCCCACTCCGTCGGCAGGTCGACTTCGCTGGCCTCGCCGGACCCCTCGGCATCGCCCCGCCATGCCGGCCAAGGCGCCGCGGATGCAGGGTGACCAGCGAGCGCGGCGAGCGCGGCGAAGAATCCAATCAGCGGGACGGAGGGTCTCATGGCGAACGCTGGCACAGATCGACCCCGGTTTCCCGCCCAAATGTCACCGCACGGTTGCGGCGGACTTGCCCCCGCCCCATCGACCGAAGAAACAGGCGTGCTCGTCGCTGCAAATCCCTGCGAGCGCATCCGAAAGCGAATCGGTCTCCGGTAGGGGGACGTAGCGGTGCCACTTGAGATTGGCCCGGAAGGCGCTGGGGTCATGGAGCAACGGAGGGCTCCGGAAGCGCGGACCGCGGTGAGAGACCCTTCGCGTTGCTCAGGGTGACAGCTCCGCGGTGTCGAGGGCAGTCAGGCCGGTTCGTGGGGATGGCCACCAGCCCTTCCAAGGCAGTGCTGTTTCATACTGACGAGCGCAGCGAAGAACCCCGCGCTGAAACCGGCGCGCCGAGCCTCCGGAATTACCAACTACCAGTACCAATTACAAGTACCTGTCACTTTATCCCATCCGGTTTCCCGCCCAAATGTCACCGCACGGTTGCGGTGAACTTGCCCCCGCCCCATCGACCGAAAAAGCAAGCGCGCTCGTCCCAGCAAATCCCTGCGAGCGCATCCGAAAGCGAATCGGTCTCCGGTAGGGGGACGTAGCAGTGCCACTTGAGATTGGCCCGGGAGGCGCTGGGGTCATGGAACAACGGAGGGCTCCGGAGGCGCGGACCGCGGTGAGAGGCCCTTCGCGTTGCTCAGGGTGACAGCTCCGCGGTGTCGAAATTACCAGTACCTGTCACTTCATCCTCTTGTCCTTCATCCTCTTTGTCACTTCATCCCTTCACCCAATTCACCCCCACCCCGGGGGAGCGGAACGTCTACGCGTAGGGCGTCGGCTGCTTCCAGCGCGCTTGCGCCTCGGCGATCCGCGCCTCCATCTCGGCGACGAGGGTGGCGCCGATCTGGCTCACGACGCCGTCCGGCGACAGGTCGGGGTCGAACTGAGCGGTGATGATGCCCTTGAGGTCGCTGAGGCCGGGGACACCGGATTTCGGCTGGACGATGAACGCGCGCGCACGCGAGTAGCGGCCGGCGAACATGCCGTATTCGAGGATCACGTTGCCGAGGGGGACGGAGTCGTCCGCGCGGCGGGTGCTGTAGTGGTCCTGCGGGGAAAAAATCGCCAGACCGATGTGGTGCGACCGCACGATGGCCTCGATCGCCTCGAAGATCGAGCGCCCCTGGGTGAACTCGTTGCAATCGCGCCAGACCACCACCCGGGTGCCCGGGAGGTGGCGGTCGAGGTGCGCGGCCACGGCGCGCGCGAGACCCAAGCCCTCCGATGTGGAAGCGACGAACACGGCCGGTTCGTCGGGCAGGCCGATGACGGGTTCTGGCAGGCTGCGGAGGCGGTCGATGGCCTGCTGGCGGCTGCCGCGGATCATGTCCCAGCCGTCCTCGGTGAGGTCGAGGATCGGGCGCCACGGTTTGGCGTCCTTGAATTCGCGTAGCTCCCGGCAGGCGTCGCTTTCCGGATCGTCGTCCTCCGGCGCGTGGTCGGCGATCCTCTGGAGCGGGATGACGACGGTGTTCCGGAGCAGCTCGAGGATCTGGTTGAGGAGCTGAAGCACCTGGCCAGCGGTCTCGTCGTTGTCGTCGGGGCTGAAGTACTCGAGCTTGGCGCGGCGGATACCGATGAGGCGGTTGAGGAGGTCGCCGAATTTGTCGTAGTGGTCGCTGATGGCCTTCCGGCGGTGGGATATCTCACCGTCGAGCGCCCGAGCCTGCTGTAGCCCCTGATAGCGGACCAAGGCGCAGGCCTTCTCCAGCAAGGCACGGCACACGATTTGGCGGATCCCCTCTTCCACTGCGCCGACCGATTTTCGTTGCCGCTAGATTCCCAGCGCCTCGAGGGCGAGCCTCCGCACCGCTTCGCGACCGTGTTCGAGCAGCGCTTCTAGCAACTGCACGCGCTCACCGATCTTCTCGGCATAGGTGCCGAGGTCGTCGTGGTCGCCCTCCTTGTCGATCAAGGTATCGATGACCGCCTTGGCCTCGGCGAAGCCGGTCAGGAGCTCGCGGCCGGTCTCCGCGATCTCACCCTTCGGATGCACGAAAGGTGCCGCGAGGTCATGGTAGGCCAACCAGGTCTGTTGGCTCACGAAACAAGCGTTCCGGGCGGCCGGGGCGGAAGGCTGCTCGATGAGCGCCCGGCGGCTCTCCTCCCACCCTTCGAGAACCACCTTGAGCGGCTGGATCTCCACCTCCACAAAGCGCGCCGGCTCAGCGACTTCCAGTTCAGTCAACATTGCTTAAAATCGATATATCTCAGATCGTGCTCCAAACTTTTGCGCGCATTTTGGACAAAAATGGAACTTAAAATCTTCGAGACGGGGTAAAAGTCGGCCAAAACCCTGCTTTCGCAAGGGTGAGGAGCCTCCGGAAGGGCGCGCTCGCCACCGATTCGACCGCAGAACCCGTGCCGACCGATCCCCCGAAAACGCCAGGTCCTCCCGGCTCCGGCGAGCTGGAAACCGGTGGTCGGGAAGGCGAGGGCCAACGCGATTTGAGACAGATTGGAGGACGCGGCGGCGGTGGATTGCGAATGTCCATTCTATCGGGCACTCATTCAATTTTTTTGAACAGTGTTCATTGAGTCAGCCGAAAAAGCACCCGTGTTCATCCCGGTGGATCTCTGCGAGCGCATCCGAAAGCGAATCGGTCTCCGGTCGGGGGGCGTAGCGGTGCCACTTGAGGTCGGCGCGCCCCCAGTAGAGTTGCCAGACATCCGGCGACCGGAGATAGCGGATCTTGGCGATTCCCTCTTCGCCCCACTCGCCGGGACGTTGGAACAACGGGCGGCTCAGGAACAGCTCGATCGAGTGCCCCTCGATGCGCTGCCCTTCTCGGATCTCCTCGCGCAGGCTGAGAGGCGGACGGCGGTGCGCCCAAAACTCGCTCTCCAGTTGATCGCGGATGGACTCGATCTCGTCCTCGGTGAATGCCATTGTATAGGGTGTTCAACTCTTGAGGGGGAAGCGCAGGGGCGCGTGAACAACTCCCCAGCGAGACTGCGAGGAGTTGGCGTGCTCTCCAAGGTCGCGCTGAGGGTCTCCCACTAACATGCAACCCGGGGAAGCACCGCCATGATTCTCACGTCACCAGCAAGCTGTTCTTCGTCCGCGTTGCGGCGACGTGCACGAGGCACTTTTCGCGCTCGAGACGCTCGCCCCCGTATCTGCCCCACGAGGTGACGTTGCGGCCGGCGAGGCACACGTGATCGAACTCCAACCCCTTCATCCGATGCATCGTCGATACCCTCACCGGTGCTGGATCGGCGATATCGTGTTCCTTGTCGGTGATCTGGTGGGTTTCGAAGCCCGCCTCGCACAAAGCCATGGCGTAGGCTTCCCTAGCCTGGTTCGAGCGCACAGCGACGCAGACCACGTGGTTCGCGCTCTCGTCCTTGATCTCTTTGACCCACTTTCCGATGGCTTTGATCTCGTCCTCGAACGACTCGCAGGACGCAAATTGAGGATCGGGACCGGAGATGATCGATCGGTAGCCGCGGTCAGTATCGACCGAGCCGTTGAGGTCGTCGATCTCTACTCCCTGCAAGATCGAGCTGGCCCAGCGGCGGGTCTCCTCAGGCGTGCGGTAGTTGAGCCGAAGGCGGCGCCCACGGCCGCGGATATCGATGCCGAGCTGGCCGAGCACGACGTGATGCCCGTAGATGTTTTGGTGGCCGTCGCCGACGAGGAAGAGGTCGTTCTGGCCGAACTGATCGGGCGGCACCATTGCGCGCAGCAGCCGAAAGGCCTGCGGGTGGAAGTCCTGGATCTCATCGACGATGATGTGCCGGAAGCCGGCGTTCAAGTTGTTGGCCTCTAGGATTGAGCGTGCGGCGCGCATCATGTCGGGCGGCTCCCACAGCTGGTGTTCATTCAGCAGCGTGCGGTACTCCCGGAACACCGGCCAGATGGCGTGCCGCTGGGCGCGGCCCAGGCGGCTGCGGCGTCCCGGCCTCGGCACCCGGGCGTAGTCGGCGAAGGTCTCGATGTCGTTGTATTGGATGACCTTGTCCCACTCCTCGCGGAGGAATTCCGAAGTGAAATCCCCGGAGTCCAGCTCCTCAAGCGCCTGCGCCCAGAGCTTGGCCTGTTTGGGATGCGGGCTTCCGCCCGGCGGAGAGTAGGCCACCTCGTGCTTGTAATTCTTGCCCTTGAGGAAGCTGTGACACCAAGCGTCGAGGTGCAGCACCTCGATCTTCTTGATTTCGTCGTAGCTGCAGATTTTCTGCAGGTTGTTTTTGATGTCGGTGATCAGCGACTTGGTAAAGGTGGTGAACAGGATCCGCTCGTTGTCGGCACACCCGGACGCGAGGTGCTGGGCGCGGTGCATCGCAACGACGGTCTTGCCGGTGCCCGCGCCGCCGAGCACGCGGGCGGGGCCGTTGAAATTCGCCCGCACGAGCCTCCGCTGCGACGGGTGGAGATAGACGCGCCACCGGGCGAGCGGCTCGTTGAGGATCGCCTCCAGTTCGGCGTCGTCGGTGATCGCCGCGAAGTGCTGCTTGTTGGTGTCGAGCTCCAGCGCTGCGGCGAAGTCTTCTGGGTCGTATTCCTTACCTGCCTCGATGCCGAGTTCGTCGAGCACGTCGTCGAAGTTCTCCCCGCAGGCCAGCATGAACAGGGCCTCGTAAACCTGGGAGGTGAAACGGCGCTGCATCTCTTCGAGTGCGGGTTCCTCGGTGATCGAACGGATGAGCGGGATCTCCGAGCCGACGGCACCGAGTTGCTTGAGGTCGTTGTCGCTGAACTTGTCGAAGATCCCGGGGCGCGGCTCCTCCGCCTTGGCTTTTGGGGTTTCTCGCGGCGCCGCTGGCGCGTTGGCTCCCTCTACCTCGACGACCTGGATGGCGCCGGACGCGGCGTTGACCGCACAAGTTCTCCCCTCGGCCCAGGCGTAGGCTTCGTCGTGCTTGTCGACCCACAGCAGGATGTAGGTGTCGCCCTTCTCGGACTTGAGAACGATGCAGCGGTAGTCCCGGTCGATGCGGATCGAGCGCAGACGGGGATCCTTGACGTTGTTGATCTTCTCGTAGTTGAGTCCGGGCGAGGTCGGGTCGTGCTGGAACTTGGAGATCGTCTCCCTCGCCTTCTTCATGATCTTGTCCGGCAGGGACATCATCGACTTCAGGAACGAATCGCCGATCGCGACGGTGGGCTGGAGGGTCGACATGGTTGCTAGGCTTTTTGCTTCAGAAGATTGATGAGGCTATCGGCCTCGGCGCTGTCGGCCGAGAGGATGGTCCAACCGGATTTCTCGAAGTCGGTGACGTCATCGACGGGAAGCGCGATGCCGACCTTCATTTT
>JAUIGD010000669.1 GCA_030430255.1 Verrucomicrobiia bacterium
CCCCGCCTCTCTCAACGTCGCCCGACAGATCGCCGGCGTCCGCGCTGTCTTCGGCGAGGCCTACCCCGATCCCGTCCGTGTCGTCTCCATCGGACCCAGCGTCGATGACCTCATCGCAAACCCCGAAAAGCCCGAATGGCAGTCCGCCCCTGTCGAGTTCTGCGGCGGAACCCATCTTCCCTCTACCGGCGAAGCCCAGACTTTCGCCATCGTCACCGAAGAAGGCGTCGCCAAGGGCGTCCGCCGAATCGTCGCCCTTACCGGAGTCCCCGCCACCGCCGCCATCGAGGCAGGCCGAAACCTCGAAGCCCGTCTCGCCGCTGCCGCCGTCACCGAACCCGACGACCTCGCCGCAGAACTCGCCGAAGTCGGAGCCGAGATCGACCAACTCACCATCCCCGTCTCCCACAAGGCCAAACTCCGCGAAAAGCTCGCCTCCCTTCAGGACCGCGTCAAAGCCGCCCGCAAAGCCCACGCCGCCAGGGGAGCCGCCGAAGCCGCCGCGCAGGCAGCGAAGATCGCCGACAAGGCCGCCATGAATTCCGACCGCGCCGTCGCCGCCAACCTCGGCGAGGGCCACGACCACGGCGCGCTCCAGGCCGCCGCCAAGACCATCCAGTCCAAATGCCCCGACATCCCCGTCCTGCTCCTCAGCCCCGACCCCGCAGAAGGCAAAGTCCTCCTGCTCGCCCTCGTCCCCGACGCCGCCGTCAAGAAGGGCCTCAAAGCCGGTGACTGGATCCGCCACGTCGCCCCCATCGTCGATGGCAAGGGCGGCGGAAAACCCGCCATGGCCCAGGGAGCAGGCACCAAAGTCGAAGCCGCCGAAGACGCCGCCCGCGCTGCGCACCTCTTCGCAGACAAACTCCTCTCATAACCATGCCCACCCAGCCACCCAACCAGTTCCGCGCACAGGCCCTCGCATGGTCAATCGCGATGAACTTCGTCTTCAGCGTCGCCGCAGGAGCCCTCCTCGGCTGGCTCATCGACTGGCTTCTCGGCTCCAGCCCCTGGATCATGCTCGTCGGCCTCATCGCTGGCCTCATCGGCGGCTTCTACCGCTTCATCCGCGAAGCCTCCGCCGCCAGCAAAGCCACAACCCCTTCCCGCACCCCACCGCAAACCAAAGCCCCCGCGTCTCCAACTCCCGACGCCGATCAGAAGCCCGATCCACGCGAAGAAACCTCCCCTCACTGACTCGCCGACACGGTGAGTGACCGCTATCCTTCTGCCCTTATCGCCGGCGCCGCTGGCAGACACTCTCCCGGCGTCTCAAGTGACCACTGCCATGACCCAAACTTCTGACCAGCAAGCGATGCTCCTCCCGACTGCCCGCCTCGCGCGCACGGCCTTCGGAACGCTCGGAGCCCTCATGCTCGTCACGACCATCGCGGCCAGCAGTGCCACCGGAGCCCTCGATCTCGCCCCGGCCCTCGCAACCCTCGAGATCGAGGGCTCCGGTGGCACTGCTGGCCACCGGAGCCCTCGATCTCGCCCCGGCCCTCGCAACCCTCGCCATGGCCATCGGCGTCCTCGTCGGTCTCCTCCCCATCCTCAGAAACCAGCCGCAAACCCCGCTCACGTGGGGAACGCTGATCATCATGGGCTCAACGCTCCGTTTCGTCGTCGCCCTGGTCGCCGCCGTCATCGGCCATTTCGCGATCTCCCCCGAGGTCCTCCCCTATTGGGG
>JAUIGD010000670.1 GCA_030430255.1 Verrucomicrobiia bacterium
GGCGAGGTCCACACCATGGGCATCATGCTGCTGATCTTCACGCCGATCCCCTACATGGACGCCACCTCCAGCTGGGGCTTCCGCAGCAAGTGGCAGCGCCTGCTCGTCGGCGCCGCCGGCATGATCGTCGAGGTCTTCATCGCCGCGCTCGCGGTGTTCGTCTGGTCGCGGACCGGACCGGGCCTCGTCCACGGCATCGCCTACAACATGATCTTCGTCGCCTCGGTCTCGACGGTGCTGTTCAACATCAACCCGCTGCTGCGCTTCGACGGCTACTACATGCTGTCCGACCTCGTCGAGGTGCCCAACCTCCACACCCGCGCGGGCGACCAGCTCAAGTTCCTCTGCAAGCGCTTCCTCTTCGGCCTCCGCGACGCCCGCTCGCCGGCCGCCACCCGCACCGGCGCCTTCTGGCTGACGGTCTTCGCCGTCGCCAGCCACATCTACCGCATCGTCCTGTTCAGCGGCATCATCCTCTTCGTCGCCGGGCGCTTCCTCATCCTCGGCCTCATCATGGCGGCGATCTGCCTGACCGGGTGGATCGTCGTGCCGCTGGTCAAACTCGCCCACTACCTCGCCGCGAGCCCCGAACTGGCGAGGGCGCGCCCCCGGGCCCTCGCCGTCACCCTCGGTGGCGCAGCGGCGGTGCTGGCCTTCCTCGCCTTCGTCCCCTTCCCCGCCCACTTCCGCGCTCCCGGCATCTTCGAAGCCGCCCAACGCAGCCAGATCGTCACCGCCGCCCCAGGGATCCCGGTCGAGATCCTGAGCGAGAGCGGCTCCGAAGTCGCCACGGGCCAGGCGCTGGTGCGGCTGGAGAACCCGGAGATCGACCTAGCGATCCGCCTCGCCGAAGCTCGCCTGCGCGAGTTCGAAGCCCGCCTGCGGCTCGCCATGCGCAGCGCGACCGCCGACCTCGCGCCGCTGCGCCAACGGCTCGGGGCCGAGCGCGAGACCTTGGCCAAACTCCGCGCCGACCGCGAACAACTCACGATCCGCGCCCCGCACGCGGGGACCTTCGTCGCACCCGGTATCCGCGAGTCCCTCGGCCGCGACCTCGCCCGCGGCACCGCGCTCGGGCTCGTCATCGACACCGCCGGCTACGAGTTCGTCGCCACCGTCGAACAGGACGACGCCGACCGCGTCTTCGCCCGCGACCTCACCGGCGCCGAGGCCCGCATCCGCGGCCAGGCCGCCGACGCCATCGCCTTCGGTGCGATCCACAAGATCCCCGCCGAGCAGCGCGTGCTCCCATCGCCGGTCCTCGGCTGGGGTGCCGGCGGCGACATCCCCACCTCCGACCCCGAAGGCCGCGTCGCCGCCGAAGGCTTCTTCACCCTCCGCGCCGAGCTCCCCCCCGCAGACGAGCTCGGCGCCCTCGCCCTGCACGGCCGCAGCGCCACCGCCCGCTTCCCCATCGGCCGCGAGCCGCTCCTGCCCCGCTGGATCCGCGGCCTGCGCCAGCTGCTGCAACGTCGGTTCCAACTTTGAACCGAGGAGGCCCTCCGACCATAGCCCGAATCGATCACCAAGCTCCGGGCTGCGGCTTGCCCTCGTTGATGCTGAGGGTGTTGCCGTTGGGAACGGCTCGGGCAGGGTGTCCACCCAGCCGCTTCGCCGATCCCTGCCGCCGCCTACTCAGCCTCAACGACTGGCGGCGCCTCGCCTGCGGATGTGGTGATCGA
>JAUIGD010000265.1 GCA_030430255.1 Verrucomicrobiia bacterium
GGCATCGATGCTGCGCTCGCTATCATTGCCGCCCTTTTCGCCCGGTCGCCCGGCCGCGACCCGCCCAGGTCGGGGGGAGCGCCTCGATCGGTGTCGGGAGGGCAACCCCGAATTCCTATGACGACTGACCCCAAGCCAGCCAACACCCAGAACTGGACCACCACCCACCGCTTCGACACCCCGGTCCCGAACGCCGGATCGCTGCACCGCCTCGACAACGAGCGCGATGCCTGCGGCGTGGGCTTTGTCGCCGCGGTCGATGGCGCCCCATCGCACGAGATCTTGCGCTGGGGGCTGGATTCGGTCTCGAACGTGACCCATCGGGGTGCCGTCAATGCCGACGGGAAGACGGGCGACGGCGCCGGCGTGACCACCACGATCCCGCGCAAGATCTTCCGCCGCTGGCTCGACGGGCACGGCTCGCCCGCCGCGGCGGCCGCCGGCGACGACTATGGCGTCGGCGTCTTTTTCCTGCCCCAGGACGAGTCGGCCGCCTTGAAGTGCAAGGTGCTGGCCGAAGGCCTGCTGAACAACCGCGGCTGCCGGCCCGTCGGCTGGCGCGAGGTGCCGACCAACCCGAAGGAGCTCGGCGACCAGGCGCGCGAATCCCTGCCGCAGATCGCCCACCTGGTCATCGCCCGGCCGACCGACAGCGACGACGCCTCGTTCGAGCGCGCCCTCTACCTCGCCCGCAAGGAGATCGCCGCGAAGGTCGAGGAGGAGGGGATCTCCGGCTTCTACATCCCGTCGCTGTCGGGCAAGACGATCTCCTACAAGGCGCTGATCGTGGCCACCGGATTGGAGAAGTTCTACGCCGACCTCTGCGACCCCGACTACGAGTGCGGCATCTGCCTCTACCACCAGCGGTTCAGCACCAACACCTTCCCGTCGTGGGCGCTGGGCCAGCCGTTCCGCATGCTGGCGCACAACGGCGAGATCAACACCATCCGCGGCAACCGCAACTGGCTGCGCTCGCGCGAGAGCGCCTTCGAGAGCCCGCTGTGGGGCGAAGACGTCAAGACGCTCAGCCCGATCACCGACCCGCGCGACTCCGACTCGGCGAGCCTCGACAATGCGCTGGAGCTGCTGACGCTCTCCGGGCGCCACCCGACCCACGCGATGGCCATGCTCATGCCCCCGGCCTGGCGCATCGACCCCAGCACGCCGGAGGCGCACAAGGATTTCTACCTCTACCACCGTTGCTTCGCCGAACCGTGGGACGGCCCGGCGGCGGTCGCCTTCACGGACGGGGTCAACGTCGGCGCCTGCCTCGACCGCAACGGCCTGCGCCCGGCGCGCTACAAGCTGACCAAAGACGGCATCTTTACGCTGGGCTCCGAGGTCGGCGTGGTCGAGATCCCGGACGAGAACATCGTCTCGAAGGGGCGCCTCTCGCCCGGCGAGATGGTCTGCATCGACACCGCGGTGGGCGAGGTGCTGTTCGACAAGGAGATCAAAGACCGCCTCGCGGCCGCGCAGCCGTACGGGCGCTGGTTGGAGGAGAACCGCGTGGCGATGTCCGAGCACGTGGCCGCCGACCCGCCCGAGCCGGGCGGCGAGATCGACATCCTCACGCTCACCCAGCAGCAGGTCGCCGCCGGGGTGAGCAAGGAGGAGCTCGACATGTCGCTGGCCGCGTTGCTTAGCAAAGGGATGGAAGCAACCTATTCGATGGGCGACGACACGCCGCTGGCGGTCCTCTCGCGCCGCCCGCGGATGCTCTCCCACTACTTCAAGCAGCTGTTCGCACAGGTCACGAACCCGCCCATCGACCCCATCCGCGAGCGGCTGGTGATGACCCTGGGGGCCGGCTTCGGGCCGGAGCGGAACTACCTCGCCGAGACGCCCGGGCACGCGAAGATCCTCAACGTCGACAGCCCGGTGCTGTGCGACCACCAGCTCGAGGCCTTGGCGAACTTCCCCGAGTTCCCGGCGACGACGATCGACATCACCTGGCCGGTGGCGGAGGGCGCCGCCGGCTTGGAGCCCGCGGTCGATCGCATCTGTGCCGAGGCCGAGGCCGCGGTCGATGGCGGGGCGCAGATCCTGGTCCTCAGCGACCGGGCGGTGGACCACGCGCGCTGCGCGATCCCGGCCGTGATGGCGGTCGGGGCGGTGCACCACCACCTGAACCGCAGCCGCAAGCGCCTGCGGTGCAGCTTCGTCGCCGACACCGCGGACGCCCGTGACCCACACAGCCTCGCGGTGCTGTTCGGCTTCGGCGCCACCGCGGTCTGCCCCCACCTCGCGTTCGCCTCGGCGCGCGAGATGCTGGAGAAGGACGCCAAGGGGGTGCTCGGGGAGATCGGCTTCGTCGAGGCGGCGAAGAACATCCGCGCCGGGCTGGAGAAGGGCCTGCTGAAGATCATGTCGAAGATGGGCATCTCGGTGCTCAACTCCTACCAGGGCGCACAGATCTTCGAGGCGGTCGGCATCGGTGCCGAGGTCGCCGACAAGTGCTTCACCGGGGTGCACTCGAAGCTCGGCGGCGTCGGCTTCGCGGAGATCGCGAGCGAGAGCCTCGCGCGCCACGCCGAGGCCTTCGGCGTCGCCGTCCCCGAAGAGGGCGGGCTGAAGCTGGATGACCCCGGCTTCTTCCGCTACCGGGCGAAAGGCGAGGTGCACGCCATCAACGGCCCGGCGGTGCTGAAGCCCTTCCACGCCTTCGTGAAGAGCAACGACACGGAGGAGTACAAGAAGTTTGTCGAGGCGGTGCGCGACACCGCCCCGGTCGCGCCCCACGACCTCTTCGAACTGGTCCCGGCCGCCGGCGGCCCGGTGCCGCTCGACGAGGTGGAGCCGATCGAGGAGATCCGGCGCCGCTTCACCACCGCGGCGATGTCGCTCGGGGCGATCAGCCCCGAGGCGCACGAGGCGCTGGCGGAGGCGATGAACCTCATCGGCGGCAAGTCCGACTCCGGCGAGGGCGGCGAGGACCCGGTGCGCTTCAACACGGTCAAGAACTCGAAGATCAAGCAGATCGCCTCGGGGCGCTTCGGCGTCTCGGCCGAATACCTCGCCAGCGCCGAGGAGCTGGAGATCAAGATGGCGCAGGGCGCCAAGCCGGGCGAGGGCGGCCAGCTGCCGGGCTTCAAGGTGAACAGCCTCATCGCCCGCCTGCGCCGCACCCAGCCGGGCGTGCAGCTCATCAGCCCGCCGCCGCACCACGACATCTACTCGATCGAGGACCTCGCGCAGCTCATCCACGACCTCAAGGAGGTCAACCCGCGCGCCCGCGTCTGCGTGAAGCTGGTCGCCGAGACCGGCGTCGGCACCATCGCTGCGGGCGTCGCCAAGGCGAACGCCGACATCATCCTGGTCTCCGGCCACGAGGGCGGGACGGGCGCCTCGCCGCTGTCGTCGATCAAGCACGCCGGCCTGCCGTGGGAGATCGGCCTCGCCGAGACCCAGCAGGTGCTCATGTTGAACGGTCTGCGCGACCGCGTCACGCTGCGCACCGACGGTGGCCTGCGCACCGGCCTCGACATCATCCACGCCGCCTGCCTCGGCGCCGAAGAGTTCAACTTCGGCACCATCGCCCTCATCGCCCTCGGCTGCGTCTATGTGAGGAAGTGCCACCTCAACACCTGCCCGGTGGGCATCGCCACCCAAGACCCGAAGTACCGCGCCAAGTACAAAGGCGCGGTGGAGAACGTCGTGAACTACATGAACGCCGTCTCCGGGGAGGTGCGCGAGATCATGGCCGCGCTGGGGGTGCGCAAGCTCGACGACCTCATCGGCCGGCCCGGCTTCCTCCGCCAGCGGCAGATCGAAGATCACCCGAAGGCGAACCTGCTCGACCTGTCGCCGGTGCTCAAGGACGTCACCGAGGAGGCGGGCGAGGAGCTGCCGCGCCGCTGCCGCCACAACCGCAACGACGGCGACCACGAACACCCCCTCGACGACACCATCCTCCAGCACGCCAAGGATGCGATCCGCGACAAGGTGCCGGTGACGCTCGACTACAAGGTCCGCAACACCAACCGCAACGTCGGCACCAAGCTGTCGGGCCAGATCGCCTACCTGCACGGCGACCACGGCCTGCCGGAGGGGACCGTCAACGTGAACCTGCGCGGCAGCGCCGGCCAGAGCTTCGGCACCTTCCTCTGCGGCGGCGTGAAGCTCGACCTCGTCGGCGAGGCGAACGACTACGTCGGCAAGGGCATGTGCGGTGGCGAGATCATCATCCGGCCGCCGGAGGGCGCCACCTTCGCGCCGCACGAGAACAGCATCATCGGCAACACCTGCCTCTATGGCGCCAGCGGCGGGCGGCTGTTCGCCAACGGCCGCGCAGGCGAGCGATTCTGCGTGCGCAACTCTGGCGGCACGGGTGTCGTCGAGGGTTGCGGTGACCACGGCTGCGAATACATGACCAACGGCGTGGCGCTGATCCTCGGGTCGACCGGCAAGAACTTCGGCGCCGGTATGAGCGGCGGGGTCGCCTATGTCTACGATGAGGACGGCACCTTCGAGCAGCTCTACAACCCCGAGATGGTCAAAGCGGAGCCGCTCGCCGACGAGGCGGACGTCGCCCTCGTACAGCAGCTCGCCCACGACCACCTCGAGCGCACCGACAGCGCCCGCGCCAGCGAGATCCTGAAGAACTGGTCCGAGCACGTCGGCAAGTTTTTCAAGATTTCCCCCAGCGAGCCGCCGAACCCCCCGGCCTACGACCAGCCGGAGGCTTCAGAGGAGACGGCGAAGGCGGGGGCGTAGCCCGAATCGATCGCCAAGCTGCGGGTGGCCCTCGTTGACCGTGGGCGCGTCCGCGTTGGCGCGACCCATGGCATCGGCGTCGCGCCGATGTCCGTGCCGGGGGCGTCCCGCCTCCGGCTCCGCCTGCGGGTTGCCCAGAGGCCGTGGGTCCCACACCTTGCAAGCTGGAGAAGCGGCGCCGCGGCTCCGGGAGTCGGCGCTAGCGCGGATCGATCACCAAGCTCCGGGCTAGGGGGGCGGTCGACGAGAGCGCCGGCCCGCTACGGGATCCCGGCGTTGCGGCGGACCGCCCACTCGATGCCGAGCAACAGGAGGATCGGCAGCAGGAGCAGCGGGTGGTCCCACAGCGGGCGCTCGCGGGTCTCGCTGACCACGCGTCCGGGGTCGAGGAAGAACGGCAGCAGGGAGGCGGCGTTGTCGGGGTCGGCGACGGCGCCCTCGGCCAGGGCGGCGAGCTGCCCGAGGGCGGCGCGGTCGGCGGTCAGCTCGGCGAGTTCCACGGCGTTGCTCGCCGGGTTGACGATCAGCTCGGTCTCGACCGCGGCCGAGCCCCCGGCGCCGAGCACCCGCGAAACCTCGGCGCCCTCGAGCACGACCCGGTAGCGCCCGGGTTCCTCAGGCGCCTCGAGCTCGCCCTCGTAGATCCCGTTCGAACCGGATCGGTAGGTCAAGGCCCTGCGCAACAGGAGCGCGTCGCGCGCGTAGATCGCGACCGAAACCTCGCCGTCCTCCACCGGCTGATGCCCCTCGTCGAGCACCTTGGCCAGGGCTTTGACCCGTCCCCCCGGAGCATAGCTCAAGCGGTCGGTGCCGAGCCGGATCAAGTCGTTGCCAGCGCGCAGGTTCTCGCCGGTCCCCCAGCGGAGGACCTGGCCCCAGAACTGGTGGTGGAAGGTGTCGCCGACGCCGTAGCGCAGCCGCCAGGTGGCATCGAAGTTGACCTGCATGACGCGGCCCAGCGCATATCGCCCGGAGACGATCAAGGCGCCTTCGCTCTCGGCGCGGAGCTGCTCCTCCCTCGTGCCGAAGCCCCCGCGCGCCGCCTCCGCGAGGGCGCCGGACACGGGCTCTGCGTAGGCCAGCACCTCGGCGGCCGGCTTGGGCTCGCCGGCGGCGTGGCGCCAGTATAGGGGCGGCAACCCGCCCCACACCATCGCGCTCACCGCCGGGTCATCGGCCTGCCGCATCGCCAGGTGTGACCGTCCGGCCTGGGCGATGCGGAGCCGGTATGCCCCGGGCGGGGCGGGCGATCGGCGGGGCGCTGTCGGCAGCATCTCGAGCAAGGCGGGCGCGTCGTGCGCGTGTGGCATCCAGCGCTGGCCGGCGATGACGACCAGCAGCGCTCCGCGTTCGGCGACGGCGTAGCGCAGCGCCTCCCAGTCCTCAGGGGAGAGCGCCGCGGGCGGGAGGTCGCCGAGGATGAAGGCGTCGAAGCGCAGCCACTCCTCCCGGCCCGAGGGCAGTGCGGTGGCCTCGGCCTCGCCGAAGCGCCGCCCGGCGGAGGCGGGGATGAGCGGCGGGGGAGGGGCGCCGTCGATGCGGTCGGGGGCGAGCAGCAGGTGCTGCAGGTGGACCGATTTGTCGCGCGCGTAGAAGAGGTTGCGCAGGTAGCGGAACTCCCAGCGGGGGTAGCTGTCGACGAGCAGCACGTCCGTCCGGTCGTCGGTGACGGCGACCTGGAAGCCCCAGCGGTTGTTGTCGCGGAAGGCCTCGCCAGCGACGGCGTGGACGGCGACCTCGTAGTCGAAGATGCCGATGTCCTCCGGCGTGTGGGAGAAGCGCACGGTCGGCCTGTCTGCCATGCTTTGTACCTCCACTGTTTCGCTATCGATCACGCGCCCGCCCTGCTTGAGGTCGACCTGCAGCGTCTCGCCGAGCAGCCCGTCGAGCTTGAGGTCCGCCTGCACGACGGCGAGGTCGTCCTGGTAGATCGAGTCGGGGGCCCGCACCGCGAGGACCGCGGCGTCGCGCGGGCCGACGCTGCTGCCGACCGCGACCGCGCACACCGGCACGCCCGCGAGGCCGAGCCGGCGCGCGCCCTCCTCCGCGGCGCGGTCACCGTTGTGCCGCCCGTCGCCGATCACCAAGACGCCGGCGAGGTCGGCGGTGGGCACCCGTTCGAGGACGGCGTCGAACGCGGCGGCGAGGTCGGTGCGGTCGCGGGACCGGAAGCCTCCGGGCGCCGCAGGACCGGTGGCGGGGGCCTCGCCGGCGGGCGCCTCGGAGGCGGCCGTGGTCGCCGCTTCGGCGAAGGCCGCGGTCGCCGCTTCGGCGAAGGCCTCCTCCGCCGCTTCGGCGCCGCTCCCGGCCAGCCACCGCCCGCCGTCCATCTCCGCCGCCCCCTCGGCGAAGCGGATGAAGCGAACCCGGTAGCCGGCGGCGAGCGCCTCCGCGAGCGAGGCTCGGGGATCCTGAGCCGCGTCACCGGCAGGGGGGCGCCGGAGGATCTCGCGGGCGATGGCCGCGCGGGTGGCGGTGGCCGCGGCGTCGATCCGCTCGCGCTCCGGTGCGGGGAGGGCGTCATAGAAGAGGCGGTCGGTCTCGGCCGCTGCGGCGGGGAGCTTCTCCAACACGAAGCGCAGCTGGCGGCCGACTCCGTGCAGCCGCCCCCTCGCGTCGGGGTAGGCGCCCCTCGCCACCTCCCCAGCGGCCCGGCCGAGTTCGGCGGCGATCCCGTCGCGGATCCGCACATCGTAGTCGGAGAGCAGCTGCGCCGTCGGCCCGCTGAGGTCGGGGTGGCGCGCGCGCTCGCGACCGACGGCGTCGGCGAGGCTCGCCGCCTCCCGGGCGCCGCGCTCGAGCACCGCCCGCAGGTCGGGCGCGCGGCGAGCGATCAAGGCGTCGGCCGCAGTGGCGCTCACGCCTTCGGGCGGCTGGAGGGCACCGGCCTCGATCACCAGCCGCTTCTCCAACAGGGCGAGGTCGCGCTCGATCGCGGACAGCGTGCCGGGCCTCGCGGCGGGCTCGACCCCGAGCAAGGCGGCGACGCGCAGCTTCTCGGAGATCGTCAGGCCTTGGTCCGCGAGGGCCATCGACATGCTGTCGTCGATCAACACCACCAGCTCCCGCTGCATCTCGCGCTCCGCTTCGCGCGACCAGACGGGCTGGAGGAGCATCGCCGTCAACCCGAGCACTGCCCCCGAGCGCAGCGCGCCTAGCAGAGCGCTGCCCCGACGCCCGGCGAGCGCCCTGCTGCCGCGGGAGAGCGCCGCACAGGCTTCGACCCCCGCTGCGCCAAGCGCGGCCACCGCCCATAGGGGCCAGGGCGTCGCGAGGTGGACGGCGCGGGCGAAGAGTTGTGCCGCGAGCCAGAGGCAGGCCGATCCGGCCGCGAAGCGGAGCGCCGCCAGCGCCGGGCGGGCCGCCGTCCCGGCGCTCGTGCTGCGCAGCCGATGCCCGCCCGACCAGGCGATGGCGGTCGCGATCAACGCCACGATCAACCACGCCGTCGGCACGGAGGGGGCGATCAGGTCGGGGCGGAGGTCTTCGGGCGGCATGGTTGGCTGGCCGACAGTGGCGCCGGGGCGCCGGTGGCGTCAAATGGGGGGACCGCTAGCCCGAATGGCGCTGGGTTCAGGTGGTGCATCGCTCTGCCGAGGCTTCTCCCGCCCCTGCCGGGGCGAACCGCTACGCGTTCCGGTGCCCCGGAGTTCCGCTGGCGCTCCACTCCGCGCTACTCTCTCTCGTGCCTCCGGCACTTCTCCATCACCGTGCGCCATTCGCCCCAGCCCGGCCTAGCCCGAATCGATCACCAAGCTCCGGGCTGTGGCTCGCCCTCGTTGACGCTGAGGGTGTTGGCGTGGTGATCGGCTCGGGCAGGGTGTTCACCCAGCCGCTTCGCCTGTCCCTGCCGCCGCCTACTCAGCATCAACGATCGGCGGCGCCTCGCCTGCGGAGGTGGTGATCGATCCGGGCTAGCACCGCGGGGGGGGCGCAACGGCTTGGGGCGATCGCTGATCAGCGCGAGCTGCCCGGGGCCGGATCCCCGCGCAGGTCGGCGAGGCCGGCTTCGAAGCGCTCGCCCGGCCGGCGCCGCCCGGAGAAGCCGACCGCGGCGGTGGCGCCGAGTTTGCGCGAGCGGGCGACCCAGCGGGCGAGCGCCGCTTCGGCGATCCAGATGAGGAGCGCGCCGACCGCGAGGGAGCGCCAGAGCTCTTCGCCGAAGGACTTGCCGGCC
>JAUIGD010000671.1 GCA_030430255.1 Verrucomicrobiia bacterium
CTCCGGCGCGATCCTTGCCTTCGCTGCCTCTCCTGTCGTCGGGCAGACCTTCGGCTATGACGGCACCTCGCCGTATGCCCCGAACACCTACCGCATCGTTCAGGACTACGTGGCCCAGGACTCGGGCGGAAACCCGGCGGCGATCAACTTCAACAACAGCACCGGATCCGGCCCCAACCCCTACTCGGTGAATCCCGTGGGCCTCAAGCGGACCACCGTCACACTCGGAGACGGCAGCGAGGTCACCGTCACGGATCTCTGCACCCAGATGTTCGTCGGCCCCACCGGAACGTCGACCTACGACGTCGCCGCCGGCTTCGGCTCTCTCTCCGCCACCCAGGAAAGCGATCTCCGGGCGCTGTTTTCAAACACACTCGCCGATTTCCTCCTGGTCGCCGCCTCCGACTACGATCAGGCGGCCACTTTCGGCGCCGCCATCCAGCTGGCGGCGTGGGAGATCATCGAAGACGATCAGTTCGGCACCGGCTTCTACTCTCTCGATGACAATCCCGTTGGCGTTCCCGGCGCGTTTGATCTGTCCGTGATCGACTTCGCGTCCGGCTACACCGGCACCGCCGCCGATGCCCTTCTTCTCGCCGAGAGCCACCTCGCCGAGATCAACGCCGGCAACTGGACGGACAACGGCGGCTACAACTACTTCTACGCCTCCGCCCAGGCAGGCGAGCAGGACCGGATGTGGATCACGGTCGGAACGACCACCATTCCCGAGCCCTCGACCGCCCTTCTCGGCCTCGCGGGTGGACTGTTTCTCCTGCGCCGCCGCCGCTGAGGACCGGAACCTTTCCTTTTTCCGAGCCCGCCCTCCCCCGTGGAAGGCGGGCTTTTTCGTGGTCCGATCCTGTCGGCTTCCGCGCGTTTCCTCCGATGCGCTGGACCTCCCCCGCTCGGTTCCTAGAGTCGCCGCATGCCCGACAAGCCGTTCCACTATCAGGACCCCTTCCCGCTCGGTCCCGACACCACCGAGTATGAATTGATCAGCTCCGAGCACGTGTCGGTCGCCGACTTCGACGGCACCCCGATGCTCAAGGTCGAGCCCGACGCGCTGACCCTGCTGGCCAACGAGGCCTTCAAGGCGATCAACTTCACCCTTCGGCCGAGCCACCTGAAACAGGTCGCCGCCATTCTCGACGATCCCGAGGCCACCGACAACGACCGGATGGTCGCCGCCATGCTGCTCAAGAACGCCGAGATCGCCGCCAACGGCATCCTGCCCAACTGCCAGGACACCGGCACCGCCACCATCATCGGCAAAAAGGGCCAGCAGGTGTGGACCGGCTGCGACGACGCCGAGTTCCTTTCCAAGGGCGTCCACAAGACCTACACCGAGGAGAACCTGCGCTACTCGCAGACCGCACCCCTGACGATGTTCGAGGAGGCCAACACCCGTACCAACCTCCCCGCCCAGATCGACCTCTACGCCACCGAGGGCGATGCCTACAAGTTCCTCTTCGTCAGCAAGGGCGGCGGCTCGGCGAACAAGACCTTCCTCTACCAGGAAACCAAGGCGCTGCTCAATCCGAAGCGGCTGCGCGAGTTCGCCATCGAGAAGATGCGCTCGCTCGGCACCGCCGCCTGCCCGCCCTACCACCTCGCCTTCGTCATCGGCGGCACCTCGGCCGAGACCTGCCTCAAGACGGTCAAGAT
>JAUIGD010000266.1 GCA_030430255.1 Verrucomicrobiia bacterium
GGATCGGCGACCGTGCCGATGTCGCCCCCCGCGGGGAGTAGTGTCTCGGCGGGGGCGGACGGTGTGGTGGGCGGTGCGGTGGGCGGCGCTTCGACGAGCGAGACGGGGAGCACGGTCGGTTCGCTGTCGATCAGGACGGGTGTGGCTTTGACCGCCGAGATTCCGCGCAGGGTGGCGCCACCGACGCCGAAGGCCATGGTCGAGATGCCGAGCCAGAGGATGAAGAGGTCGCGTTTGGGCTTGCGGCGTGCGTAGCGGATCATGGTGGTGGGGCGGGATGGCGGTCCGGCGGAACGGGAGCGCGTCTATTCTTCGGGGGCGGGGAGACGGTCTTTGACGATCTCGATGCCTTCGGCGCCGAGTTCTTGGGCGCTGTCCATGAGGGTGACGAACACGCCGTAGTCGAGTCCGCGGTCGCCGTGGAATCGGACTTTCTTCGCCCCGAGGCGGTCCATGGCGGCGGTGAGGGCGGCTTTGAAGTCGGCTTCGGCGACCCGTTCGTGATCGACACGGATCTCGCCCGAGGCGGTGACTTCGACAAGGACGGTGCTCGCCTTGTCCGGCTCCGCCCCGCCGGAGCCGAGCGGGAGGTCGATCTTCGCCTTGGGCGCGGTGAACTGCGCGCTGACCATGAAGAAGATCAACAGCTGAAACACCACGTCCAGCAGGGGCGTGAGGTCGATATTCCGGTCGCGCGGCCGCTGGTAGTCGACCAGCTTGACGGCGTCCGGGATCACTCGGTCCGCTGACCCGTCCATTCGTCGAGGTGGGAGATGACGTCGTTCATGTCATGGGCGAGGCGCTCGACCCTGCCCTCGAAAATCCGTACGGCGGCGAGCGCCGGGATGGCGACCGCGAGGCCGAACACGGTGGTCAGCAAGCCTTCCCAAATGCCGCCGGCGAAGTCGGACGGGCGGACGTTGTCGCCGCCGAGCTCGATCTCGAAAAAGGCCTGCACCATCCCCCACACGGTGCCGAGGAGACCGATCAGCGGCGCGATGGCGGCGATGGTGGCGAGCAGGCGGACCCGTGCCTCACCTTCTTGGATGAGGGCCCGGGCGCGGCGCCGCAACACCCCGGCGCGCTGTCCGGGTTCGGCCTCGCGGTCTTTGTAGTAGGCGGCCCCCATCGCGAACAGGGGATCCTTGGGCGCCTCCTCTCCAGCGGGGGGGCTCTGCCCCTCGAACAAGGGTTGCAGCCGGTCGAGGGTGTCGGGGACTTTGTAGCGGCGCGTCCAAAAATAGACCGCCCGGTCGATGATGGCCGCCATCGCGAGGATGCCCAAGATGAGCAGCGGCCACATGATGAAGCCGCCGCGCTTGAAGAGTTCGATGAGGTTGAGGCCTTCCATGGCGTCGAGGAATCTGGCCAATTAGGCGCGGGTGGCCATTCCGTCAAGGGAGGTTAATTTTTAGGAATCGCTAAATAATTGAAAGACGGAAGCGGCGGTTGCGTCGGGTGGAGGCAGCGCTTGGCCCCCATCGGAGGAGGTCCGTGGCATCGGCGTCCCGCCGATGTCCGTCCCGGTGGCGTCTCGCCTCCGGGTTCCCGTCGTTCACCGCCCGGCCTCCGGCAGCCCGAGAGCGGAACGCACGCGGTTCGCGGTGCTCAGCGTGGAGTCCAAGTCGGAGCCGGTGAAGGTGATATGCCCCATCTTGCGACCTCGTCGAGGGTGGCGCTTCCCGTAGAGGTGGAGGTGCGCGCCGGGGGTCTCGAGCACGGGCGCCCAGTCGGGCGGGGCACCGGTCTCCAGGTCCCAGAGGTCGCCGAGCAGGTTGCTCATCGCGGCGGTGGAGGTCGGCCGTGGTGAACCGAGCGGCAGACCACAGAGCGCGCGCAGCTGCTGCTCGAACTGCGAGGTCTGGCAGGCGTCGAGCGTGTGATGACCGCTGTTGTGCGGTCGCGGCGCGAGTTCGTTGACCATCAGTTCACCCGCGGTCGAGAGGAAAAATTCGACGGCGAGGGTGCCGACGTAGTCGAGTTCATCGGCGATCGCGGTGGCGATCGCCGCCGCCCGGTCGGAGACCTCCCCCGGCAGGCGCGCCGGCGCCAGCGAGAGGTCGAGGATGTGGTCGCGGTGGAAGTTTTCGACCGGCTGGAAGTGCGCGGTGGCCCCGTCGCGCCCGCGGGCGAGCACGACCGACAGCTCGGAGGCGAGTTCGATGCGCTGCTCGAGGACCGCGCGCGGCGCGCCGAAGGCCTCCCACGTCGCGGCGGGATCGGCGTCGCGGTCGACCTTCGCTTGGCCTTTGCCGTCGTAGCCGAACTCGGCGGTTTTCAAAACCCCGCCCGCCCCGTCTGGCAGCGCGGCCAAGGCGGCCGCGAGCTGTTGCTCCGAATCGACGATCCAGAAAGGGGCGCAGGGGAAACCGGCATTGGCGAGGAAGGTCTTCTCGCGTTCGCGGTGCTGGGCGGTGATGACCGAGCGGGTGTTCGGCGCCATCGGCAGCCGCCCGGCGACGGCCTCCAGCAAGTCGGAGGGGATATTCTCGAACTCGACCGTGGCCGCGTCGGCGGCGCCGAGGAATTGTTCGAGCGCGCCCGGGTCGTCGAAGGCCCCCTCGATGACGACGTCGGCGAGCGCGGCGGGGCCGCTGTCGGGGCCGCCGGACCAGGAGACGATCCGGTAGCCCATGCGGCGGGCCTCGAGGGCGAGCATGCGCCCGAGCTGGCCGCCGCCGAGGATGCCGATCGTCGCGCCGGTGCCTGGGGCGAGGACGGGGGCGGTGTGGCTCATTCGGCGGGGGCCGACTCCGGTAGGGTTTTGGCTTCGACGTTCGCGCGCAGGGATTCGCGATAGTCGGCCAGTTTCGCGGCGAGCCGGGCGTCATCCAGGGCGAGGATGGCGATGGCGAACAGCGCGGCGTTGGTGGCGCCGGCCTCGCCGATGGCGAAGGTGGCGGTGGGGATGCCAGCGGGCATCTGGACGATGGAGAGCAGGGAGTCGACGCCGTTGAGGGCGCGCGATTTCACGGGGACGGCGAGGACGGGGAGCGGGGTCAGCGCGGAGACCATCCCCGGCAGGTGGGCCGCCCCTCCGGCGCCGGCGATGATGGCTTTGAGCCCGCGACCGGCGGCCTCCCGCGAGTAGCGGAAGAGTTTGTCGGGCGTGCGGTGGGCGCTGACCACTTCCGCTTCGTGGGCGACGTCGAACTCGCGCAAAATCGCGGCGGCTTTGGAAAGCGTCGGCCAGTCGGAGTCGCTGCCCATGATGATGCCGATGAGTGGGGACATGGTGGTGGGTGGGTGGGAAGGTGAGAGAGGGAAGGCTGCGAAAGTAGGGCGGCGGGGCGCCCCTGCAAGCGGGGAGGGGCCGCTGCGAAATCGTTTTGGACGGGTGCTGTTCGGGTGCATGGTGCGGGGGTGGACCGCTATCGCAAGCTCCGATGGCGCTGACCCCGCAGAGGCGGGGCGGCGGTCGTCGCCCGTTGAGCCACACCTCCCGCGATCCTGCGCGGGTGGGGGGGACGGTCGTGCCGGTGGGGGCCGGGGCGCCCAATGCCGAATTCCGTTTGGTCGGTCCGGCGGAAGTGGTGGCTTGGCTGAGCCACGGAGATGGGGGGCGGACGGTGCTGCTCGAGGCGCATTTCACCTCGGGCGACCATCCCGCCGACCCGGCACACCCGAATGACCGCCACCTTCCCGGGGCGATCCAAGTGCATCCCTCCTACATCGAGGCCGGTTTGGACGCGGCCAAATACTACCCGCGGTACGACGCGCCGGAAGACGCGACCGTCTTGCCCCACGCTGACTTGACCAAGGCTCTGGAGCGGCTGGGGATCGCCCCCGCGTCGCGGGTCGTGGTTTACGGCTGCGAGCCCGACGGGGCGATGGCGGCGGCGCGCGTGGTGTGGGGGTTGCTCTATGCGGGCGTCGCCGAAGTCCGCCTTCTCGACGGTGGGGTCGATGCATGGCTGGCGTGTGGGGGGCAGGTGAGTTCACGGGTCGAGACCGTGTGGGGAGTCGCGGCATCGCGGCCGGAGGGGTGCTTCTCGTGGCGGGCGCGGGAGGAGTACTTGGCGACGACCGATCACGTGCGGTGGGCGGTCGCGTGCCGCGGCAGCGCGGCGATCGTCGTCGATGTGCGGAACAAGGGGGAGCGGGACGGTTCGCTGATCCACCACTACCAGTTTTTCGAGAGCCAAGGCCACATCCCCACCGCGGTCCATCAGGGGGACTGGAAGAATCTGTTGGAGCCATCCGGAGGTCGGATCGGCCCCGCGCTCGCGGACATCCAACGGCGCTGGCGCGAACTGGGCGTGATCGATGCCGAGGTCGAAGGCGGGCGGCGCGAGCTGATCTTCTACTGCGGCACGGGCTGGCGCTCGAGCGTGGCTTTCCTGACCGCCAAGCTGTTGGGGCTCCGTGCGAGGAACTACGACGGCGGCTACTTCGCCTGGACTTGCGGGCGGTCGCCCCCGCCGTCCGGCTGCGGGGGCTGAACTGGCGCCGGGGTGGGCAAGCCCGACGGGCTCCTATCCCCGCGTGGCTTTGATGCGGAGGAACGCCTCGCCTGCCTGCGAGATGGGGGTGGGGCAATACCAGGTCAGGATCTCGAATTCGCCATCATCGAGGGGAGGATCCAAGAGGATGGCCGCGTTGGGTTCGAAACCGACGAGGTCGGTCGCGCGCTCGACGTGGAGGGTGATCCCCGGCCGGATCTTGCGCACGCGCGTCTGGACGGTCAGGAAGGTCCCGGTGCCGGCGAGCCCGAGGGCGCTCGCGGGTACGGCTCCGGTGGCGGCCTGCTCCGTACTCGCGGGATCGAGTGGATCGGTGCCGTGCAACCACTCGAAGGCGTTCAGGCTGCCGTCGCGATCGGCGTCGAAGCCCCATCCCGCCTGGCCCTCGGCGAAGGGGATCGCGGACGCCCACGCGTCGTAGCCTGACTCGACGACCGTGGGTGGCGGCGGGACGGCGAGCGCGTAAACTTCCGCGGCACTCAGCGCGCGGCTGTAGATGCGGAAGTCGTCGATGATGCCATCGAGCGGAGGGTCGCCCGAGAACTGGCTGGCGCCGAGGTAGTTGCGGGTGGGCGCGATGTCGGACGGGTCCAGGGTGACGGTGCCTGTGTCTTCGGCGGCGCCGTCGACGTAGAGGGTGCCGGTGTTGCCGGAGAGGGTGACGGCGACGTGGAACCAATCCCGCCCGCGCGGGCGGGCCGTCTCGAGCAGCTGCTGCGTCCCGCCGAGATTGATGCAGAAGCGCAGCGTGTCGGCGCTCGATTGCGGCGTGAGGTACATGAACTCGCTGGTGTTGTTGCCGAAGTCGAAGATGCGCTGCCATTGGCCGCCGCCATCCCAGCGGACGCGGGCGGCGAGGGTGATGTCGTCGAGGCCCGAGACGATCCCCGAGGGGAGCTGCAGGGAGTCGTTCGAGCCGTCGAAGTTGAGCGCGCCGTCGTACCAACCTTCCCTGAAGATCGGGCCCCCGTTCATGGTGCCGTGGCGCCCCCCGACGCGGTCGGTGGCGTCCCCATTGAACGGATAGTGTGCGAACAAACCGGCCGGAGGATTGACCGGAACCGTCACGGTGAGGGCGCTGCTCAGGCCGCTGGCGTCGCTCAGCTGGACGCGGAAGAGGTTGTCTCCGGTGTCCTCCGCACCGGGGACGCCGGAGAGGCGGCCGCCGGGATCGATCACCAACCAGGTCGGGCCGGAGAGCTTCGTGAACTGGAACGGCGCGACGCCCGCTGCGACGTTGGGAAGCAGGGAAGCTTCGAAGACTTCGCCCGGATCGAGAGCGGTGAAGCTCAACTCGCCGACGTCGAACTCCGGCCCGGCGCCGTTCATGAGTCCGGCGATCTCGGCCTGCGCCAGTGCGCGCGGGAAGATGTGGAACTCGTCGAGGCGCCCGTCGAAGTAGGGGTCCGGCCACTGGCTCCTGCCGAGGTAGTTGGTGACCGGGCGGATGTCGGACGGCTTGATGGTGATCGACGCGTTGGTTGCGACCAGGGAGCCGTCGACGTAGAGTCGGCCGGTGCCGCCGGCGAGCGTGACCGCGACGTGCTTCCACGTGCCGGCCGGCAGCTGGCTCGCCTCGAGCCGTTGGCTGCCGCCGCCGTTCTTGATCGCGAACTCGAGCCGGTTGCTGCTCGAGCGCGGGCTGAGCATCAGGTAGGAATCGGTGCCGTTGCCGAAGTCGAAGATCCGCTGCCACGCGTCGCCGCCGTCCCAGCGCACCCATGTGGCGACGGTGATGGCGTCGCTCGAGGCGACGCCCTCGGGGAGGACAGCGTGGTCGTCGCTGCCGTCGAAGAGGAGCGAACGGCTGCGTGGGTCGGCGACGAGACCGGCACCGCTCGCGAGCGAGACGTCGGCGTTGCCGAGCACGCAATCCTCGCTGTCCTCGAAGGTGAGTCGCACCACCGGATCGGGCGCCGCGACCTCCACCGTCCAGTGAACCGTGCTCGAAACCTTGTTGGCGTCGGTGACGGACACGAGCACGACGTTGTCGCCGGTGTCCTCCAGCCTCGGCACGCCCGTGAACGAGCCGTCGGCGGCGATCGCCAGCCAGCCCGGTCCGTCGAGCTTCTCAAACGCGAGCGGGCCGGTGCCGCCGCTGACGCCATCGGCCAAGCTGCCGGAGAAGGGCAGGTTCACGGTCGCCTGACCCGCGGCGAGGTCGGCCGGGAAGCCGGGGGCCGCGTCCCCGGCGAAGGCGGCGATCCTGCCATCGCTGCGCGCGAAGTTGAAGATGCGCACGTCATCGATCGCGCCGTCGAACAGCGGGTCCGCAGAAAACTGGCTGTCGCCGAGGAAGTTCGCCTCGGTGCCGAGCTGGCTGGGGTTGATGGTCATGCTGGTGTTGGTGTCCACGCGCGCCCCGCCGACGAACAGCTTGCCGGTGTCGCCGGCGATGGTGACCGCGACGTGGGTCCAGACGCCGGGGGTGAGCGCCGGGGCGTTGAGCTGCTGCTCGCCGCCACCGTTCCTGATGGCGAACCGCAGGTTGCCCGTGGTCGTCCTCGGCGTGAGGAACATGTAGCGGGCGGTGCCGTCGCCGAAGTCGAAGATCCGCTGCCAGTTGCCGCCGCCGTCCCAGCGCACCCAGGCGGCGAAGGTGAAGTCCGTGCTGTCACCGAAGCGCCCCGTCAGCCGAAGGTGGTCGTTCTCGCCGTCGAACTCGATCGCCTGGCCGCGCGGCCCGGGGACGAATCTCGGCGTGCCGTAGGCCAGGCAGACGTTGCCGTTGCCGGAGGTGTCGCGCGTGTCGCCCTCGAACAGGAACGACGCGACGCCCGTCTTGCTCGAGTTCGAGATCTCCTGCCGGTAGGCGATCGGCGCCTCGTGGTCGCGGTACATCGCCCCCATCGGCGTGATGCCCCCCTCGTCGTAGTGCGTTTGGCGGAACCACTCGACGCGGCTGTAGATCGCGTAGCGCTCGATCCAGGGCGTGTCGTCCATCATCTCGATCATCGCCTGGACGACGTCGCGGTTCTCGCCGGTGCTAGGGTCGTGCGCGTTGTTCGTCCAGTTCGCGCCGTTGTTGAACTCGGTCACCCAGATCGGCCGCCCTCCGGAGGCGTCGTGGACGCTGCGCAGGAAGTTGTACATCTGGCTCGCGGCGGCGGCCGGGTCGTTGCTCGCCTGGCTCCGGTAGTAGTGCACCGGCACGTAGTCGATGGCCATCCCGGCGGCGTCCGCCTGGCTCATGAAGTCGCTGATCCAGCCGAGCCCGCCATCGGTCACCGCCGGTGCCCCGACGCGCAAGCCGGTGCGGATCAACTCGGGGTAGCGAGCGACGGCGTCGGAGACCGAGCCCTGGGGAGTCAGGTTCTGGTAGGCATCCTCGACCGGGTTGTCGGGTTCGTTGAACCCGGAGAGGTGGTTCACGCCGCGCGACTCCCAATTCTGGTTGGTCGACGGCCAGTGAGGCTGCTGTTTGATGGCGACATATTCCCAGTCGTCCGCCGAGTTTCTGTCGATGTTCCAGTTGTAGCGCCAGGTCGCGTCGAGCGCGTCCGCGTCGACATCGCAGGTCCCTTTCTTCGTGACCCAGCGCCACGGGGAGATGCGGATGAAGCTGATGTCGGCGTCGATGCCCGACGGCAGCACCGGCACCTCGAGGTCCGCATCTTGGGCGATGTAGAGCTGCCTGCTCCCCAAGCCGTCGCTGTGGTCCGCCATGGTCGCCATGTAGCCCCGCTTGAGGACGAAGGAGCGGATGCGGTTCTGGAACGCGCCGAGCTCGGCGATGCTGTAGGCCCGGTGCGGGCGCAACGACCTGGAGAGGCCGGTGAAGTTCTGCCCTGTGAAGACCGTCAGCGGCAGGAATTCGTCGCCGTGCGGGATCACCACCGATCCCTGGGCGTGCTGGACGACGCGCACGTTCGTTCCTTTGCTCGCGACCGCCCCGTCGACGCGGAGGCGCGTGAGGATCGACGATCCCACATCCGAAGGCTCGATCGCGTGAAAGAACACCCACGCGTCCTCGGAGTTGAGGTGCACCGTGCTGCCCGAGACCGGGTTGCCGCCGCCCGTGAGGTGGAGCTCCGCGCGGCCGCTCATCGTCACCGTCTGGCCGGAGACGTCCGCGGCGCGATGGGTGTCGTCTTGCAAAGTCAGCGCCTGTGCCGGTGAGGCTCCGCACAGCAGTGCCAAGAGCGTCCAGGCGAGGGGTCGGAGGCGTGCGGCGTGGGGGTGGCGCCCGACCTGTGGTGGGGCTGTCGACGGGTTGGCCATCGGGAGGAATGGTGGGGTGGGGGATCGCGGCGAACAGCGGGGAACGCCGCGAGCACCAGCCTACTCGGGATCCTGCCGAGGGCTAGCCTGGATCGATCACCAAGCTCCGGGCTGCGGCTTGCCCTCGTTGATGCTGAGGGTGTTGGCGTTGGAATCGGCTCGGGCA
>JAUIGD010000267.1 GCA_030430255.1 Verrucomicrobiia bacterium
GCGCCTCACCCAGGTCGCCTCAGGGGCGCCGAGCGCTCCGCGGGCCCCCGCCCGTGGCGCCGCCCCCCGTTCACCTGCCCAGCCGCAGACCCCGCAGCAGCAGGCGCAGGCGGCCGCCGCGCAGCAGCAGGCGGCGCAGGAGATGGCCAACCACCTCAACCAGGCCATCGCCAACCCCGGCAACAACAACCCCCGCGGCAACAGCCCCCGCACCGCCCCGCAGCGCACGCCCCCGTCGCGCTCTTCCGCCCCCACCCGCCGCCGCTCGGTGGTGCTTCCACCGGGGCGTTAGAACGCGGCCTCCCCCCGATCCCCGTCGCCTCCCCTCGCGACACCACCTCCCTCTCCAACCTCTCTCAGCCAGGAACCTCGCCCACCATGCTCAGACCCTCTCTCCACCACCTCGCCTGCGCGCTCGCTGTCGTGCTCGGCTGCGGGTGTTTGACCCCCTCGACGCTCCGCGCCCAAGCCGTCCCCCCGGACGGCATGGCCTATGTCAACTGGGTCAACGTCCCGATCGGCGACCACGTCATCCCCCGCTATGAGGAGTGGAGCGGCAAGCGGCTGCTGGTCGACAACTCCCTCGCCGCCTCGACGATCACCATCAACAGCATCCACCCGATGACCTACGAGGATGCGGTGAAATTCATCAAGGAGAGCCTGCTCCTCAACGGCTACGCCATCATGGAGAAGGACGACGCGACCGACGTCCTCGTCGGCACCAACACCTCGCTGGTCGGCCGCGACGGCAACCGCGTCTACGTCAGCGGCGACGACCTCCCGCCGGGGGACGAACTGGTCACCTACGTGATGAAGTTCGACCACGTCACCATGCAGGAGGCGCAGACCGTCTTCCAGGCGATCGCCAAGCCGAACGCCTACACGGTCATGAGCCCGGTCGAGAACGTCAACGCCATCGTCATCACCGACAACGTCCCGGTCATCCGCACGCTCATCAAGCTCAAGGACGAGATCGATGTGCCCAACACCAACCCCGTCATCCCGCAGGAGATCACCCTGCTGCGCGCCGACGCCGAGGAGGTGGCGGGCGCCCTCAACGAGATCTTGCAGGAGCAAAGCCAAGCCCGCACCGGCGGCGGCGCCGGCGGGCAAGCGCGGCCGAACATCGTCATCAGCCCTCAGGGCAGAACGCCCGGTGAGGCGCCAGCCGGAGGTGGCGACGCCGATGCCGGCACCGCCGTGCCGAACGCCGACGACATCATCATCAAGGCGGTCGCCCGCACCAACGCCATCCTCGTCATCGCTCGCCCGGTGGACTTCGCCTACATCCAGGCTCTCATCGACATCTACGACGCCCCGAGCCAGATCGACAACTTCCTCAAGCGCGAGCTCAAGTACATCCCCGTCGCCGATTTCCTGCCGGTGGCCGAAAACGCCCTCCTGCGCTACGGCGCCGACACCGGCGGCGCGGGCGGGGGCGGCTCGGCCCTCGGGCGCACCACGGCCGGCACCTCGACCCGTACCACCGGCCTCAGCAACAACCGCACCACGGGGAACAACACCCGCACCAACAACCGCACGGGCGGCAACAACGGCTTCGGCACCACCACCGGCGGCTTCTCCGGCCTCGGCGGCGGCGGCACCCTCTCCAGCCAAGACATCGGCGGGCCGGAGTCCTTCACCATCGGCAACACCCTCATCATCGGCGACCCCCAGCTGAACAACATCGTCGTCTCCGGGCCGCCCGAGCACCTGCGCATCATCGACCAGCTGCTCGACGAGATCGATATCCGCCCGCGCCAGGTCTACATCAGCGCGGTCATCGCCCAAGTCACCCTCGGCGACGACATCCGCAAGGGCACCGATCTCCTCCGCACCGTGGACAACATCGATGTCGGCGGCCAGGCGGTGAACATCGCCGGCCTCTACCGGACCGCCGCCGGCTCCGGCTCGTCGGTGATCGACGTCTCGGCGCTCGACACCATCGCCAACTTCCCGGCTGCGGCCGAGGGCTTGAGCGCCTGGGCGCAGATCGGCGACTTCTTGAACGCCTACATCGAGGTTCTCGAGAACACCTCCCGCTTCCAGGTCATCTCCCGCCCCTTCGTCTACACCGCCAACAACGAGCCGGCCTCCATCGCCTCCGGCGAGCGCGTCGCGGTGCCGACCTCCACCACCTCCTCGCTCAACTCGACCGACACCATCAACTCGTCGATCGGGTTCGAAGAAGTCCTCCTGCAACTCGACGTCGTGCCCTTGATCAACTCGAAGGACGAGGTCACGCTGACGATCTCGCAGACCAACGAGAACATCACCGGCTTCACCACCATCTCGAACAACCGCGTGCCGAACATCGCCACCCAAACCTTCGAGACCCGTGTCCGCCTGCCGAACAAGGCGATCGTCGTCCTCGGTGGCATCATTCAGGAGGACGACACCGAAAACGTCAACGGTCTGCCGTTGCTCGCCCGCGTCCCCGGGATCAAACATGTGCTCGGTTCATCTTCGAAGAGCACCACCCGCCGCGAGTTGCTCATCTTCCTCCAGCCGCACATCATCGAGTCCACCGAAGACCTCACCGAGCGCAACATCGAAGAGGTCAACCGCAACATCGTCGGCCCGACCGGGCTCGACGCCGCCCGTGGGGATCCGGAGATGGACCCCGCCCTCTTCCCCTTGGGCGACCGTCCGGGGCTCTTCCGTGACCGCCGCCGAGGGGGCGAGACCTTCGGGGTCGAACCCCCGGAGTACACGGAGCCGGCCGCCCCGGCCGCCGACCGCCCGCGCCGCGGCCTCTTCAATCGCCTTCTCCACGGCGGCGAGAAATCGGACAGCCCGCCCCCACCCACCGAGGCCCCACAACCCAAACGGGCGGGGCTCTTCCGCCGCCGCTAGGAAACGGTCGGACACGGTATTTTCGAGCCCGAACGCCGTCGGATCTGACCCCAATCGTCCCGATCGTCAGGGGCTGGTCGAGACTGGCGACGAGAACGCGGGGCGACGTTGGCTGAGGCGACGACGACTCGCGCCGGAACGCAGGGCTCCGAAAACGGTTCCCCACCAACGCGCAGGGGGAGGCGCAGGGGAGCGCCGCGTGGCCAATAGCGCCGGCAGAGTTCCCCGTTTCTGCCGTTTCGATCGCGCCCAACCCGCAGCCAAATCCCCAAACGAACCCGACCGCCGCGATCAGGCCGCGCCGCGAGATGCCTCCGGAATCGCCCGGGAGCCGGAGCCGGGCACGGGAATTCGCATCCCTGAGAATCGTCTCTTGGCGCCCCTCGGAAAAAGTGTCAATCTGCGCGTAACAACCTGCATGAAATCGCGTTTTATTCGTTAAGGAGCTGCCTGAGTGGGCGCTCTCGATTTCCCTAAAAAAGGTTGATCGCGCCGCTAGAACCCCGTAGAATCGAGTTAAATCGGTAATTAACCACCCCAAAAAACCCACGAATAACAGCCATGAAAACTAAGCTCACCCTCATGGGATCGCTCGTCACTCTCGGCGCAGTCGCTTCCCTCCACGCCCAGACAGCCGTTACGGCTCCTGTCGGCTACCGGACGCAGACGATTGCTCCCGGTGTGTTCAACCTGATCTCCCCCAACTTCTCCAACGCTGTTTCGGCGGCGGGCGATGTGGATGCTGTCGGAGCGGTCACGCTCACTGATGGTGATGTCGATTTCACCGCGCTGTTGACCGATGGCACGGCCTACACGGTGAAGATCACCGAAGGCGCTGGCCTCGGCCGCTATGCTCAAGTGAATTCTTGGACGGCTAACGAGCTGACCTTGGAAGCAGGCATCGGCGCCGCTGCAGGTTCGAAGTACGAGATCCGTCAGTCGCAGACCGTCGGATCCCTGTTCGGCTTGATGAATGAGGCCGGTTTGACCGCTGGCACGCAGGACACCGCAGACGTCCTCTGGATCCCGAACGGTGCGGGTGGCTTCACCCGGATCTACTTCAACGGCACCCAGTGGAAAGAAGTCGCCGTGTTCTTGGGAACTCGCGAAAATGTGGTGATTCCCGCCGACGACGCCATCTTCGTGCAGTCTCGTGCCGGTGCTCCTCTCGACGTCGTGTTCGTCGGTCATGTCGAAACGGCTGCTTCCTCCTTCGACGTGGGCGCCGGATTCAACTTCCTCAGCCGCGTGCTTCCGGTGGGAGTCCAGCTCGGTGAGTCGATGCTCGCCGCCACCCTCACCACCGGTCCGCAGGCGACCGCAGACATCGTTTGGAATCCGGACGGTGCTGGTGGTTACACCCGCTACTACCACAACGGCACTGATTGGAAGGAAGTGAACGTCTTCTTGGGCACCCGCGACACCGTCGAACTGGAGTCCGGATACATCCTCCAGCGTCAGACCGGTGGCGACGGCGTCATCACCGCCGAGATCCCGGCTTCGCTCGACATCTAAGGATCGTCCGAAGCCATTATCCCTTCACAAGGGGCGTGCCGGTGACGGCGCGCCCCTTTTTGCGTTATTGGGGCCTCTTCCGGCGCTGCGCTTGTCAAGAGGACACGCCGGCTTCCCCGCGGGGGTCGAAAACCCCCAACACCCCACATTCAACTCGTGGGCTGTCACCCTGAGCAACGCGAAGGGCCTCCCACCACGGTCCGCGCCTCCGAAGCCATTCGCGGTGAATGACCCCAGCGCCTCCCCAGGTTGGGAACTCGACTCGCAGGGGCTGATCCGCGCACGATGGAAACGGCGGCACCCACGAGGATCTCCCGGAGCGAGCATCGGTTCCGTCCTCGGCTCAAGCCGCCGAGAACCCAGCTTAACCAAGCGCCAGTCAGGCTAGCCCGAATGGCGCTTGGTTAAGGGGAAGTGCCGGAGGCACGAAACAATGTAGCGCGGAGTGGAGTGCCAGCGGAACTCCGGGGAACCGGAAAGCGGAGCGATCCGCCCCGGCAGGGGCCGGAGAAGCCTCGGCAGAGATGCACCACCTCAACCCAGCGCCATTCGCCTACGGTCCGCCAAGGCATCCGGGGACGTCCTGGTGGCTCGGCCGCTGGTTCCATGGCGGGGTTCTCCGGCGCTGCGCTTGTCAGGATGACACAACACTTCCTCGAGAGGGCTGGTGGCCATCCCCTCACACTGCCCTGATCGCCCTCAAGTCCGCGGAGCGGTCACCCTGAGCAACACGAAGGGCCTCCCACCACGGTCCGCGCCTCCGAAGCCATTCGCGGTGAATGACCCCAGCGCCTCCCCAGGTTGGGAACTCGACTCGCAGGGGCGGTTCCGCGCACGATGGAAACGGCGGCACCCGCGAGGATCTCGTGGAGCGAACACCGGTTCCGTTCTCGACTCAAACCGCCGAGAACCCGGCTTAAAGCAAGCGCCGCCCGAATCGCTCACCAAGCTCCGGGCTGTGGCTCGCCCTCGTTGCCGCTGAGGGCGTCGGCGTTGGACTCGGCTCGGGCGGGGTGCTCAGCCGGCCGCTTCACCGATCCCTGCCGCCGCCTACTCACCCTCAACGAATGGCAGCGCCTCGCCTGCGGATGGGGTGATCGATCCGGGCGAGGTCAGGCTGAATCAGATTGCCTCCAAGAGCCGAGGCTCTCCGCTTCTTCCCTCTGATCACGGCGTCCTCCGGTGTTTTCAGCTAACTAATGAAGCACGCCGTTGAGAATCACTCCCCAATGCCGACCCCAAATGCTCAACTTGCCTAAATAATCCGTATTAATTAAAAGTTAAAACTGGGGATCTTTGGAAATATGGAAAATTCGAAAAATAACAAAGAGCGGAGCCGATTTGGGAAAAAAATTCGTTGGCCGCCAATTTACTTTGACCGGTTGGCTCCCTTTCGTCTAAAACAACGGAAATCCCTTCTTTAATCACGGATTTAAGAAACCATTTCTGCAAGCCTCAACCCTAGAAACAAACATGAAGAAATCGCAATTGACGCTCCTAGCTGCAGCATTCGTGGCCACCGGTTCTACCGGTGCCTTCGGCGCAGCTTTTTCTCTGACATCCGTCGATCCTGCTAGTGGTCAGTATTCTGCCATCGAGGACGCCTCGGGCGTTTTGGTGACTGCCGGTGGCGGTTATGCTGCTGTGGGTAGCTTCAGTTCCGATCCGGGTGCCTTTGGAGCAACCCCTGATTTGCTCGCTGCCTTCAACGCGTATGCCTCGGGCACCTTTGGTGGCGAGAATGTGGGCAACGCCGACGGATCTGTGTTTATCTCCTCTGGCGACACGATCCCCGATAGTTTCAACAACGCCGACGTTTACATCGTCTTCGGCAACGGCGACACTTTCGGCTCCTCGACTGAGATCGCGGTGATCTCCACTGGCCGGACGTTCCCGGATGACGATCCTAACAACCCGGTTCCGATCGCCTTTGACTTCGAGCTTGGCGCCGCACTCCAGGGCAGCGTCGTCCCCGGCCTTGGCACGACCACCAACAACCAGAGCATCGCTGTTTTGGATGGCTTCGGTGCGACTCCGGGTCCGAATGGTGTCGGTCTTGTCCCCGTTGTTCCAGAGCCCAGTGCGGGGATTTTGGCGCTCTTCGGGGTGGCTTTCGCTGCCCTCCGCCGTCGCCGCTAAGCGACTTCCATTCCAAGCCCTTATTTGAGGTTCTTGCTTTTTAAACTCCCTAGGGTTGCAAAGCCCTAGGGAGTTTTTTCGTTTTGGGTTCTACCGTCGAGCGATTGTGAGCGGTGGTGCTCGCGGGAACTCGAATTTTGCCTGTGGT
Organism: Verrucomicrobiia bacterium; assembly: GCA_030430255.1. GTDB lineage: Bacteria > Verrucomicrobiota > Verrucomicrobiia > Verrucomicrobiales > DEV007 > JAUIGD01. Next base: position 6,659 of record JAUIGD010000267.1, read on the forward strand.
GAGTCCGCTGAGGAGTCTTCTCCTTCCAGCGTCGTTGGGTACCGGAATCTTGAGCCCTATCGGGACGGGTCTCCTGAGTTCGGTTGCCAGTCTCCGCTGAGTACTCTGCGATCGAAGAGGCCTGTGGAACGGTGCCAGATCTGAGGGGAAGTGCCGGAGGCGCGAGGGGAGGTAGGGCGGAGTGGAGCGCCAGCGGAAACTCCGGGGAATTGGAATGCGTAGTGATCCGCCCCGGCAGGGGCGGGAGATGCCTCCGTGGTGGGCAGCGTCCGCTTTGATCCGGCTTTGCTAGCCCGGATCGATCACCACATTCGCAGGCGAGGCGCTGCCATTCGTTCTAGGCCCGGATCGAACACGCCTTCCGCAGGCGAGACGCCGCCATAATCGACGGCGGCAGGGCGGTGAAGCCAAGTATCCTGCCCGAGCCGATCCCGACGCAGACGCTGAGCGTCATCGAGGGCAAGGCGTAACTCGGGCTAGAACATGGCGACAATCGATGGTGGGCATGCTTCAAGCGAGAGTCGCTCGCTACAGATCGCCGTTGCGATGGGGTGGCCGCTGTCCCGCCGGGCTCAATCAAGAAACCAGTTGCGGTTGACGATGCCGGTGATCTCCACCTGCTTCGGGTGCGTCGCGGCCTCGGGGTAGCGAATTTCGAGGATCCACGCAGGGCGCATGATCTCTAGGATCCGCCGCAGTTCGGTGCCGATCGGGGAATCGAGCGGGGCGTAGCCGTAGAACTCGAAATCCGGGTCTCCTGGGTAGGTGAGGCGGCAGCACAAATGTTCGGAAGGCGAGAACCTTTCGCCGTCGTAGAAATCGGAGAGCTCGACGTTGACGCGGAGTGGGACCGGTGAGGTCGGCCGCTGTGTGCGGAGATCCTCAGCGCGCATCGGCTGGTATCCCGAAGAGGTCTCCCAGTCCATCAAGATGGCGCCCTCGGTCTGCTCGAGGGTGAAGAATTGGATCTGTTCGCTCGGTGTCAGCTTCGCCGCGAGCAGGATCCAATAGCGGCCGTCGATCCGTTCTTTCTTGGAGAAGATAAATTCGGCGATCTCCTGCCGCTGCGGTGCACCGCCTGCGTACCATTCGCCCATCAGCGGCGCCACCCGTTCGGGGGACCTCACGAACTTGAGGCGCTCTTCTTGGGAATCGGCTGCCAAGAACCCCTCGATGACCGCCTTCGATGCGGCGCGTTCCTCGTCGTCAACGACCATGTCGAATTGATCTTGCGCGTTGATCGCCGCCAATAGCTTTTGCGTTTCGTCCTGGCCGACCGCGGTGTTCTCGGCGTCCTTCTGCACGGTGTCGGCCCCCTTGTAGATGGCGATGATGAGGATGGTGATGCCTACGAGGCCGGCCAAGCCCACGAAGGCGAGCCCCAGTGCACGATTGACTTTTTGGGCGGGGGTCAGGGTGCGCTTGCGGCGGACACGCCGAACACGGAGGGCATCCGGGTTGTTGGGGTCGACCTCGACATACTCGCTCACATCGTCGTCCGTGACCGCGCCATCACCGGGTTCGCGGTCCCAGTCGGGATCGCCCTGCTGCTTGCCAGCGTGTTGCCGTCGCCGCTTTTGCTTGGGCGGCATCGCGCCGGGATCGCCGTCGGCAATCCCTACGGGAGCCCGTTCGCCAACCGGAGGTGTCGGGTCCCCCTCCAGCGGAGCGCTGCAATACGGACACGCGGCGGCGGAAAGCTCGATCTCGGAGCGAAGTTTGAGATCGCGTGCACAGCCTGGGCAGGCGACGATGCGCCAACGATGGGGCTCGCTCGGCTCGTGGGTGGGGGGGCCAGACATCAATCGCGAAAGAGGACGGACTATAAGGTGAGTACCCACCTTTGGCGAGCGGCGAGACGGAAGCGGCGGCGGGGGCTGAACGCCTGCGGGCGGATCAGGCCACGCGCAACCAGCGACGTCCCGCTTGACTTGTTCCGATGAACATCGATACTGTCTTGATGAACAAGTCCCCGCTCGCCCGTTTGTTCGGTGCCGCCCGGCACCTCTGGCGGTCGATGAGAAGACTCGCCGCCCGGCGCCACACCGCCCAGCCGTCGCAGACCGAACAAACCGAATTTCGATTCTAGCCCATTCTATCCTGAATGGCGCTTGTTAAGCCGGGTTCTCGGCGGATTGAGTCGAGAACGGAACCGATGCTCGCTCCGG
>JAUIGD010000268.1 GCA_030430255.1 Verrucomicrobiia bacterium
GATGGTCTCCGCGCGGTCGGCGGCGCTGATGCCGGTGGTGATGCCCCGGGCGGCATCCACCGAGACGGTGAAATTGGTGCGGAACGACTCGCGGTTGTCGGGCACCATCATCGGCAGCTCGAGCCTGCGTGCGACCTCCTCGCCGAGCGGCGCGCAGATCAATCCGCGGCCGTACTTGGCCATGAAATTGACCATCTCCGGCGTCACCTTGTCCGCGGCGAAGATCAGGTCGCCTTCGTTCTCGCGGTCGGCATCGTCGGTGACGATCACCATCCGCCCGGCACGGATCTCCTCGACGAGTTCCTCGACGGGTGAGAAGGGCGATTCGCGTCTGGGGGAGTCGGCAGATGGGTTCACAGCGGCCTCAGCATAACACCGAATCTCCGGCGCTGGGCGCCGGATTTCGCTTTCGTTTCGGAGCGTAACCACTAGGGTGCCAGCAACCCCAAACCCCCAAAAATTCAGCCATGAACCGCCTCCGCTTCGCGCCGTGCCGGGAACTTCGCCTCGCCTGCGTCCTGTGCGCGCTCCCCTTCCTCATCGCCGCCACCGTGCGGGCTGAACTCGCCATCACCGAACTGATGGCGGCCGCCGACCTCAACTTCCCCGATGAGGATGGCGAGCCTTCCGACTGGATCGAGATCACCAACTCCGGCGCCACCCCGGCCCCGCTCACCGGTCATTTTTTGACCAACAACGCGGCGCAGCTCACCCGCTGGGCGTTCCCCGACGTCGTTGTCCCGGCCAACTCCGCCGTCGTGATTTTCGCCTCGGGCAAAGACCGCGCCATCGCCGGGCAACCGCTCCACACGAGCTTCACGCTCGACCGCGGGGGCGACTACCTCGCATTGGTCGCCCCCGACGGCATGACCCCGGTGTCCGAGATCGCGCCGGGCTATCCACAGCAGTTCGAAGGGATCTCGTACGGGATCGGTGCGGCGGGGGGCGAGTCGGTCGAGCCGGCGGTGGGTTCCGCCGCTGTGGCGAGGCTCTTCGTGCCGGGCGACGACTCCCTCGGCGCGACCTGGCAACAGCCGGGCTTCGATGACAGCGCATGGACGACCGCCGTGCAGCCGGTCGGCTGGGAGAGCCCCGGGGGCACGTTGGAAACGTTGATCGCGACCGACATCACGGCGGACATGCGGGGACTCAATCCCGGGGGATATTTCCGTTTCCCCTTCATGTTCGACGGCGACGGCCAGCAAGTGGTCGGCGCGCAGCTGAGCGTCACCATCGACGACGGCTATGTCGCATACCTCAACGGGGTCGAGGTCGCCAGCCTCCACAAGCGCACCCCCTTGCTGTGGAACTCCACCTCCAACGGATCCCGCAGCGACACCACCGTCGCCGCGCAACCGGACGTGTCCGACCTGAGCGGTTTCGCTGGTACCATCGTCGACGGGGAGAACGTGTTGGCGATCCACGCGATGAACACCACCGCGAACGGTTCTGACTTCCTCCTCGCCGCCGAGCTTTCGCTGAGCGTCCAGGACGTCAGCGGCGGCCTCCGTCTCGGCTACTTGCCCGAGCCGACACCCGGGGCGCCGAACACCGGTGTCTTCGACCCGCCGCCGGCGCCGGTCGTGTTCTCGGCGACCAGCCAACTCTTCACCAGCCCGATGGAGGTCACCCTCTCCTGCCCCACCCCGGGGGCGGTCATCCGCTACACCACCGACCTCTCGGTGCCGAGCAACGCGCTCGGGGCGGAGTCGCCGGAGTATACCGGGCCGATCACCGTGAGTTCTTCGACCCAGATCCGCGCCGCGGCCTACCTTCCCGGCGCCCTCGACGGACCGGTGCGCACCGAGTCGTTCCTGCGGATGTCGCAGAACGTGCCCTCCTTCTCGTCCGATCTCCCGGTCGTCGTCGTCTCCACCCTGGGCGGCGGCCCGCCGTACGAGTCCGGGTCCACGCTCCGGCGGCCAGCGTTCCTTTTCTTCTTCGAACCGGACCCGGTCACCGGACGGACGACCCTGACCCAGTTGCCCTCGGACACCACCCGCGGCGGCATCCGCAAACGCGGCTCCAGTTCGGCGGGCTGGCCGAAGTACGCCATGTCGATCGAGATGTGGAACGACGGCGACGACCTCGACAACAACCTGGAGCCCCTCGGGTTGCCACGCGAAGCCGACTGGATCCTCAGCGCGCGCTACGAGTTCGATCGCGCGCTGATGCGCAACCCGTTCATCTACTCGATGAGCAACCAGATCGGTCGCTATGCCGTGCGGACGAAATTTGTCGAAGTCTACAACGACGTGAACGGCGGCGAAGTCACCGACACCGACTATTTCGGGGTGTATTCGTTCATGGAGCGGATCGAGACCGACCCGGCGCGGGTCGATGTCGAGCGCCTCGAGACCTGGCACAACAGCGAGCCGGAGGTGACCGGCGGCTACGTGTGGAAAAAAGACCGCGCCGACCCCGGCGAGCCCGGCTTCAGCGGCGGCGGCATGGGCGGCCTCGTCCATGTCGATCCCGACGGCCTGCAGATCACGCCGCAGCAGAAGTCCTACATCAGCACCCACCTCGCTGCGGTCGATATCGCCCTCAGTCGAGCCGACGGCACCAACCCGAGCACCGGGATCCACTACGAGGACTACGTCGACGCCGGTTCTTGGATCGACCACATCTGGCTCAACACGCTGTCGATGAACGTCGACTGGGGGCGCCTCAGCGCCTACCTGCACAAGGACCGCGGAGGCAAAGTGGTCGCCGGCCCGATCTGGGACTTCGACCGCACCATGGGATCGGAGGACAGCCGCAGCTTCAATCCGCGCCAGTGGGACGGCCCGCCCGACTCGAGCCGCACGTTCTACGACAACCGCTACCCCTACTTCGGCAAGTTCCTCGGCTTCAGCTCCGAGCTCAACTCCACCGAGTTGCAGAACCCAGCCGCCTACACCACCAAGCCGGACGTCTTCCAACGGTTTATCGACCGCTGGGCCGAACTGCGCGACGGCGCCTTCGCCACGGGGAACATCGCCGCCACGATCGACGGCATGGCGGCGGAGATCGAGGAAGCCCAAGCGCGGAACTTCGCCCGCTGGTCTGCCCGCCCCCCGAACGGCGGCCCCTTCGCCGAAGCCGGCCTCAGCGGCTGGCCGGCGGAGGTGTCACACCTCAAGGGCTGGCTCACCGCCCGCGTCGATTGGATCGACGGGCAGTTCCTCGCTCGCCCGACCTTCAACCACCCTGGCGGCTTGGTGGACGCGGGCTTCGGCCTGGTGATGACCTCGGCCGAAGGCCCGATCTACTACACGCTGGACGGCAGCGACCCGCGCGCTCCAGGCGGGGCGCCTTCGGCGACGGCGATCCCCTTCGAAGGCGGTCCGGTCGACACGGCGTTCCTCGGCGAAGCGGGTGCGTTCCGTTACTTCGTGCCCTCGGACGACAGCCTCGGGACGACATGGACCGAGCCGGGCTTCGACGACTCCGCCTGGGGCACCGGCACCGGCGGCGCGGGCTGGGAGAGCCCCGGCGGCACCCTCGAACCGCTGGTCGCCACCGACCTCAGTCCGGAGATGAAAGGGGTCAACGCGAGCGGCTACTTCCGCTACGAGTTCGCCTTTGCCAACGCGGACAACGTCAACGCCATGCACCTGCTCATCCACTCGGACGACGGGTTCGTCGCTTACCTCAACGGCGTCGAGATCACCTCGAATCACAAGCCCTCGCCGCTGACCTTCAGCTCGACCTCCGACGGCACGGACAGCGACTTCACCGTCGCCGACGGGATCGGCTACGACGTCAGCGCCGCCGCCGACCTGTTGGTCGACGGCACCAACGTGCTCGCGATCCATGCGATGAACTCCTCCCTCAGCGGCTCCGACTTCCTCATCCGCCCGCACCTGACGATCAACCACACCGTCACCTCCGAAGCGCTCACGCTCGAGGGACCGACGCTCGTCACCGCACGAGTGCGCGGGGCGGACGCGTGGAGCGCACCCGCCGTGGTCAGCTTCATCGCCGGCGCCGAAGCCGCTGACTCCAGCAACCTGGTCGTTTCCGAGCTCCACTATCGCCCCCCCCCCCCACCCCCAGCGAGGAGGCGGCCGGCTTCACCGACAGGGACGACTTCGAATTCATCGAGCTCCTCAACATCGGCGCCGCCCCCGTGTCGCTGCTCGGCACCCGGTTCGACGACGGGGTGGAGTTCACCTTCGACCACGCGAGCATCCAACTGCTCGCGCCCGGCGAGCGGGTCCTGGTCGTGCGCAACCTCGCCGCCTTCACGATGCGCTACGGGCCGGCGGCGGCGGCGCGGGTCGCCGGCGAGTTCCTCAACGGCACCGGCCTCAGCAACGACGGCGAGCAGGTGGTCATCGCCGGCCCGGGCGGCACCGTGCGCGACTTCACCTACAATGACCAAGCGCCGTGGCCGACCGCGGCCGACGGCGACGGACCGAGCCTCGTCCTCGTCGCCCCGACCTCGAACCCCGACCACAACGACGCGGCCAACTGGCGCGCCAGCGCCACCCTGGGCGGCACGCCCGGCAGCGGAGAAGGCGATCAAGGCTTCGCCGCCTGGGCCGCGACGTTCGGCGGCATCACAGCCGATTTTGATGGCGATGCCGACGGGCGCAGCGCGCTGCTCGAATACGCCCAAGGGACGGATCCCACCGTCGCCGAGGACGGCGGCGGTCTGCTCAACTTGGCGATTGCCAATCTGGCGATCAACGGCGGCGACGACTACCTGATACTCTCGTTCCGCCGCGATCCCGCCGCAGCAGACGCGGTCTTGACGCCGCAACTGTCAGGCGATGTCGCCCAATGGGCAGCCGCGGGGGAAGGTCTCGTGCCGCTCAGTGAAGAGGATCTCGGCGACGGCACCACCCTGGTCACCTACCGGAGCGCGCAGCCCTTCTCCGAACTCCCCGCCGAACTGTTCGCCCGGCTCGAGGTCTCCCTCCCCTGAAACCTCCAAGTCCAAATCGATCACCACGCTGCGGGCGATCGATTGGCTACCGCAGCCTGTCCAGCCGCAGGCGCTCGCGCTCGTCGAAGAGGCGCCGCACCGAGAGGCGCACCGCCAGGAGCATTCCGAATCCACAGCCGGCGGCGATCAGGAGCCAGATCAAGATTTGGTAGCGGACCGCCTCGGACGGCTCGTTGCCGGCGAGGATCTGGCCGGTCATCATGCCGGGCAGGCTCACCAATCCCGCCGCCGCCATCGAGTTGACCACCGGGATCAGCCCAGATCGCAACGCCTCGCGCCCCATGTCGGAGATCGCCTCGCGCCCCGTCTGCCCGAGCAACAGCCGCGCCTCGATGACCTCGCGACCATCCCACGCCGCGGCGTTCAGCCGGTCGATGCTCAGAGCCACCGCGGTCATCGTGTTCCCCAACAGCATCCCCAACACCGGCACCGCGTAGCGCGGCTCCCACCAAGGGTCCGCCCGCACCAACACCGCCAGGCCGAATACCGATACGGCGAACGACGAGACGAACATCGCCCCGGTGCCGATCGCGAAGCCCCAGCCCCCGCGCAGCCTCCGTTTCTGCCGCGCCGCCACCTCACGCCCGGCCGCCAGCAACATCACCGAGGCCATCAACGCCACCCACCACGGGCTACCGCTGCCGAACAGGGCCTTGAGCACCAGCCCGACCAGCGACAACTGCACCGCCATCCGCACCGCCGCGACCAGCAGCGAACGCGCCATGCCGAGCCGCGCCCCCGCCACCAGCACCGCCAGCGCCACCACCAAGGTCGCCGCGAGGCAGAGATCGAGCGTGCTCAGTTCGACGGGGGGCATCCCTTCAACCCTCCTCCCGCAGTTGTTTGTCCGCCATCCGCAACACCCGCGCCGCGACCCGCCGCAGCTGCGCGGGGTCGTGCGACACCCACACGACCGCTGCCCGCTGCCGCTCGCGGTAGCGCTCGACCACCGCCTCGACTAGGCGCCCGCTCTCCGGATCCAAGTTGGCCGTCGGCTCGTCGAGCAATAGCACCTCAGGCCCGCGCGCCAACAGCCGCGCCAAGGCCAAACGCTGCCGCTCCCCCGCGGAAAGCCGTCGCACCTCCCATCCCAGAACCTCCCCCGCGGGCAGTCCCAGCGCCTCCAACATCGCACCCGCCCCCTCCCATCGCACCGGGAAATGCTCGCCCACCCGATCCCGCCACCACCGCGATTCCGCCGGCAACATCCCCACCCGGCGCCGCCACACCTCCGCCGGGAGATCCGCGCTCCGTCGCCCGCCGAGCGCCACCTCACCCGTGTGCGGATCGAGATCCACCAGCGCGCGCAGGAGCAGCGACTTCCCGCAGCCGCTCGCCCCACAAAGGCCCACGCACTCCCCACCGGCCACCGAGAGATCCAGCGGCCCCCAGTCCAGAAATCGTAGCGCTCGGGCGGTCAACACGCCGGATTCTACGCCATCCCCGCCCGCGCTCAACGAATCCCCCGGATCACCCCTTGCCGCCCCCCGGCTCCCCTCTAAAGTAGGCGCCCGCAGCGTCACCATACCAGCCTTCAGGCACTCACTCTCAATCACTTCCACCCTCGCTCCCTGACATGAACCACACCGCGACTTTCCAGACCGGCGACGGCGCCGACGGCACCCTGCACTCGCTTCCCGCACTGCGCGACGCCGGCATCGCCCCGAACCTCAACCGCCTGCCGGTCTCGATCCGCATCGTCCTCGAGTCGGTGCTGCGCAATTGCGACGGCAAGAAAGTCACGGAATCCGACGTCAAAAACTTGGCCAACTGGAACGCGGCGGCGCCCGGCGATTACGAGATCCCCTTCACCGTCGCCCGCATCGTCTTGCAGGACTTCACCGGCGTCCCGCTGCTGGTCGATGTCGCCGCCATGCGCGACGCCGCCGTCGCCCAGGGCGCCGACCCGAAAGCCGTCGAACCGCTCGTCCCCGTCGACCTCGTCGTCGACCACTCGGTGCAGGTCGACTTCGCCGGCTCCCAGGTCGCCCTCGACCGCAACATGCAGATCGAGTTCATCCGCAACCGCGAGCGCTACGAGTTCCTCAAATGGGGCCAACAGGCCTTCGAAACGTTCTCCGTCGTCCCCCCCGGCATCGGCATCGTCCACCAGGTGAACCTCGAGTATCTGGCCAAAGGCGTGCTCGCCAAAGATGGCACCTACTACCCCGACACCCTCGTCGGCACCGATTCCCACACCACCATGATCAACGGCCTCGGCGTCGTCGGCTGGGGCGTGGGCGGCATCGAGGCCGAAGCCGGGATGCTCGGGCAGCCGGTCACCTTCCTCGTCCCCGAGGTGGTGGGCGTCTACCTCCACGGCTCGCTGGCGGAGGGCGTCACCGCCACCGACCTCACTCTCAAGGTCACCCAGATGCTGCGCGCGCACGGCGTGGTGGGCAAATTCGTCGAGTTCTACGGCCCCGGGGCCACGGCGCTCTCCCTCCCGGACCGCGCCACCATCGCCAACATGGCCCCCGAGTACGGCGCGACCATGGGCTTCTTCCCGATCGACGGCGAGACCATCAACTACCTGCGCGGCACCGGCCGCGACGAGACGCTCTGCCAGACCGTCGAGAACTACTTCAAAGCCCAGGAGCTGTTCGGCATCCCGGGCAAGGGCGACATCGACTACACGGACGAACTCGAGCTCGACCTCGGCTCGGTCGTGCCCGCCGTCTCCGGCCCGAAACGCCCGCAGGACCGCATCGATGTCCCGGCGCTCGGCGAGACCTTCAACGCCCTGTTCGAGGCGCCGGTCGCCGAGGGCGGCTTCGGCATGGCGGCCGACAAGCGGAACACCCGCGTGCCCATCCACCTCGACTCCCCGGCGGGCGAGTTCGACAACCCGCTGATCGAAGGCGAGACGATCACCGCCACCGATACCGACACCGAACTCGGGCACGGCTCGATCTTGATCGCGGCCATCACCAGCTGCACCAACACCAGCAACCCCAGCGTCATGCTCGCGGCCGGGCTGGTGGCGAAGAAAGCCAACGCCAAAGGGCTCAAAGTCGCCCCCTACGTGAAATCTTCCCTCGGCCCGGGGTCGCGCGTCGTCACCGATTACCTCGAGGCCACCGGCCTGCAGGACGAGCTGGACAAGCTCGGCTTCCAGACCGTCGGCTACGGCTGCACCACCTGCATCGGCAACGCCGGCCCGCTGCACCCGACCATCGACGGTGCCATCAAGGAGGGCGACCTGGTCTGCGCCAGCGTCCTGTCCGGCAACCGCAACTTCGAGGCGCGCATCCACGGCGCCATCAAGGCCAACTTCCTCATGAGCCCGCCGCTCGTCGTCGCCTACGCCCTCGCCGGCCGCGTCGACCTCGACCTGACCAAAGACCCGCTCGGCACCGATCAGGACGGCAACCCCGTGTTCCTCGAGGACCTCTGGCCGAGCCAAGACGAAGTCAAAGCGCTGCTCGCCAGCGCCCTAAAACCGGAGGTCTACGCGAAGCTCTACGGCGACTTCGACTCGGCCAACCCCAAGTGGGGCGAGATCCCCGGCAAGACCGGCGCCGCCTACGAATGGGACGCCGCCTCGACCTACATCCAGCTGCCGCCCTTCTTCGAGGGCTACACCGGCCAGCCCGGCGACATCGAAGACATCACCGACGCCCGGCCGCTCGGAATCTTCGGCGATTCGGTCACCACCGACCACATCTCCCCGGCCGGGGCGATCAAAGAAGACAGCCCCGCGGGGAAATACCTGCTGGAGAACGGTGTCGAGAAAGCGCAGTTCAACAGCTTCGGCTCGCGCCGCGGCAACGACCGCGTCATGACCCGCGGCACCTTCGGCAACGTCCGCATCAAGAACCTCATGGTGCCCGGCACCGAGGGCGGCTACACCGTATATTTCGGGCGCGACGGCGGCT
>JAUIGD010000269.1 GCA_030430255.1 Verrucomicrobiia bacterium
GCCGCAGCGCCGATCCCTGCCGCCGCCTACGCAGCCTCAACGACTGGCGGCACCTCGCCTGCGGATGTGGTGATCGATCCGGGCTAAACGAAGGACATCTCGATGAAGCCCTCGAGTTTCCGGAGGCGGGTGGGGTGGCGCATCTTGCGCAAGGCTTTGGCCTCGATCTGCCGGATTCGCTCGCGGGTGACTTCGAACTGGCGGCCCACTTCTTCGAGGGTGCGGCTGTAGCCGTCGCGGAGGCCGAAGCGCTGTTCGAGGACGGCGCGCTCGCGCTCGCTGAGCGTGTCGAGGACATCCTTGATCTTGTCCTTGAGCATCGCGAAGCCGGTCTTCTCCATCGGGTTGTCCGCCTTCTTGTCCTCGATGAAATCACCGAAGTTCGTGTCGTCGCTGTCGCCGACCGGGGCCTGCAGCGAAATGGGTTGCTGCGCCATCTTGAGGACGGCGCGAACCCGCTGGACGGGGAGGTGGATCTCGTCCGCGATCTCGTCCGCGGAAGGCTCGCGGCCATACTCTTGGACGAGTTGCTTCTGCACCCGCATCAGTTTGTTGATCGTCTCGATCATGTGCACCGGGATGCGGATGGTCCGCGCTTGGTCGGCGATCGAACGCGTGATGGCCTGGCGGATCCACCAGGTGGCGTAGGTCGAGAACTTGTAGCCCCGCTGGTACTCGAATTTCTCAACCGCCTTCATCAGGCCCATGTTGCCCTCTTGGATGAGATCGAGGAACGAAAGCCCGCGGTTGGTGTACTTCTTCGCGATCGAGATGACCAAGCGCAGGTTCGCCTCCACCATCTCGGCCTTCGCGGTCACCGCGTCCGCCATCGCCTGGCGCATCTCGATCAGCGCTTCACCGAATTCTTCAGGGGTGTGCCAAGCCTCGCGGCAGAACTCTTCCAGTTCCTCTGCGGGGGCGGTCGACGAACGGGCCCGCCTGGCGCGCCCCTCCAGCGATTCGAAGTCCTTGAGGCGCTTGTCCGCAGCTTCGAGGAAGTCCTCCAGCACCTTCTCTTTGAAATGAAAACGCCGATAGGCGCGCGCGAGCTTCTGCAGGATGCCGTCGAATTCCTCCTGGAGCTTCAGCTTGCCGCGGGGCTTGGGTTTGTAAAGCTTGGCGAAGATGGCCGCCGCCTCGGCGTGGAGGTCGGACACCGTCTTGCAGAGCCGCGGAAGCCCCTTCACGTAGCGGTCCCGGCAATTGATCTCCTTCTCGCTGATCACCCGGTCGAAGCGCTCCTTGCCATCGAGGAGGCGGGAGGCGACGTCGAGGTACAGCCCGGAGGCGAAGCCGAAGCGATGCAACCGATCGTGCGCCCGATCTTCGGCGTCCTCGATCCGCTTCGAGATCTCGACCTCCTCCTCGCGGGTGAGGAGGGGGACCTGCCCCATCTGCTTCAAGTACATCCGCACCGGATCGTCGAGCACCTCAAGCTTCGGGTCGGCTTTCTCCGTGTCCGTCTCGTCGCTGCGCGTCTTCCGTGAGGAGACCTTGTCGACGTCCGAGGCGTCGACGATCTGAAACTCCATATTGCTGAGGCGCTCGATCACCGATTCCAACAACTCGGGGGAGTCCGCCCCCGCGGGCAGCGCCTCATTGATGTCGTCGTAGGTCAGGTAGTCCTGTTCCTTCGCGAGTTTGATCAGGTCGCGGATCTTCTCTTGGATTGCTGGAGAATCGAGCGGGCTGCCCGCTCCCTGGGTGGCGCGGGGCGCCGCCTCGGGCTGGGCGGGTTGCTCGGCTGGAGAGTTCTTCCGCGGGCGACCGCGGGGGCGCTTGATGCGGGGATCGCCACTGATGCCGTGTTCGGCGAGAATCTTCGCGCGCAGCTCCTCTTCCTCCTTGGTGGGCCGGCCGCGCCGACGCTTGGGGAGTTCGATGATCCCCTTGATCGTCTCAACCCGCTCCATCTCAATGGCGCCACCGGACACCGCCGCCTCGGCGGTGGCTGGTACCGTTGCCTTCGCCGTCACCTTCGACCGCGAGCGCTTGGAGTTTCTGGCTGAGGTGCGTTTCGGGGAGGAGGGTGAGGGTTTGCCCGGCATAGACGCAGTCAGTAGGTTATGGACTTTACGGAAAGTTCCGACACCTCAATCCTGAGGCGCGGCAATATTCTTTAGGGCCTTTTTAAGGTCAAGCAATTCTTTCCTTTGGGACTCGGATTTGATAGTCAGCTCAATAATTTGACTTTTATTCAAAGAGGGGTCGCGCAGCTGGGTCAGGGTTGCCTCCCGCTCGCGCTCGAGAACGCGGATCTGCATGCGCCGCAGGGCGCGGAGGGCGTCCGCGTGCTGCAATGGGGCGAACCGGCCATTGAGCAGGCGGCCGAGCGAGGCGCTGTGCTCCGCGCTGAGGCGCGATAGATAGGCGTTGATCGTCGCGGGATCGGTGGCGTTGGGGGGAGAATTCCAAAGGGTTGTTAGGAGCTCTCCCGCCGTGCCGGGTAGGGTCTCGAACACGGTGGGTGGCCCGGCTGTTGCGGAGCGAACCCAGCGCAGGGTGTCGTCGTCGGTGAGGGCGAGCCTCAGCAGGATGCGCGCGTCGGGATCGTCGATGGGGGGAGAGGCGGGGCGCGTCTCCGGCGGCCCCGCCCCGCGCCGCCCGGCTGACCGCTCGGCTTCCTCCGCCGCCGCGGCGACCCGTTTGCGGAACTCGGTGGCGGCGATGCCGAGCCGCGTGGCGACATCGTTGATGACCGCCTCGCGCGCCACGGAATCGCCGATGGAGGCCACCGTCGGCGCCACCTCCCCGACGAACTGGATGCGGGATCGAGGGTCGGCGATGTCGAGGCGGGCGGCGAGCCGGTCGATCTGGTGGTGATAGAACGGGCGGGCGGCGGCGACGCGATCGAGGAAGGCGCCTGCCCCGTGTTTCGAGATGAGCGAGTCCGGATCTTCTCCGTCGGGGAGTTCCACGGCGCGCACGAAGAGGCCGGCCGCGGCGAGTTCGGTGTAGGCCCGAGCGGACGCCTTGTAGCCGGCCTCGTCGGAATCGAAGCAGAGCAGGGCCTCGCCGCGCTCGCCGGCGAAGCGCCGCAGCAGGCGCGCATGGTGCTCGGTGAAGGCGGTGCCGAGGGGCGCGACGACATTTTCGACGCCCGCCTCCTGGCAGCGGATGGCGTCGAGTTGCCCTTCGCAGATGATGACCGCCTCGGCTTTGGCGATGGCCCGGCGACTGCGGTCGAGGCCGAAGCAGACCTTGCTCTTGTTGAAGAGAGGCGTCTCGGGCGAGTTGACGTATTTCGCCGTCTTCGCCTCGGGGTCGAGTACGCGGCCGCTGAAGGCGATGGTGTCGCCGTAGTCGTTGTTGATGGGAAACATGATGCGGTCGCGGAACCTCGCGTAGAGACCGCGGGCGAGATTCGCCTCGTCTCGGGGCGCCATGAGGCCGCTGGCGACCATCACGCGGCCGGAGTAGCCTTGGCCGCGCGCCCAATCGGCGAAGCTGTTGTCGTCGGGGGCGTAGCCGATCTGCCAGCGCTTCGCGATCTCGGCATTGAACTCGCGCCCGCGCAGGTACTGGCGGGCGCGGTCCGCATCGGCGCCCCGGCGCCCGATCAGCTGGGCGTGGAACCACTCGGCGGCGGCACGGTGGAGGGCCACCAGCTGTTCGCGCAGGCGCGAACGGGCGCGCTCTTCGGGGGAGGGTTCCTCCTCGCGGACGGTGATGCCGGCGCGCGCGGCGAGGCGTTTGACCGCGCTCGGGAAGTCGAGATTTTCGTAGTCCATCACGAAGCGGATGGCGCTGCCGCTCGCCCCGCATCCGAAGCAGTGAAAATTCTGGCGCGTCGAGCTGACTTTGAACGAGGGGGTGTTCTCCGCATGAAAGGGGCAGACGGCCCAGTGGTCGACGCCGCGTTTGCGCAACGGGAAGTAGCTCTCCACCAAGCCGACGATGTCGGTGGCGGCGAGCACTTGATCGATGGTCTCGTCGGGGATGAGTCCCACTGCAGGGAAGGGGGGGTGCGGTTTCGGTGCCGCCCGCGTTGCGAGGCGGTCCGCCTCACTTTGCGCCGCGCGGGGAAGCTGCTAAGGTCTCCTTTCAGAACGGCGGATCGCGACCGTTGCAAGCCGAAACAAGCTCCACCCACCCGAGGCTCCATCATGTCCATCTCCCGCATTTTCTCGCGCGTCGCCAGCGCGTTTGTGTTCGCCGCCGCCGCCGCGGTCGCCCCCGGGCAGGACGGGGGGGATCCTGCAGGGAAGGCCGTGGTTTTGGAGCTGGGGCGCTACGCCTTTGTGACGGAGGCGCAGTGGGGCTATCTGATGCGCTCGGTCGACGCGGCGGAAGCCGGAGGCGCCGCCGTGTTGGTGCTGAGGATCGACTGCCCCGGCGGCTTCGCTTCCCGCGCCGCAGACTTCGCCGACCGGGTCTCGCGACTGGAGATCCCCAGCGTTGCCTTCGTCGAGGGGCGCGCGGCGGGGGCTGGAGCCTTCGCTGCGCTCGCCTGCGAGGCGGTCTACCTCGCGCCGGACGCCGAGATCGGCGGCGAGGCCGAGGCGATCGAGTGGCGGGGGCCGGGCGAGGAGTTGCCCGAGCGGCGCGCGGAGCTGCGGTATTGGGACGTGGAGTCGGAGCTGCAGGGATGCCTCGAAGGGCGCGGGGTCGGCGCTGGCGTCGTCGCTGCCCTCTGTAGCCAGTCTGCCGAAGTTCGGGTCGATGGCCGCCTGTACGTCCGCGAGGGCGACGTGCTGACGGTCGATCTCGCTGCCGGGCAGGAGCTCGGCCTGGTCGACGGCGAGGCGGGCGATGTGAGCGCCGCCATCACCGGCGCCGGACACGGCGCCGGCGTCGTGGAGTTCGCTGCGCCAGACGATTTGATCCTGCGCGCCGACCGGGCTGCCGCCGACCGTGAAGGTGGGGGTGAAGATCTGCCCCTCGAGCAGGGGGGCAGCGCGGGAGCCGGTGACGGGTCCGCCGGTTCCGTTGCAGACGACGCGGCACCGATCCGTCTGGCCAACCGCGAGATGGCCGCCGGGGCTACAGGGAAATATCGCGACAAGATCGTGGTCATCCCGGTCGGGATGGAGAGCCTCCTGCGGGAGACGAAATTCGACTTCATCCGGCGCGTCATCGCCGAGGCTGAAGCCGACGGCGCGGAGGCGATCATTTTCGACCTCGATACCCCCGGTGGGGTCGGATGGTATACGGAGGATGTCATGCTCAAATCGCTGCCCAACCTCAGCGTGCCGACCTATTCGTTCGTGAACACGAAAGCGGTCTCGGCTGGTGCTCTGTTGGCGATCGCCACCGATCACATCTACATGCATCCCCCCAGCACGATGGGCTCCGCGGCGCCGATCCTGTCGAGCGGAGGCGACATCCCGGAGACGCTCTACAAGAAAGTGATCGAGGACATGGACAAGACCGCCGACGCCGCGGCGAGGCTCAAGGGCCACAACACCGACATCGTCCGCGCCTTCATCCGCAGCGAAGCGGAAGTGGAGATCCGCGCTCCCGTCGTCAGCGAGGACGGGGCGCTGGGGGAGGTCGATGTGCTAATCAACGACAGCGAAGACCTGCTTTCGATCAACGATGCGGAGGCGATGGAGATCGTCGATGGCGAGCGGGTTTTCGCCGAGGGCACGGCGTTGAGCATCGAAGACCTCGTGGCGAAAGTCGGTCTCAAGGGCGAGATCATGAGGGCCAAGCCGCTCGGCTTCGAGGCGATCGCGGATTGGTTTGTCAAAGTGTCACCGCTGCTTCTGTTGCTCGCGATCGCCGGCGGTTATCTGGAGATGAACTCCCCGGGTTTCGGCGTCCCGGGGATCCTGGCCTTGATTTGTTTGGGGCTGTTTTTCTTCGGGCACAAGGTCGCGGGTTTCATGGCGGGCTACGAAGTGCTCGGCGTCCTGATCCTCGGCGTGGCTTTGCTCGCGGTGGAGGTCTTCGTGTTCCCGGGCTTGCTGGTATTCGGGATTCTCGGGTTGGTCTGCATCTTTGGTTCGCTCACGTACATGATGGTGGATCCGCTCGACCTCGGTGCGACGGGGACGATTTCTTGGGGCAACGTCGGGGCGGCGTTGACCCGCCCGGCTCTGAATTTGGTGATCGCCCTGATTGGCGCGGCGGTGGCGATCTTGTTTGCGCTGCGTTACCTGCCATCGACGCCCCTGATGCGCTGGTTGGTGTTGGATACCGGCCTTGAGAGAGGCACTTCGATCGATCATCCGTCCGCCGAGGGGGCGGGGGTTGCCGAGCGCGATTGGGTAGGGGCAGAGGGGGTCGCGGAGACCGACCTGCGACCCGCTGGCGTCGCGAGGATTGGCGGTGAGCGACGCGACGTCTTCACGACGGGGGAGTTCGTCTCCCGCGGGGCGCCGGTGGTCGTGGTGGAGCAGCATGCCGGACGCTGGGTCGTCGAGGCCAACGGGGGGGCGGAGCGCTAGCCCGAATCGATCACCAAGCTCCGGGCTGTGGCTCGCCCTCGTTGACGCTGAGGGTGTCGGCGTGGTGACCGGCTCGGGCAGGGTGTCCACCCGTCGTGGCATCGGCGTCCCGCCGATGTTCGTGCCGGAGGCGTCTCGCCTCCGTGCCCTCACCGCTCCTCTACTCAGCCCGGTCGACGTGTCCGGCGCGACCCGCGATCGGGCACCTCCCCGCATGCCACCGATGCACCCGCGCGGACCGATCCGATCGGCTGCGTGTTCGGCGACGACGGCGCGAAGATGAGCTCCAATAGGAGCCTGTCGAAACCATCCTTTTCGGCGCGGCTCTTGTGATCATCTGCCCCAATCGCCCCGCTGTCTCGTCGCCGATCTCGATCAATTCCTCACCATCCTGACCAATGGGATCGAAATCCGAAACGTTCGACGTCCGAGCTTGCGAGCCGGTGGCATCTCGGCCTGTTCCGTGGTGGCGCGAAAGCCAGCGTGCGAGCGAGGTGCTCGCGCTTCGCGGACTACGCACCGCTGAAGCCGAGGGAGGCGTCGAGGTCGGTGTCGCGTTTGAGGAGGGCTGCGCGGGCCCGGGAGGCTCGGCGTTCGGCATGCTTCTGGGCGGTCCGCACGGCGCTGGGGAGGAGGCGAATCGCGGCGGCGGGCGCCCGTTTGGCGAGTGTGCGGAGGGCGGCGAGGCGGGCTGCTGGCAGGTGGCGGAGGATGATCTCATCCTCGAGGCTGATGAAGGCGAGCGCGGCTCCTGGGTCGCCCTGCCGGGCAGCGCGCCCGAAGAGTTGGCGGTCGATTCGGCCGGACTCGTGGCGTTCGGATGCGATCACGAGCAGGCCGCCCATCTCAGCGACCCCTTCGCCGAGCACGATGTCGGTGCCTCGGCCGGCCATGTTGGTGGCGATCGTGATGCGGTCTCGCTCGCCGGCGGTGCGGACGATCCCTGCCTCCTCGGCGAGTTTGGTGGCGTTTAGGACGCGGGGGTGCAAGCCTCTGATTCTGAGAAGCTCGGCGAGGTGTTCACTGGTCGCGACGCTGCGGGTCCCGACGAGTACGGGGCGCCCCGTCCGGTGCTGAAGGGCGACCTCTTCGGCGATGGCGGCCCACTTGGATCCGGCATCGAGGAAGGCTCGATCGGGGAGTTGGCGGCGGATGCAAGGGCGGTGGGGGGCGATGGTCGAGACCCGCAGCCCGTAGGTCGACTTCAGCTCAGAGGCGGTTTCGCGGGCGGTTCCCGTCATCCCGCAGAGCCGTCGATAGCCTTTGAAAAAACGCTGGAAACTCTGCCGGGCGACGGTCTCGTTCGGGGGGGTGAGTTCGAGCCCCTCGCGGGCTTCGACGGCTTGGTGAAGGCCTTGGTTCCAGCTCCGCCCCGGCATGGGCCGCCCGGTGAACTCATCCACGATGACCAACGTTCCCTCCGTGACGATATACTGCTTGCCGCGTTGATAGAACGACCGGGCAGTGAGCGCCTGCTCGATGAGCTCGCGGCTGCGCGAGGGGCTGTGCCAGAGCCCGTGAAACCCGTCGCGCAACGCGTCGAGGCGTGCCAAGCCGGCTTTGGTCAGGCGGATCTCACGGTAAGCGGGGTCGATGGAGTAGTCGCGGTCGGGTTGCCAGTCGGCGACGACTTCGGCTGCGATGCGGACGGCGCGGGTGAGTTCGGCGTTCGGCCGCGGCGAAGAGATGATCAGCGGGGTGACCGCCTCATCGATGAGGATGCTATCGGCTTCGTCGATGATCGCCGTTCCCAAGCCGCGCAACAGCGGGACGCGGTGGTCCGATCCGCTGCCGCCGATGAGCTGCCGCAGCAGTTGGCGGGACGGATCGGTTAGGCGCCCCGCACGCAGCCCGTCGCGGAGGTGGTCGGCGAGCAGTTCCTTGGCGGTGGCGTAGGTGATGTCGGCCGCGTAGGCCTCGCGGCGTTCCGCCGGTGGCGATCTTTCCGTCACGCATCCGGGGCGGACGCCGACAAAATCGTAAAATGCGGCCAGCCGTTTGACGTCGCGACGCACGAGGTAGTCGTTGACGGTGATGATGTGACACGGCTGCCCGAGCCAACCGTAGAGCGCGCCGGCCAAGCCGGCGACGAGTGTTTTGCCTTCGCCGGTGGCCATCTCAGCGAGGCCGCCGTCGGCGAGTGTGAGGGTGCCTGCGATCTGTTCTGGAAACGGGTGGAGGCCGGTCTTGCGGCGCGCCGCCTCACGCAGGGCGGGGAGGGCGTCGAGCCGGAGGGCGGGATCGGCGAGCGAGTTCTCCCGGCGGGCGCGTGCACGGCAATCGAAGAGGGCGGAGCGGAGTTGAGGATCCGACAAGGCTGCGAACTCGCTCTCGCGCTCGAGGAGGGGCGCGAGGTCCTCGGGTGCGCTCGCAGCGCGTCTACCGGCTCGGCT
>JAUIGD010000270.1 GCA_030430255.1 Verrucomicrobiia bacterium
GCTGAGTAGGCGGCGGCAGGGATCGGCGCTGCGGCTGGGTGAACACCCTGCCCGAGCCGATCCCAACGCCAACACCCTCAGCATCAACGAGGGCAAGCCGCAGCCCGGAGCTTGGTGATCGATCCGGGCTAGAGTTCGATGGGGGCTTTGCGCGGAGCTCGCCCCCGGTCGCCCGAGACCAACCAGGCGGCGGCGGCACCGCCGAGGAAGCCGAAGGCGTGGCCGTGCCATGACACCCCATGGTGGTGGCGGAGCAGGGTCAGGACGAGGCCGCCGTAGAGTGCGCAGGCGAGCAGGCCGACGAGGGCGGCCTTCCAGCAGCGGCTGAACCACGCGCGGAGCATCAGGAAGCCGAGGTAGGCGAAGATGAGGGTGCTGGCACCGATGTGGACGGTATTCTCCCTTGCGAACAACCAGATTCCCAACCCGCCGATCAGTGCGCCGAAGAAAGTCGCCACCACGAACACGCGTTGTCCCGAGAGCAGCACGAGTCCGCCGAGGACGAGGAAAGGCAGGGTATTGCCAATCAGGTGGGAGAAGTCGCCATGGATGAGCGGCGCGACAAAGACGCCCGCCAGGCCATCCCCTCTCCGGGGCACCACGCCCCATTGCTCGATTTCGGGGGCGCCCGGGATGCGGCTCAGGAGTTCGATCGCCCAGAACAGGACGACGAAGCCGAACAGGAGGATCGCGTTGTCGAAAAAGGGGTGCCGGGCGCCACGGATTTTGGATTTGGGCATTGCTTTGGAAAAATGCTACGGAACCGGCGATGTCGAAACCGGAATCTCGTACCCCGCGGGCGGTCCGCCCGCCCTCGGGCGAGGTCGTGACGCGTTTCGCGCCGAGCCCGACGGGGAGGTTGCACCTCGGACACGCCTATTCGGCGCTGTTCGCCGAACACGAGGCGCGGCGGGGCGGCGGGCGTTTCCTGCTGCGGATCGAGGACATCGATCCGGGGCGATGTCGCGACGAGTTCACCGACGGTATCCTCGAAGACCTGGCGTGGTTGGGGGTGCGATGGGAGGGTGGGGTGGTGAGGCAATCGCGGCGGATGCCGCGCTATGCCGAGGCGTTGGATGCCTTGCGCCGGCGCGGCTTGTTGTATCCATGCTTCTGTACCCGGAGAGGCATCGAGCGCGAGATCGCCGCCGCTGGGGGTGCGCCACATGGCGCTGCCGGTGCGACCTATCCGGGGATCTGCAGGGCGCTGGACGCCGCCGAGCGCGGGCGCCGGATCGAGGCCGGTGAGAGCCACGCCTGGCGCCTCGACATGGCGGGGGCGATCGCTGCTGCCGGCACGCTGGACTGGGCCGACGTGGAGAAGGGGTCGCAGGTGGCGCGACCGGAGCTCTTGGGCGACGTGGTGCTCGCCCGGAAGGAGGTCGCGACCAGCTACCACCTCGCCGTGACGGTGGACGATGCCGACCAGGGTGTGACGGTGGTGACGCGTGGCGCCGACCTCTGGGAGTCGACGGACGTGCATCGACTGTTGCAAGCGCTGCTCGACCTGCCCGTGCCGCTCTGGCATCACCACCGCCTGCTCTCGGGTCCGGACGGGCGGCGCTTCGCGAAGCGCGACCGCAGCGTGACGATCGCCGCGCTCCGCCGAGGCGGGGCGAGCGCGGAGGCGGTGCGGCGCATGGCGGGGTGGGGGAAGGACGCCGGTTGACGCGCCCCCCTAACGCCGCCAGTCTCCGCCGATGGACATCAAGATCACCCTCAAGACCAACAAGGGCGACATCGCCCTGACGATATACGCCGACGACACGCCCGTGACGGCCGCGAGCTTTCTGAACCTCGCCAAGCGCGGCTACTACGACGGCATCGCCTTCCACCGCGTCATCCCGAACTTCATGATCCAGGGCGGCGACCCGACGGGCAGCGGCAGCGGCGGCCCGGGCTACCGCTTCGAGGACGAGTGCCTGGCCTCGCTCAAGCACGACCGCCCGGGCATCCTTTCGATGGCCAACGCCGGCCCGGGCACCAACGGCAGCCAGTTCTTCATCACCCACGTCCCTTGCCCGCACCTCGACGGCAAGCACACCGTCTTCGGCCATGTGACTTCCGGGCAAGAGGTGGTCGATGCGATCAAGCAGGGCGACAAGATCGAGTCGGTCGAGATCCACGACAGCACGGATGCGCTGTTCGCCACTCAGGCGGGGCGCATCGCCGAGTGGGAGAAAAAGCTCGGGTGAGCGAGGAAGATCGGGGCTGACACGTTCGAGTACGATGAGCCGCGCAAGGTCGGTCGTAGCGACAGTGATCCTCACCCTCTCGGTGAATTGTTCCACATTGTACCGGGATAAGGTGACGGATTGCAGTTCGATGCCGGAGTGTTGGGGGGGCTTCGAACCCTCTGCAACCTACGCGACGACCCGGCCCCTGTTTTATTGGCGTTGGAAGCTCGCCGACCACTTCTTTTGGGACGGCAGTGCGCCGGGGAACGGCAAGCGGGTTAGCCTCGATGAGTATCGTCGGCGGCCGTCGTCTTATCCGGGGGTGAAACTGATCCCGGAGGGAACCGCGATACAGGCGAGGCAAGTGCAGTATCGCACCAATATCGAATACTCCCATCTCGAGATACTTGGCGTGATGCTCGACGGCCCCCTGGAGGGCGTTCCGGTGGATTTTAGGCATCTGGCGACCTTCCCGGCGAAGCGCGAAGTGAGTTGCGGCAAGTTCCGGGTCTATCACTACGAGCCGAATCCAGCGCTCATCCGCATGGTGAGATCAGGGCAGGGCGGCGGCTGAGCGGCCTGACGGCGGACTTGTCGAGCTCCGTTCCCCGTGTTTCGTTCCCCTCCGTCCGGCAACCACCACCGCCTCGGTTCGCCGGCGACCCCCTAACCCTAGCAAACCGATGGCCATTACACGACGCCACGTCATCTGTGAGACCGCCGCCCTCCCGGACGGCAAGGGTGAATCGTTCGAAGTCGCCGGTCGCCGGGTCGCCGTCTTCAACGTGGACGGGGAGTTCTTCGCGCTGGAGGACCGCTGCCCGCACGCCGATGCGCCGCTGGCGGACGGCTACGTCCACCGGCGGGAGAAGTGTGTCGCCTGCCCGTGGCATGGGGCGGAGTTCGACCTCCGAACCGGCAAGGTGCAGTGCCCGCCCGCCTGCGAGGACATCGCGGCCTATCCAGCCGGGGTGGATGCGGGCAAGGTCTGGGTCGAGATCTGAGCGGCGGCTGGGCGATGGCGGCAGGCTTCGACATCGTCGAACTCCAACGTCCGCGCGAGCTGCGCCGCTTCGTCCGCGTCCCTGCGGCGCTCTATACCGGGTGCCCCTACTGGGTGCCGCCGCTGTACGGCGATGAGGCGAGGTCCCTCGACCGGCGGCGGAACCCGGTATTCGAGCATACCGACGCCGCCTTTTGGGTGGCGGTCCGCGACGGGGAGCCAATCGGCAGGGTCGCCGCATTCGTCAACCGTCGCGACAACGAACGCCGGGGGCGCGCGGCGGGGCGCTTCGGCTACATCGACTTCATCGACGAACGCGAGGTTTCCGCTGGGTTGTTAGGCGCCGCCGAGCGCTGGGCTGCGGGGCGCGGCATGGAAGAGATCGACGGCCCGCTCGGCGCCGGGCACTTTGACCGCAACGGTATTTTGATCGAGGGCTTCGAGGAGCTGCCCACCGCCATCTCAACCTATAACCACCCCTACTACGCGGACCATATCGAAGCCTGTGGGTTCCTCAAAGAGATCGACTACCTCGAGCACCGTGTCGAGGTGCCGGGCGAGATCGACCGGCGCGTGGCCCGGGTCGCCCGGCGGGTGCTGGAGAGGCGCGGACTCCGCTTTTGGGACGCGGCGAAGCGGGCGGAGTTGGTGGGGCGGGGGCGCGAGTTCTTCGAGTTGATCAACGCCGCATATGCGGGGCTGCACGACTACGTGCCCCTGACGGGCGGGGAGATCGACTTCCTCATCGGGCAGTTCTTCAGCTTCATCGACCCGCGCTTCGTGAAGGTGGTCGAGGATGCGGCCGGGCGGATCGTGGCGGCGGGCGTGGCGATGCCGTCCGCCTCCAGGGGCCTGCAGGCGGCCCGGGGCAAACTTTGGCCTCTCGGTTGGTGGAAGCTCTTCCGGGCGCTGCGGCGCGAGGAGGTCCTCGACCTCTACCTCATCGCGGTGCGCCCGGAGCTGCGGGGTGCCGGGATCAACGCTGCGGTGATGCACGCGGTGCACGAGGAGGCGGCGCGGAGGGGCATGCGCTGGGCGGAGACGAACGGGGAACTGGAGACCAATGCGCGGGTGCTCTCGCTGTGGAGGAACTACCCGCACCGGACGCACAAACGCCGGCGGATTTACACGAAGCGGCTGGGTGAACACCCTGCCCGAGCCGGTCACCACGCCAACATCCTCAGCGTCAACGAGGGCGAGCCGCAGCCCGGAGCTTGGTGATCGATTCGGGCTAGTTTGGGTCGATCACGGCGGAGACGGAGCTCCGCCCTCCAGTTTTCAGGCATCGCCGTTCGCCCGGGGTGCAGTCTCCGTGTCCGTCGGTGCGGTTTGGTTGAGGGGGGCGCGGGCGGCGGCGGCGGGGTGTTGGGTTGTCCGGGAAGCGGCCGATTGGCGTTGGGCAGTTTGGGTCGATCACGGCGGAGACGGAGCTCCGCCCTCCAGTTTTCAGGCTTGTCGCCTGCCGAGCGTCACTCGCCGAGCTCGATCCGGTAGGCGCGGCGTTCGACCTCAAACGGGGGGGCACCGGTGAGGGTGCCGTCGTCGGTCCAGGAGAACTCCGCAGCGTCGGCGGCCGGGCGGAACGTGTCGGCGAGGATCCAGTTCTCCAGGTGGTCGCTGAACCACAGGCGATGGCTCAACCCGCCGCGGACCGGGAAGACCAGCTGCAACGCAGTCAGGTCGGGGGTCGGTTCGATGCGGAGGATGCGGAAGCCCCCGGGTTCGAAGGCGAGCGGGTTGGTGCCGGCGAGGTACTCGCCGAGGTTGCTCACGCCGTCAGCGTCGTCGTCGCCGTCGGCGCCGTGGAGGCCGGTAGGGTTGTTGAACTCAAGGCCGTGGGCGAGCTCCCAGGGGTCGGGCAAACCGTCGCCGTCGCTGTCGGGAAGCGCGGATGGCTCGGCGTAGTAGAGGCGGGTCGCGGTGAGGGTGGCGTCACCGCGCGCGTGGACGGCGCGGATTTCGTGGGGGGCGCCGGGATCGCCGTCGTAGAGGTTCGGCAGCGTGATGGCGAGGGCGTCGTCGGCGGGTGTCTCGCCGCGGACGATCGCCAGCGCCCCGGCGGGGACGCTTTGGCCGTCGACGATGACCATGAATTCCTCTAACAAATCCGTGTCGCTAACGCCGGCGCCGAGGGACTTGTCGAAGAGGATCTTGGCGACGTAGCCCTCGGCCAAGGTCTCGCCGTCGGCGGCTGGGAAGCCGAAACGGTAGTTCACGGGCAGGCCGGTGTTGAGGTTCAGCGCCACCGTGGTGAAGTGGCCCGCCTCGTCGCCGAGCGCCATGTCGTCGCTCGACGACGCCTCCTTGAAGCGGACGAGCAACTGGGCGGTGCCCGAGCTGGGGATGTCGGTGTAGTCGAATCGCCACTCTCTCGCGAGGCCGGAGGTGCCGAGCTGGGTCGGGACGGCGACGGGGGTGGCCTGCGCCCAGTTCCCGGCGCCGTTGCCGGTCGCGGCGCTGTCGTTCCCGGGATCGGAGTCGAGGATGCTGTAGCGCACCTCGGTGACTGTCGCGTCGGAGATCGCGACCGCCCCGTAGCGCTCGCCGCCAATGCGGTCGCCGTCGCGGGGGAAGAGGACGCGCCCGTCCGGCGGTGCGGCATCGTAATAGAAGGTCTGCGTTTCGGTGTGCCAGATCGAGGCGCGGCCGCCGCGGTTCAGGAAGGCTTTGCTGCGCAAGATGTGGTATCCCTCTCCCAGCCCCACCGCCATTTCGCCGTGGTCGTTGTGAGGGTGGTGGGGGACGGTCGTGACGTCGAGATCGGTGATCTCGAATCGTGTCTCCATGCGGCGCTTCAGGTCGATGTCGCGCGCTGAAAAGGGGAAACGGGAGGGGGCGGGGTCTCCGCGGACGATGCCGATCTTGTAGCGTAGGGTGGTGATTTGACCGTGGGGGAGCGCGGGCAGGACGGTGCGCCACCACTGGGGGGTGCCGCCCCCGTCAGGGGTGGCGTCGCCCGCCCAGTGCATCGCGGCCACCCGCGTGCCGCCCCGGCCGACTCCGAGGGAGCCCTCCGGGTAGGAGGAGCCGTCGGTGGTGTAATAGACCCAGGCCGCGGCGGGGCCGTCGTCCGCGTAGCCGATCTTCGCGCTCAGTTCGACGAACAGGTTGGGGGTGATGACGAACTGGGGTTCGTTCCCGCCGTCGATCGTCGCTGTCGGATCATGGTAGACCCAATCCACGGCCCCCGTGTCCGTCACCGGTCCACCGCCGTCGTTGCGGACAATGCCGGCCTCGCCGTCGAGCGAGATCTGCACCTCCCAGGTCTCCGCCCCCGGCGAGCCGATGACGTTCCGCGCGACGTCCGTCGCGGCGAATTTCTCGGCGACGCGCGTCTCGAACCGCATCTGCTCGTAACCGGTGAACACGTCCTGTGCGGCGCTCTCGAAGAAGCGGTCCTTCGGCGGCGGGGTGTCGCGCTTGTCGGCACCCTGCGGGCCGAAACCCATCGCCGAGTTGATGTCGATCCCGCCGTCGAGTTTGAGCAGAATATTCTCGGCGGAACCGTCCGCGCGGGCGAGGATCCGCAGGTCGGAGCCGTCGGTCACGCGCGGCAGCCTGACGGTGTGCGCGTAGGCGGGGTCGCCGTCGCGACCGTCGGCGCGCCCGACCTCGATCCACGGCGCGCGGGTGCCGCTCTGGTAGACCTCGATGGGGCGGGCTTCGGAGTCGCCCTCCAGCGCGCTCGTCGCGCGAGGGTTGTCCCACGAGAAGGCGAAATAGCCGCCCGAAGGGACGACCGGCAGGGCGCCGGAGTCATCGTGGACCGTGCCGTCGCTCCAGACCGTGACGTGGAAGGCGCCGCCGTGTTCAGAGTAGTTGCGGAGGCGGGCGCCATCGGGGAACGCGGTCGATGCCGGTCGCGCCTGGCCACCGGTGAACGGACGCGCCATCATCACCAGCAGCACGGTGCCGTCGGTGTCGGTCATCGCCGGGTTCTCGCGCTTGTCCCGGAGTTCCCAAGCGGCGAAGTCGGGGTCGCTCCAGCGCGGGATCTGGGCGCCGCGGACGAAGTCGCGGCGCACGCTGAGCGGGCCGGTGACCCAGCGTTGGCCATACTGTCCGAGGAAGGGGACGTAGCTGGGCTTCGGGAAGTAGGAGGGCGGCCCCTCGACGTTGTAGCCGTCGGTGTAGACGATCGGCAGGCCCTCGCGGGTGAGCATGAACTGGTGCGCGGCGGGCCGCACCGAACCGTCCATGTAGTTGTTGTCGTGGGAGAGCGGGTAGCTGACGCTGATGGTGGTTCCGAGCGTGCCGTGGCCGGGCCCGTCGTAGCCTGAGAGGTTGCCGCCGATGCCGTTGAAGCCGCCGACGGCGTTGAGGAAGTCGTCGTTGGCGATGCGCATCCCGGCATTGAGGTAGGGCGGCCAGTCGGGCGGCGCGCCGAGGTGTTCGCCGAAGAGGAGGGCGTCGTCGCGCGCAAGCGAGTTCTCGAACACCGTGTTGCGGTGGTTGCCCCAGTCGGTGTGGCCGCGGGTGATGTTGAACTGTTCTTGGATCTGGCCGTTGTAGCCCCAGTTGGCGCTGTCCTTGTCGGCGCCGTCCTGCTTGCCGAAGAAAAACGAGGGCACATGTTTGACCGCGTCGAGCCTGAAGCCGTCCGCTTTGACCGCATCGACGAACCACCGCACCTGGCGGAACAGCATCTGGTTGACGTCCTCCTCGACCGGGTCGCCCATGTTGTAGACGCCGTCGCCGAAGCCCCAGGCGGGGGTGCGGCGGGCGGGGTTGCTCGGGTCGACGCCGAGGTCGGAGAAGGGTTCCGACGCCTCGCCGGCGTCGTGTTGGCCGTCGCCATCGACGTCCTCCCAGTCGAAGCGGCCGTTGCCGGCGCCGGTGCCGCCGTTGTATCCGCTATCTTGATAGGGCTCCTTGTCTGCGAAGGTGAAGACGTCGTCGCCGGCGAAGTTCTGCGCCACCGGGAGGTCGAGGTCGGGGTAGTAGCGGGTCTCGCCCGGGTGGCGGACGCCGCGCCACTTCGGGTAGTCGGCGTTCTCCAGCAGGCCGTCCGGGTCGAAGGAGGTATTCCAGTCCTCGTGGGCGATGTCCCAGGCGAAGGGGTTGCGGTTGAGCACCTGCCACTCGTCGTTCCAGTCGATGGAGTCGCTGAACTTGCGCCAATAGCCGTTCTCCTTGCCGAGGTGGAAGTCCTCCGGCACGAAGCCGGGAACTCCGGGGAACAGTTCGCCCGGGCCGGTGCCGCCGTCGAGCGGCCCGCCGTTGTGCGCCATGACGTTGTCGAAATAGACCCGCAACCCGAAGCGGTGCGCGGCGGTGACCAGCGACTTCAGCTCCGCTCCGGTACCGTAGCGGGTGCGCACGGTGCCCATCTGGTCTTTGTCCCCGATATCGAAGCGGTCGAAGGTATCGAAGCCGACGGAGGAGGTGCCGGAGGCGCCTTTGAACGGCGGGGGTAGCCAGAGGGAGGTGTACCCGGCTTCGGCCACCTCCGGGAGGCGGCGTTCGATCTCCGTCCACGAGGTGCCGAAATACTGCAGGATCACCTCCTCGGCGGGGGCGGATCGGGGGCAGAGGAGGAGGGCGAGGGCGACAAGCCGCGCCAATGAGCTTTGGGGGGGG
>JAUIGD010000271.1 GCA_030430255.1 Verrucomicrobiia bacterium
GTCAAGGCGCAACGGATGGATTACTTCAATCGCCTCGAACCGCCCGACGCGTTGGAATACCGCCTGATCGGCGAGTTGTTCCAACCCTTCGAGGACTTGCTCGGCGGCCTGCTGGCGGCCCCGGCGCGGGCGATCGGTTCGTGGATCGACGGCGCCATCAGCACGGCCGTGGCACCGGTCGCCCGCTGGATGGAGGGGATCATGATGCAGCACCCCTCGTGGGCGCCGCTGCTGGTGAGCCCGGGCTTCTTCCTCGAGCTCTTCGCCTTCCTCCTGCTCGGCGGCCGCAAGCTCGGCGCCGCGGTGGCACTCGCCCTGATCTTCTTCCACCTCACGGTGGCGGAGATGATGAACCTCAACTTCAAATTCAACATCCTGCTGCTCGCGACCCTGTTCTTGAGCCTGCCGTTCGCGCTGGCGAGGGGCACCGGGTGGGGGCTGGCGAGGCTGCGCGGCAGCAGACACGGCAACGATGGCTGACCTCTTCGACACCCCCGCCCCACCTTCGCGACCGGCCGAAGACCCGGCGCCGCCCGACGACGCCATGCCGCTCGCGGCGCGGATGCGCCCCCGCTGCCTCGACGAGTATGCCGGCCAGGGACACATCCTCGGTGCAGGCAAGCTGCTGCGCCGGGCGGTCGAGGCGGACCGCTTCAGCTCATTGATCTTCTACGGTCCGCCCGGCGTCGGCAAAACGAGCTTGGCCAAAGTCATCGCCGCCCATTCCAAGTCGCGTTTCGTCAACCTGAGCGGCGTCGAGAGCAACGTCGCGGAGATCCGCAAGGCGGTCGAGGCGGCCCGCTCGCTCACCCGCCTGCACGGCAGCACGACGACGCTGTTCGTGGACGAGATCCACCGCTTCAACAAAGCCCAGCAAGACGTGCTGCTACCGCACATCGAGCGCGGCACCGTCCGTTTCATCGGCGCGACCACGCACAACCCGTTCTTCTACATCAACAGCCCGCTCGTCTCGCGCTCGCAGGTGTTCCAGCTGGAGCCACTCGGCGACGACGACCTGCGCGAACTGGTGCGGAGGGCCGTGGCCGACGACGAGCGCGGGCTCGGCGCCTTGAAGGTCGACCTCGCCGAGGACGCGCTCGACCTGCTGGTGACCAAGAGCGACGGCGACGCCCGCAAGTGCCTCACGGCGCTCGAGCTCGGGGCCATCACCACCCCGCCGGGTGACGACGGCCGGATCCGCTTCGACCTCGAGGTCGCCGAGGAGTCGATCCAGCAGAAGACGGTCGTCTACGACGGCGACGGCGACGCCCACTACGACACCATCAGCGCCTTCATCAAGTCGATGCGCGGTTCCGACCCGGACGCCACGCTCTACTGGCTGGCGAAGATGCTCTATGCGGGTGAGGACATCCGCTTCATCGCCCGGCGGATCGTGATCGCCGCCAGCGAGGACGTCGCCCTCGCCGACTCCAACGCGTTGCGGGTCGCGGTCGCCGCCCAACAGGCGGCCGAGTTCGTCGGCATGCCCGAGGCACAGATCCCGCTGGCGCACGCCGCGGTCTACGTCGCCACCGCGCCGAAGAGCAACCGCACCCTCAAGGGGCTGAGCGCCGCGATGAAAGACATCCGCGAGGGGCGGACGCTGGCGGTGCCCAAGCACCTGCGCGACAGCCACTACAAGGGCGCCGGGGAGATGGGGCACGGCGAAGGCTACCGGTATGCCCACGACTACGAGGGAGGGTTCGTGCCGCAGGCCTACCTCCCCGAGGGGCGCCGCTATTACGAGCCCACGGACAACGGCCAGGAGAAACGCATCGGCGAGCGCCTCGCCTACTGGCGCGCGCAGTTCGAGTCCACGAACGAGGGCCGAGGGTAGGCGGGGCCGAGAGGAACCCGCAAGCCCCCCCAAGCAGGTTCGGCGACGCCGGCTTGGCAAGCCGGGCGAACCGCGCCAGACTGCGCCGATGACGACGACGATCTGTGACGACAAAGAGACGCTCGGCCGCACCGCCGCGGCCGCCGGGGCGGCGAAGGTCCGCGCCGCGTTGAGCGAGCGCGGCGAGGCGAACATCATCGTCGCCACCGGCGCCTCGCAGTTTGAGATGCTCGCCGCGCTGGTCGATGAGCCGGACATCGACTGGAGCCGGGTGACCGGTTTCCACCTCGATGAGTACGTCGGCCTGCCGATCACCCATCCGGCTTCGTTCCGCGCCTACCTGTGGACGCGCTTCGTGTCGAAACTGCCGCTTCCGATGCGGGCCTTCCACTTCCTCGACGCCGAGGGGGACCCGGGGGCCGAGTGCGCCCGGGTGGGCGAGATCCTCGGTCGGCACCCGGTCGATGTCGCCTTCATCGGCATCGGTGAGAACGCCCATATCGCCTTCAACGATCCGCCCGCGGACTTCGAGACCGCGGAGCCCTACCTGGTGGTCGAACTCGACGAGGCCTGCCGCCGCCAGCAGCTGGGCGAGGGGTGGTTCCCGGACCTCGACTCGGTCCCGAAGCAGGCCGTCTCGATGTCCGTGCGGCAGATCCTCGCCAGCCGGGCGATCGTCTGCACGGTGCCCGATGAGCGCAAGGCAGCGGCGGTCGCTGCGGCGAGCCACGGACCGATCACGCCGGATTGCCCCGCCTCGATCCTCCGCGATCACGGGGACTGCGGCCTTTTCCTCGACCGGGCTGCGGCGTCGTTGCTCTGATGATCAGTCGTGCGCGGAACAGCCCCGACGAGTCGGGTTCCCGACCTGGGGGGCGCTGGGATCATTCAGCACGAATGGCTCCGGACACGCGGACCGCGGTGAGAGGCCCTTCGCGTTGCTCAGGGTGACAGTGCGGGAGTGGATTGTGGGGTGTGTGGCGGGTTTCGCCCCCCGCGGGGAAGCCGGCGTGTGCCCCTGACAAGCGCAGCGCCGGCAGGCCCCCGCCATGCGGCAAACGGGGACGTTTGCCCTCCAGCGTCCGCCCCACGCGGGGGGGCACTCGCCCCCGCGTGCCGCCCAATCTACTGGAGGGCGGAGCTCCGTCTCCGCCGTGACCGACCCGATCGGCACCACGCAAACCTACCCGCGCCAGGGGTCAAACCGCTCCCCTACGAGCGCGGCTCAACGCCCTCCCAAGAGGCACGCCACTCCTCCAGTTCGGCGCCCAATTCGGCACGCTTCAGCATGAGATCCTGCCGCGTCCCGCGCGGCAAACGGGGACGTTTGCCCTCCGGGGTCTGCCCCACGCGGGGGGCACGCGTCCCCGCGTGCCGCCCAACCCACTTGGAGGGCGGAGCTCCGTCTCCGCCGTGACCGACCCGATCGGCACCACGCAAACCCACTCGCGACATGGGTCAAACCGCTCCCCTACGAGCGCGGCTCCACCCCCTCCCAAGTGGCACGCCACTTCTCTAGTTCGGCGCCCAACTCGGCACGCTTCAGCATGAGGTCCTGCCGCGTCCCGCGCGGCAAACGGGGACGTTTGCCCTCCGGCGTCCGCCGCACCGGGGGGCACGCGCCCCCGCGTGCCGCCCAACCCACTTGGAGGACGGAGCTCCGTCTCCCCCGTGACCGACCCGATCGGCACCACGCAAACCCACCCGCGCCAGGGGTCAAACCGCTCCCCTACGAGCGCGGCTCCACCCCCTCCCAAGTGGCACGCCACTTCTCCAGTTCGGCGCCCAACTCGGCACGCTTCGCCGCGTCGTCCACGGGGTCCCTCTCGCCGAGGTCGGCACCGAGGTCGTAGAGTTCGGCACCTCCGCCGCCCCCCCTGCCGCCGAGGACGAGCTTCCACTTCCCGCGCCTGACCGCAGCGGCCCTGCCCGTCTGCCAGAAAACGCTGCGCGGCGCGAGTTCGCCGCCCTTCAGAACCGGGAGCAAACTGACGCCGTCGAGCGCCGCCGGCGCGCCGATGCCCGCGCATTCGAGCAGGGTCGGGAAAACGTCCATCGTCATGGCGGTCACCCGCGACTCCGTGCCGGGCTCGATCACGCCCGGCCACGCCGCCACGCACGGCACGCGGTGCCCCCCTTCCCAGAGCTGCCCCTTGTGGCCGCGCAGGGCGCCGTTGGAGCCCTTGCTGTTCGCCCCGTTGTCGGAAAAGAACATCACCAGCGTCTCGCCCTCCAGCCCGTGGTCGCGCAAAGCGGCGACGATCTCCCCGACCCCCTTGTCCATCTCGACCACCATCTCGCGGTAGGCGTTCCCGACATCCTCCCGTGCCCCCGCGATCTTCCCGGGGTCGCCTTTGACGCGCAGCGCCTTGTCGCCAGGCCCTTGATAAGGGTAGTGGGGCGCCTCGTGGGCGAGGTAGAGGCAGAACGGCTGCCCCCGATGTTCGCGGATGAAATCGACTCCGTGCCGGGTGATCAGGTGCGTCGTGTAGCCCTCCTCCGGCGCGAGTTCGGCGCCCTCCCACCAGTCCTCGTAGCCCGCCTGATCGATGTGTGAAAAGAAGTCCACGTTGCCGCTGACGTAGCCGCGAAACCGGTCGAAGCCCTGGTGGACGGGATTGAATTCCGGGGCGTAGCCGACGTGCCATTTGCCGAAGATCGCCGTGGCGTAGCCCCCCGTCTTCAAGGCCTCCGCGAAGGTCGTCTCCTCCAGATCCAAGCCGGTGTGGCGATGCCGCGCCGCCGTGACCACACCGCCGATCCCGCAGCGCTGCTGGTAGCGGCCGGTCAGCAGGGCGGCCCGCGTGGGGCTGCAGACCGCCCCGTTCGAATGGAAGTCGGTGAATCGCATGCCGGCCGCGGCCAGCGCATCGATGTTCGGCGTCGGGATCGATCGGCTGCCGTAGCAGCCGAGATCGCCGTAGCCGAGATCGTCCGCCATGATGATGACGAAATTCGGCTTCACGCCCCCAGGCGCTCCGGAGGCGACGGCGATCCAAGCGGAGAGCGCGGAGAGCGCTACGGACAAACGGGCGATCATGCCGAGACGCTAGCCGCATCGGCGGCGGGCATGCAAACTCAAGCTCAGCCACCGCCCCCGAGATCGATGCGCGCCGATTCCGTTCTTGATCGGTCGTTCGGTGCCCCGGATGCTGATGCCCCTTCAATCCGATGCGAATCCTGATCACCGGAGCCAGCGGCAAGGTCGGCCAGGCCTTGCTCGCCTCCCTTTCGAATTCCCCGTTCGCCGGAGCCGAGCAAGTCGCCCTTTGCCACCGGCGCGGTCTCGACCGCTTCCCCGATGTCGAGATCGTGCGCGGGTCGATCAGCGACCGCTCCGTCGTCCGCTGCGCATTGCGAGGGGTCACGCATGTCGTGCATCTGGCGACCTGCAAAGAGACCCCCGACGACGCCATGGACGTCGCCGTGAAGGGGCTGTTCTGGTTGCTCGAGGAGTGCCGCGCGAAGCCCGATTTCGAACAGTTTGTCCTCCTCGGGGGCGATGCTGCTGTCGGCCATTGCTTCTACCCCCGCGAGATCCCGATCACCGAGGATCAGGCGCATCGGCCGTACCCCGGTTGCTACGCGTTGAGCAAGGTTTTGGAGGAGGTGATGCTCGAGCAGTCCCGCCTCCAATACGGGCTGCCCGGATGCTGCCTGCGGCCGCCGTGGATCATGGAGAAGGACGATTTCCGCTATGCCCTCTCGTTCGGGGACGATGCCTTCGGCGGCCCGCGCCCGAAGGATCTCGTCGGCGCCGAGGCCGCCGATCGCCATCGGCGCGCGGGGGCGGTGCCCGTGCTCCTCGATGCGGATGGGACGCCGTTGAAACGCGGTTTCGTCCACCTCGACGACGTCGTCTCGGCGATCTTGGCCGCGCTCGCGGACCCCGCCGCGGCCAGCGGCCACACCTTCCACATCGCCATGGACGAGCCGCTCGACTACGGCGAGGTGGCGGCCCACCTGGCGGCGACGCGCGGGCTCCCGGCGGTCGAGGTCCCGACCGGCTGCCATTCGGTCTGGCTCGACAGCAGCAAGGCGAAACAGCGGCTCGGATGGCGCCCGCAGGTCGATGCCCGCTCCCTCGCCGATCGCGCCTGGGATTACGAACGGGCTGAAGACGACCCCCGGATCGTGTACTATCCCGGATGATGCGCCCCGCCCTCCCCCTCCTCCTCGCCTTCCTCTGCGGATCGTCGCGTGCCGGCGATTGGCCCGGGTTCCTCGGCCCGCAACGCAACGGGGTCGCCGCAGAGGACGAAGCGATCCCCGCCCGCTTCCCCAGCGATGCCGCCGAGCCGGAGACGCTCTGGGAGAGACCCGTCGGCGCCGGGTTCGCTGGGCCTGCGGTGGCCGGCGAAACGGTGATCCTCTTCCATCGGCTCGGCGACGAAGCGCGCTGCGAGGCGCTGGACGCCGCGAGCGGCGAGCCGCGCTGGAGCTTCGGGTACCCGACCGACTATCGCGACGACTTCGGCTTCGATGCCGGGCCGCGGGCGGTGCCCTTGATCGCCGGTGGCCGCGTGTTCCTCTACGGCGCCGAGGGCATGCTGCATTGCCTCGATGCCGCCACCGGGGCGAAGGAGTGGGCGGTCGACCTCGCCGCGGAGCACGGATCGGGGAAGGGTTTCTTCGGCCGCGCCCCCTCACCGCTCCGGCACCGCGACACCTTGATCGTCCAGGCCGGCGGCGCGGGTGCGGGCCTGCTCGGGTTCGACACCGCCGACGGCTCGCTGCGTTGGAAATGTTCCGATGACGAGGCCGGGTATGCCTCGCCGACGCTGGCGCGGGTCGGCGGCGCCGAGCGCCTGCTCGCACTGACGCGGGAAGGCCTGCTGTGCGCAGACCCCACGGACGGCTCCGTCTTGGCCGAGCACCCGTTCCGCTCCTCGAACCACGCCTCGGTCAACGCCGCGACGCCGCTGTTCTTCCCACCCGACCGCGTGTTCCTCTCCGCCTGCTACGACGTCGGCGCAGCGCTGCTCGAACTCGATCTTCCCGGGCGGCGGGTGACCGAGGCCTGGGCTGCCGGCGGAAAGCTGGACGCCCACTACGCGACACCGGCGCCCCACGAGGGACACCTCTACGGGTTTCACGGCCGCCAGGAGAGCGGCACGAGCTTGCGCTGCATCGCGATCGAAACCGGCGAGGTGGCCTGGGACTCGGGGCGGCTCGCGGCCGGCAGCGTGACCTTGGCCGGCGGGACGCTGGTCGTCCTCACCGAGCGCGGCGAGTTGGTGCTCGCCCCGGCGACGCCGGAGGGCTTCGAACCCACCGCCCGCGCGCAGATCCTCGGCAACGGCACCCGCGCCTTCCCGGCGCTCAGCGGCGGTCGGCTCTACGCCCGGGACACGAAGCGGCTCGTCTGCGTGGCGCTGCGCTGATCCGCGCGGATCCGACGCCAGTTGCACAACCGCCCGCAGCCGGTAGTTTGCCCTCTCCTACTGCCCCCAGATGTCCAGCACCACCCCGATCACCGACCTCCGCGAAGAGATCCTCGCGCTCAAGCGAGAGCGCAACGCAATCATCCTCGCGCACAACTACCAGCAGGGCGCCATCCAGGACCTCGCGGACTATGTCGGCGACTCGCTCGGCCTATCGTATAAAGCGAGCGAGGCGGAGGCCGACGTCATCGCCTTCTGCGGCGTCCACTTCATGGCGGAGACGGCGAAGATCGTCAACCCGACCAAGACCGTCGTCCTGCCGGACAAAGACGCGGGTTGTTCGCTGGAGGAGAGCTGCCCCGGCGACAAGCTCGAGGCCTTCCTCTCCGAGAACGCGGACAAGAACTACTACGTCATCGCCTACATCAACTGCAGCGCACACGTGAAGGCGCTCTCCGACTGCATCTGCACCAGCGGCAACGCCGTGAAGATCGTCGAGGCCGCCCCCGAAGACCGCCCGATCCTCTTCGTCCCCGACCAGAACTTGGGCGCTTGGGTCATGGAACAAACCGGGCGCAAGATGGATCTCTGGCAGGGCTCTTGCTACGTGCACGTCGAGTTCACCCGCGACAGCATCGCCAAGATCCGCGAGGAACATCCCGACGCCGAACTGATCGCCCACCCGGAGTGCACCTACGCCGTGCGCATGCTCGCCGACGTCGTCTGCTCGACCGAGAAGATGGTGCACTACGCGAAGGCGTCGAAGGCCGAGAACCTGATCGTCGCCACCGAGGCCGGCATGCTGCACC
Organism: Verrucomicrobiia bacterium; assembly: GCA_030430255.1. GTDB lineage: Bacteria > Verrucomicrobiota > Verrucomicrobiia > Verrucomicrobiales > DEV007 > JAUIGD01. The sequence goes on from JAUIGD010000271.1 coordinate 8,031, forward strand.
GGCTGCGCAAGGAGGCGCCGGACAAGAACTTCATCGAAGCCCCGACCGACCACTGCGCCTGCGCCGAGTGCCGCTTCATGAAGATGAACACCCTCGAGAAGCTCCGCGATTGCCTGCGCGACCTCGAACCGGAGCTGGTCATGGACGAGGAACTCCGCGCCCGCGCCGAGAAGCCCATCCTGCGGATGCTGGAGCTGAGCCGGTAACACTCGCCGGATGGTTACAGCGCGGGATCCTTCCGACGCTGCGCTGCGCTCGTCAGGATGACACCCCCTCCTTGGAAGGGCGGATTCCCATCCCCACACACCGCCCTCGACTCCCCGGAGCGGTCACCCTGAGCAACGCGAAGGGCCTCTCACCGCGGTCCGCGTCTCCGGAGCCCTCCGTTGTTCAATGACCCCAGCACTTTCTGGGCTAGCCCGGGCTAGCCCGGATCGATCACCACATCCGCAGGCGAGGTGCCGCCAGTCGTTGAGGCTGAGTAGGCGGCGCCAGGGACCGGCGAAGCGGCTGGGTGAACACCCTGCCCGAGCCGGTCACCACGCCAACACCCTCAGCCTCAACGAGGGCGAGCCACAGCCCGGAGCTTGGTGATCGATCCGGGCTAGGAGGCATGGCTCCAGTTTAAGGTCGGACTTCGACGGGGCGGCGTTTCCTTGCCCGCCCGCATGGCACCCGGCAGGCCATCCGGGGCG
>JAUIGD010000672.1 GCA_030430255.1 Verrucomicrobiia bacterium
GGGGGAGCGCGACATTCTCGCCGACGGTCATGCTGTTGAAGAGGGCGCCGGACTGGAAGAGGATGCCGAACTTCTTGCGGACCTCGTTCATCTGGTCTTCGGAGAGGCCGCAGATGTCCTGGCCGAAGAGCTCGACCGAGCCCTCCTCGGGTTTGAGCGAGCCGATCATGTTGCGGAGCATGGTGGACTTGCCCGAGCCGGAGCCGCCCATGATGACCATGGTCTCGCCGGGGTAGACCTCGAGGTTGACGCCGTTGAGGACGGTGAGGTCGCCGAAGCGCTTGACGAGGCTGCGCACGCGGATGACGGGCTCGGGATGGGCGGGGTGGTCGGGCTGGTTGTTCATGGCGCGGCGATAGGGTACCCGCGGTGCGGGTTTTGGGGTGGGGACTGGGTTTCTATCGGGCGTGGGGGGTTGTGGGGTGGAGAAAGGGGGGGCAACGGGCTTGTGCACGCAGCCACGAATTGCAGGCGCGGTACCCTGTGAAGATGAGGCTCTCCCTAGGGCTTGGAGTGCTTGGCTCGATTCTCGCGATCGGCGTGATCACGGTGGCTTCATTGACCTTGTTCGGCGGACAGGGCGACTTCGAGCCGACCGAACCGGATGTCATCTTTAACGGTCAAGAAGAGACCACATGGATCACCATCGATCTGCCGGCCTACCGAAGCGACGGGCAGTGGACGGCGTTCTCGCTGAACCTCGTCTTCGACGGCAAAGAGTGGTCGGCCCAGCCCACAGAGGTGTGGCTTCAGCGCAGTTGGGAAGACCTGATTGAATCCGTCGAATCGGGACGGGCGAAGTACGAGCGCCGAGCGACGATCCGGTTCCCTGACTCAACCGAGATCAGCAATGATCTCCAAGGAGGACCAATGACCGGACTCGGCGACGCACGTTACTCGATGGTGCTGACGTGGCAAGAACTTGAGCGCTTGGCCGTCGCAGACTCCGCGGATCTTGTCTGGGGCCGGAAGGAACTTGAGTTTCGCACCGACTCGATCGATCAGGTCCGGATGTTCGTCGCTGCCGCACATGAACTGAGGATGACGAGCGACTGAGCTGGGGGATCCACGCAGGCTACGCTGCGAGAAGACCACGCCACCCGGTGTGGCTGATCTTGGAGCGGTCGGAAGATTCGGGCCGCCCCCTCATCCGTCCGCTTCGCGGCCACCTTCTCCCGCGAGGGGAGAAGGAGAGCGACGCATTCATCGGGTTGCGGCTTTGGTCTTCGCCTCCACCACCGAGCGCCGCACCGGCGGGGTGTCGCTCAGTTCCTGGATCGCCATCGAAATGTCCCGGACCTCAATGAGTTTGAGGCCCTTCGGTGGCGTGATCTTGGTGCCTTTGGGGACGAGCAGGCGGGTGTAGCCGAGGCGGGCGGCTTCTCGGATGCGGGCTTCCATCTGGGTGACGGGGCGGATCTCGCCGCCGAGTCCGACTTCGCCGACGGCGGCGGTGGCTTCGGGGAGGGCGCGCATGAGGTGGGAGCCGGTGATGGCCATGGCGAGCGCGAGGTCGGAGGCGGGTTCGGAGACGCGCACGCCGCCGACGGAGGAGGCGAAGACATCGCGGTCGTAGAGGTTGATGCCGGCGTGCTGCTCGAGCACGGCGATGAGCATCGCGAGGCGGTTGGTGT
>JAUIGD010000272.1 GCA_030430255.1 Verrucomicrobiia bacterium
TTTGGCAACCGCCGCGACCTGGCTCCCGTCTCCGGAGAACGCGATGTCTTCGATGGTTGCGCCAAAGCGGCACAGGAGAGCCTCCCCTCCCTGCGTCCCGCCTGCGCCGATCTCGTAGAGGAAGAGGTCGCCATCCCCTTCGCGATAGGCGACAAACCGCCCATCCGACGAGATCCGAGGAAAGTAAGCCATGCCCTGAACTTCCAACGAAGCGAGGATCCGCCGCTCCTCCAGATCGAGCAGCTGCGCCGGTGAAGTGCCCGCGCCATCGCAGAACAGCACCCGTCGGAGGTCGGCGGAGACCTCGGGGTGGGCGTTGAGCCTCACGGCCGGCGGCGCCTCGAACACCGCGCCCAGCACCGCCACGCCCGCCTTCACGTCGATCTCGAACCGGCGCAGCGAGACCTGTGGATCCGTATGTCCGAGAAACACACCGAGGCCGCTCACCCGCTGGCCCGCCGCTTCAGGCCGCAGGTAGATGTACCGGAGCTGTGCGCCAGCCACGGCGATCTTGCCCAGGTCGCGCGCCGGCGGGGCGCTTCCGAAAGCCGTGCGACCGGAGAGGTCGAGCAGTTCCAGCCGCCCGCCCGAGGCTTTCACGACCTGGCGATCCGCGCACCACACCGCCGCGTTGCCACCGTCGGTCGCATCCCAGAGCCGCCAGCGCGCCAGCGGCGGACCGGAGTCCGCGGCGAGGTCGAACACCGCCCCTTCTACGCCCCTCTCGTTCTGGTTGGACGTGTCGAACACCAGCGCCCAGCGGCCGCATGGGCTGAATTGCGGGCACCACGACTTCACCCCCAGCGCGTCGATGTAGGCGTCGTTCACGCCCGCCATCTTCGGTCCGCGCGGCGACAGATCGCGCCCGCCCACTTTCTGCAACACCTCCATCAAGGCACCGCTCGCCTCGGGCAGGACCGCCCCGTCGGCCACCGTCATCTCCGCGGCGGCCGCCGCCAGCAGACACGCGCGGGCAGGGTCTTCCGAAACCTGGAGCCGCGCGTCGAGGGCGAGCTTCGTCGCGGTGGAGATCCTCAGCGCCCGGCCGAGCTGGTCGTTGGTGTCGCTCAGGCTGTCGACGGCCCGCTCGGCGCGCGCCCATAGCAGCACCGTGGAGATCGAACCGGCCACCACCGCCACCCCCAAGGCCGCCCACAGCGGTTCTTTCCGCAGCCAGCGCAACGCCCTCTCGACGCTGCTCACCGGCCGCGACCGGATCGGCTCCCCGCGCAGCCAGCGGCCGAGCTCCTCCGCGACCTCGCCCGCCGACGCCGGCCGCCGCGCTGGATCCCTCTCGAGGCAGCGCCTCGCCAGGGTCGCCAGGTCGCGGTCCGCCGCCCCCCCCTTCGGCGGCGCGGGCTCCCCGGACTCGATCTTGCGCAACACGTCGTGGGCGCTGCGCCCCCTGAACGGCAGCTCGCCGTAGATCGCCTGCCAGAGGATCACCCCCAGCGACCACACATCGCCCGCGATCGACGCCGCACCGGAACCGTCGCGCGCGACTTCCGGGGGCATGTAGTGCGGCGTCCCGAGCTGCGCGCTGGTCAGGGTGAGCCCCTCCTCGCAGTCGACCCGCTTGGCCAAACCGAAGTCGCTCAGCCACGGGGCACCGGTCGCGTCGAGGAGGATGTTGGCCGGCTTGAGATCGCGGTGCAACACCCCGCGTTGGTGGGCGTGGTGGACCGCGCGGGCGATCGGCTCAAGCACCGCCGCCGCCTCCTTCGCCCCCAGACGCCCCTTGGGCGCGTCTTTGATCCGGTGGGCGAGGTTCTGCCCGTCGATCAGCTTCATGGTGAAGAACGGCTGTTCGTCCTCTAGCCCCACCTCGTAGATCGGCACGATGTGCGGGTGGTCGAGCGCCGCCGCGGCCCCCGCCTCCACCTTGAAGCGGGCGATGTCCGACTCGCTGGCGAAGGTTTGCCCGCGCACCATCTTCAGCGCCACCGCGCGCCCCAACTCGGCATCCTCGGCCACGTAGATCACCCCCATGCCCCCCGCCCCGAGACGGCGCAGCAGGCGGTAGCGGCCGAAGGCGACGTCCAACGGCTCGCCCTCACCGACCAGCGGCGGCGCCGAGGGCGCACTCTGCAGGATGCCGCCGAGCGCACAGGCCGCGCAAAGCTCGTCCGCCAGCGGCGCCCCGCAGTCGGGACAACGCGCGGCGGGACGGCGGGCTTGGGCTGTCGTCCGCACGCTCATCTCGGCTTCCGGTGGTTCGATCCCCCTCGCCTGCGTCCCCGCGGATGCTCTCCTCCCATCGCCATCACCTGGGTGAAATCAGTCGGTGCTGTGGCCAGCAGCCAAGACCCCGACCAGATAGCTCAGCTCCTGCTCCGCCTCTTCGCGGCTGCGCACCGTCGAGCGGATCTCCTCCTTCAGCGCCTCCGCGAACGCCGCGCGCAGGTCGAACACCGCCTTCTTCACCGCCCCTTCGCTCGCTCCGAGCTCGGCCGCGACCTCCGGATACGGCGGCACACCGGAGCCGCCGGGCAGCGCCGCCCGCAACAGGTCGAACCACCGCTCTCGGCCACGCTTCTCATACCCGCCGCGCACGCGCTCGCCCGCGCGGCGCACCATCACCGCCGCCCATTCGCGGTCATACACTTGCTGCGCGTCCCCCGTGCCGAGGACATCGCCACGGCGCTCCATCTCCTCGATGCCATCCAGCGGCACATGCTCCACACCACCGCCGCGCTTCAACGCACCCGAACGCGTGCGGTCGCGGCTACACCAGCGCTCGAGAGAACGCAGCAGGTATGAGCGGAACTTGCCGCCTTCCCTTCCCACGTGCGCGAAGAAACCGCTGCTGACGATGAACTCGAAGAACCCTTGCACCGAATCGCAAGCGTCGTCGTGCGATTGCCCCCGCTTGCGGAGGTAGAGATAGAGCGGTTGCCAATAGCCCTTCGCCATCCGCTGCAAGCCCTCCGCGAGCCGGCCATCGTCCTCAGCCCTGGCCAAAGAAATCGCCGACCACTGAGTGGCCGGGAACAGTCCTCCCCCTGATGCCGAAGATTCTCCCGGCTTGGGAGTCCGCACAGCAATCGTTATCGAACTCACCCTGAAAGAATAAACTATTCATATTAATCATACAAGATGTAATTTTTATATTTTCGATGCTTCTATGGCTGTTTGTTGCCCCCAGCTCCGGGCTGCGGCCTGCCGTCGTTGATGCTGAGGGTGTTGGCGTGGTGAACGGCTCGGCAGGGTGTTGGCCCGGCCGCAGCGCCGATCCCGGCCGCCGCCTACTCCGCGTCAACGAATGGCGGCGCCTCGCCTGCGGAAGCGGTGATCGATCTTCGCCGGGAGCCTGTCCGACTTGCCCATTGCGGCGCGGATCGGATTTGGTTTTGCCCCAATCGCCCCGCTGTCCCGGCGCCGATCTCGGGATCCCGCGCGACCTATCGTGTCCCCACCCCGTCGCAACCCTCGCATTCGGCGTAGTCGCCATCGACGAAGCGGAAGCCGCGCCCTTCGCAATGTCGGCACGAGCCGTCGGGATTGAAAGAGGGCGTCAGCGAGCTGCGACCGCGATCCAACACCCGGCTGTCGCGCCGCCCGAAATAATAGTCCGGCCCGGCTTCCAGCTCGGGTTGCGCTTGTTCCCCGACCGCGCGCCCGCCGCTGCGGCGAATTTTGGATCGCCCCTCCCCGGCTTCGGCGGGCTTGTCGAAGATGCTCCCCCGCGACGGCGGCAACGCGCCGCCGCCGACCTTCTCTGCGACCTTGCTGATCCCTGTGTTCGAACAGGCGCCGGCGCCGATCAGCACCGCGCACGCGAGAACGGAACGCCAGCAGCAAGCCCTCATTGGCGCCCCCTTCCCCCACAATGCGGACAACTGACGAAACCGGTCTCGATGAACTTCTCTCCGCGCCCGTTGCAATAGTAGCAACGTCCGTCCGGCAGCCACGACGCGCCGCGCGGAGAACTGCCCGGCGGCGGGTCGACGGCACTCGCCGCACCGCGTTCGGGCGCGGGCGCACCGGCCTCCGGTGGATACACGTCTGCCCCCCCGGCCGGCACCACTTCGGCGACCTCGCTTCCCGCGCCACCGGCGGCGCCAGCGCCAGCCCCTCCGGCGCCGTCGAACCGTCCCGCCTCCACGTCCTTCTCGAACCGCCGGCTGATGGCCGGCAACTCGCGCGAGGTACGCGCCCCGCGGTAGCGCCGCCCCTCCTGCGCGGCCTCCCTCCGGTCCGCTTGCATCTCCCGTTTCGCCTGCCGCATCTCCTCCCGCGTCTTCGGGTTCACACGCTGGTTGCGGCTGACCTCGACATGCTTACAGCTGACCCCCAGCAGCGCCAACATCAGCGCCGCCGCGGTCGCGACAAATCCTCCGTGGGTGTTCATGGGGCGATGTTGCGCCATCGGCGAGCGGGGATCAAGGCTTTCTCTGGGCGACCGCCTCCGCGAGCATCCCCTCGAAGACATCGACCACCGCCGGCCAGGTGAAATTCCGCTCCACCAGATCGAGCGCCTCCCGCGCCATCGCGCGCAAGCGCTCCGGTGCGGCCATCAGTTCGGCCATCGCCGCCGCGAAGTCGCCCGCCGTATCAGCGATGGCGATGTGCCGCCCCTCCTGCACGGGCAAGCCCTCGGCGCCGATCGTGGTCGACAACACCGGCACCCCGGCCGCCATGGCCTCGAAGATCTTCAGCCGCGTCCCGCCCCCGGCGCGCAGCGGGACGATCATCAAGGCCGCTTCCGCGAGATAGGGCTCGACCTCCGGGACCGTCCCGGTCACCTCGACCCCCGGCAGCGCCGCCGCCCGCTCGACCAGCTGCTCCGGAGGGTTGCGCCCGACGATCTTCATCTCGAAGCGGGATCCCTCCGGCAGCTTCGGCACGATCTCGTCGAAGAGGAAGCCCACCGCGTCGATGTTCGGCATCCAGTCCATCGAGCCGAGGAACAGCACGGTCTTGCGGCCTTCATCGCGGCGGGCGAAGGCCTCGAACCGCGAGACCTCCACCCCCGTCGGCACCGCGCCCAACACGTTGCCCAAACGGTAGCGGCGGCGGAAGCTCCCGGCGTCGTCCTCGGACACCGCGATCACCCCGTCGAAGGCCGCGCAAGTCTCGCGCTCGTAGCGCTCCATGCGGCGCCACTGCGAACGGTAGTAGGCGCGCGAAACGGGATTGGTCTTGGTCGCCGCCAAACGCTCCCAGATCGCCGCCTCGACATTGTGTTGAAACAGGGCAGTCGGGGTCGCAGGCCTGGCGCCGCGAGCTGCGAAAAGGTTGACCGCCGGGGTGAGGAAATCGCACAACAACAAGTCGAACTCGCCGGAGGCGTCCGCCGCGGCGATCGCGCTCGCCATCGCCGGCGAGCGGTACTTGTCGATCACATAGGGGAGCCGCGTGGTGAGGGCGTTGGCGGCCAGCTCGCGGAACAGGCGCCCGCCGCGCCCGCGCGCCTCGGACCACGGCACCCACCGCTGGGAGGCGCTGTACTCGCCGGCGGCCTCGCTGCCGGTGATCGCCGGATCCCCCAGCTGCTGCTCCGTCGCCAGCGCGAAATACGTCACTTCGTGGCGGCGCGAAAGCTCGCGCAACATCCCGTGCGTGCGGAGTTTTCCGCCGGTGTCCAACGGGTGGAGGGGGCCGGTCTTGAGCCAGGCGATGCGCATGAATGTTCGATACAGGAGGGGGGACGGGCCGGGGCCGGCCAGGGCGTCGCGCCCGGCCCAGCCCGATCCGGGCGGCACCTGACCACCGCAGCAGCGCAGGCGCAAGAGCTTCGCCAGAACAGGCGCCCATTTTGTTCTAAGGTTCGCCGCCGCCGCCGCGTTCCCTCCCTTGACCCGAACCCCCGATCCCGCCCGCCGCCCCATCCCATGAAAACCCTACTCTCCCTGCTCGCCACCGCGCTCGCGGCCGGCACGATCTTGACCCTCCACGCCCAGAGCCCCGACCTCGACTCCGCGCGCAAGAAAGCCGCGAAGCTTCAGGGAGACGGCAACTGGGCTGAGGCGTTAGCGGCCTTCGAAGCGCTCCTCGCCCGCGATGACAACGGAGGGGCCGCCGCGGCCTCCGACTTCAGCAAAGCCGTCCAATGCCTGGGCAACCTCGGCCGCTACGACAAGTTCGACGCCCTCGCCGAGAAGGTCGCCGAGGAGCATGCCGACGACTGGCAGGTGCTGAACGCCGTCGGTTGGGGTTACCTGCACACCCAGCATTGGGGCTTCGTCATCGCCGGCGAGTTCGAACGCGGCGGGCACCGCGGCGGCGGCCAGCAGGTGAGCAGCTTCGCCCGCGACCGCGTCCGCGCCATGCAGCTGATGCGCGACGTGATGCAGCTCGGCGCCGGCGCCGACGACCGCCCCGCGTACGCCCAGGCGCTGATGAACTTCGCCCAGCAGATGGGCTCCGGCCGCGGCGGATCGGGCGCGTGGCAGCTGCAAAACCTCACCGATCTGTCGGAGCTGCCCGACTACGAAGAGGGCGGATACTACGGTTGGGGACACGTGGCGCGCCACGTCGGCACCCCGGTCGGCGCCGACGGCACGCCGCTCTACTACGACGTGCCCAACAGCTGGGAGGAGGCGGACAACGACGGCGAACGCTGGCGCTTCCTGCTCACCGAAGCGGTCGAGGCCGACCCGTCGCTCGCCGCCCAGGTGAAATACAATTGGGTGACCTTCCTGCGCTCGCAGTTCGGGGTCGAGACGATGGCGAATTTCGGCTACGGCGGCTTCTTCGGCCGACCCTCCCCCGACGAGGACAAGGAGAACACCAGCGGCACCTACGAGCTCCACACCCTGGGCGAAGACGAGACCATCTGCCGGCTCGCCACCGGCGTGCAGCGGATCAAGCTCCCCGCCGAGCACCACCCCATCACGCTGCTCAAACAGATCGCCGACGACAGCGAGAACAGCTACGCGGAACAGGCGCTCAACGACCTTGCGGGGATCTTCGAGAACCGGCGCCAATACCCGCGCGCCGCCGAGTTCTGGCGGCGCAGCATCAAGGCACACGGCCCCGGACACAACAACTGGAAGGGCCAGCGGCTCGCCCAGATCACCGATCCGTGGGGCCGCTTCGACGGCACCCAGACCTTCGGCGCTGGCGAGAAGGCCTCCCTCGGCTTCGTCTTCCGCAACGGCGAGCGTGTCGAGTTCGAGGCCTACGCCGTCGATGTCCCGAAGCTGCTCGACGACGTCAAGGAGTACCTCAAAACCAACCCGGTCGAACTCGACTACTCGCGCACCAACCTCGGCAACATCGGCTACTCGCTCGTCAACCAGAGCTGGAAGCGCTACGTCGGGGAGAGGGTCGCCGGGTGGGGGCTGGACCTCGAGCCGCGCCCCTCGCACTGGGACCGCCGCATCGACGTCGTCACGCCGCTGCAGAACGCCGGCGCCTACCTGTTGCGCGCCAAGGTCGCGGGCGGCAATACCTCGAACGTGGTCGTCTGGCTCGCCGACACCGCCATCGTCAAGAAGCCGCTCGACGGCCGCAGCTACTACTTCGTCGCCGACGCGACCACCGGCGAGCCGCTCGCGGGGGCGGACGTGGAGTTCTTCGGCTGGAAGACCGAATACCTCGACCGCAAGAGGCTGCTCCAGCCGCGCCGCCGCTACAACATCCTCACCAAGAACTTCGCCGAGCGCGCCGACGCCGACGGCCAGGTCATGCCCGACCCGGCGCGGATGCCGCGCGACTACCAGTGGCTCGCCATCGCCCGCGCCGAGGGTGACCGCTTCGGCTACCACGGGTTCTCCGGCGTCTGGTACGGCAACCACCACGACGCCGAATACAACCAGACCAAAACGCTCTTCATCACCGACCGCCCCGTCTACCGACCCGGCCAGGAGGTCGAGATCAAAGCCTGGGTGCGCCACGCCCAGTACGACCAGGAGGAGGTCAGCCAGTTCGCGGGCAAACGGTTCACCCTGCGCATCCACGACCCGAAGGGGGAGAAGGTGCTCGAGGAGACCTTCGAAGCCGACGCCTACGGCGGCATCGCCGCCACCTTCCCGCTGCCCGAGGGCGCGACCTTGGGCGTCTGGCGGCTCGACCTGAAAGGCCAGGGCGGCGCCGCCGGCGGCAACTCCTTCCGCGTCGAGGAATACAAGAAGCCGGAGTTCGAGGTGATCGTCGACGCCCCCGACGAACCCGTCATGCTCGGCGACACGGTCGCGGCCAAAGTGACCGCCAGGTACCTCTTCGGTGCCCCGGTGCAGAACGCGACGGTCAGATACAAAGTCCTGCGCCACGAGCACGACGCCCGCTGGTACGCGCCGCGCCCCTGGGACTGGTTCTACGGCCCCGGCTACTGGTGGTTCTGCTACGACTACCATTGGTATCCCGGCTGGCAGCGCTGGGGCTGCCGCGCGCCGCGCTACTGGTGGTGGCCGCACCACAACATGCCGCCCGAAGTGGTGCTCGAGAACGAAGTGGAGATCGGCCCCGACGGCACCGTCGCGGTCGAGATCGACACCGCGCTCGCCAAGGCGATGCACGGCGACATCGACCACCGCTACGAGATCACCGCCGAGGTGCGCGACGCCTCGCGCCGCACCATCGTCGGCGCGGGCTCCGTGCTCGTCGCCCGCAAGCCCTTCCAGGTGAACGTCTGGCTCGACCGCGGCTACTACCGCGTCGGCGACGCCATCGGAGCCGGCGCCGCCGCGCGCACGCTCGACGGCAAACCGGTCGCGGGCAGAGGCACCCTGACCTTGTTCTCGGTCACCTACGACGAAG
>JAUIGD010000273.1 GCA_030430255.1 Verrucomicrobiia bacterium
CCGGGCGATGGCGCCCTGGAGCGCATGCCAGGGGTAGCCGTCGACCCGCTGCTCCATCAGGTGACGGAGCAGGGTCTCGGGAAGAATCGCATCGATGCCGCAGAAAGCGCTGGCCCGGTTCGCGTTTATGAGTGACGTTTCGGCGAGCATCACCTCGTAAGCGGCCGATGAAAGCGCTTCCCGCGCACCTTGTTTCAAGCGGGCGGGGACGCGACACAAAACCGCCCCCAGAAAGTCGCCTCTCTGTTCGATCTCGGAAAAACAAATGCCCCGCCTGCCTTCACTTCTCTGCCAGCTGCACAGCTTGAACAAGCGCATCGGACAACTCAACGAGGAGATGCCCGATCCCGAGGACTGTGCTGTGGCCTCGCCCGCGCTAATGAGGGCGATGATCCTTCGAGGCGAGCTCATGCCCCTCGTCGATCGGCGGACAGGGGTCTTGAGGCGGCTGCGCTATACGGCGAGGCGACGCCTGGAGGACAACCGCTGGGCGACCGCCATGGTCTTCGCCGGGCAACAGGCGGCGATGCTGAAGTTCTTGAGCGACGTTGCTATCGAGAATCCTCAAGTGGCGCAGGACCTGGGCTGGGCCGGTGGGGCGCAGCTCGCCCACCTCGTGCGCCTGCATCTGGCGCCCCTCGCTGAACAAGTGGCGCCCAACGCGCCGGCTCCATGGGTGGTGATGCCGGTGTGGGCGCGGGAGCTCTCGGCTGGGCTCGGGGCAGTATCTGTGTCGGCTCCCAGTTGGAAGCGGGTAGCTACCACCCTCGAATCGCTCCCTAGGGTTCAAACCATGGTCGAGGATCCCGTGCCGGTCAGAGACCTGAAAACCCGTCGCCGGAATGGACGAGAGGTGGCCTAGTCTCGGGGAGCCCCCGCGCCTCGACCAGCTGCTCCGAGCCGCTGGAGTCGATACCTGGAAGACCCCGCTCGGGCGGCGCCATAGCTGCCGCTGCACGGCCTCGCGCCGCGCCGAGACGGGCACCATGCGCGTGTTCCCGTGGGGCAACGACTTCGCCGTGAGGTGCTGGGGCTGCGGCATGGTCGAGAATTCGATCGGCTATCTCAAACGTGCACTTGGGCACCGGAGCTATGGTGAGCTTCAACGGTATTTCGAAGATCGGTCGATGTTTCCAGCTGGAGTCCCGGACGTTCTGATCGGTCACCTCGAGCGGCGCGACCGTCTGCTGAAGATGTTCGAGCGGTGGCGCGCCCGGCTCCGTTTCGAGAGTTCCCCGACCGGTGCGGCCCTGATGCCATTCTACCGGGAGACTCGGTCTTTTGCCGATCAGCTCGGCCTAGGGGATCACGGGCTTGCCTTGCCTAGCGAGGTCGAGAGCGCCGCCCCGGGGCTGAAACTTCCGGCGGAACTCAAGGGGACGACGTTCGTCCACGTCGAGCTGCTCCGTAGTCTCCTCGGGCAGCCTGTCTGCGTCGTCGTGTTCAAGGCGGGTTCCTTCGACCGAGGAGTCGTGCAACGATCGGGTCTTCGAATCTGGATCGCGCCCGAGGAGCCCGCGATGCTAGCGGCACCGAGGTCGATCGACTTCGCCGATATCGGCAAATCGATGGTGCTGACCTTCGACCCGGCCTTGGCGGTCGAGCTGATGGATGCGGTGGCGCGCCGGCGGGCACAGGATTGGTCGCGGCCGGCAGAGTTCGACTCAGGCGGTGACCCGCAGGAGAAGGGGATCGCTCTCGGTCTCCTCTACGAACCGGAGGGGCGGGTCGACCACGTGCCTTACGACAGGGCGGCGATCGTCCACCGCCCCGGCCAGATCCCCCGCGAGGCATTGGCGCTTCACAATCCGGCAAGGGACATCCGCCTTGTCGAGCACGACTCCGAAGCCCGCTTCGGAGGGGATCCCGCCGACTTTTTCGATGACGGGCGTGGTGTTGGTCTCGTCGAGGGTTTCGGCCGCGACCTGTTGGGGAGAGCGGGAGACGACGTCCGCGAGGCTTCGATGCTGCTCAGAGATCTCTCGGCCGATCGGGTCATCAAGCCGGAGGCGATCCGTGCGGTCTGCCGGCAGATGTCGAAGCTACGACCCGAGCGAGTGGGTGGTGAAGTTCTCATGTCGCCATCGGATGCCGCGCTCGTCTTCGAGGCCGAGGGGCATCGCTACCGGCTCGCCAACCACGCCTTTCACCGTAGCTCGGCGGGCAGGCCAGCCTGCCAGATCACCAACTTTTGTGTGAAGATTGTCTGTGACCAGCTCGACGGCGATGGCGAGATCGTCGCCCACCTGTTGAGGCTCACGATGGACGGTGCCTACGCCGACTTCGAACTCCCCGCACGCGACTTCGACTCCCCGAGGCGCCTGTGGTCGGCGATCTGCGCGGTGGCTGCCAGGGAGGGCTTCCCCTCGTATCCGACGGCCGGCTCCAACATCGACAAGTCCCGGCTGCCGATGATCGTCCGCGGGCTCCAGCAGCCGGCACCCCAGATCCGGGTGGGCGGTCGGCTCGGCTTCGCCGCTGGCGGGCCGGAGTTCAACGCGCCGAGCTACACCGTCGGTTCGGCAGGTGTCGTCGCGAGATCGAATCTCCCATCGAAGGCGCTGAGGGTCGTCGGCCGGATCCCGCCGCCCGCACCTGATATCGCCGATCAGCGGGACCGCTTCGGACGATGGCTATCGACCCTCGAGGGAGACCAGCTTAGCGCCGCAGCCCCAGCCTTCTGCGGAGCCTTGTGGTGGTTGGCGGGAGCTCGCAGCGGAATGGGTTCGTTCTTGGCGGTGCACGACCACGAGCAGTTCCGCCTCATCGCGGAGACACTCGGCCTACCCATTGTCCAACGGGGGAGGCCAACGCGAACCGACGCTGGCTATCCGAAAGCGGTGGGGACGCCACTGCGGTCTCGCGAACAGCTGCTCGCCCACGGCGATGTCGTGCTCTGCCTCGCGGCGCGGAACCACATCGCAGACGGTTCGGTCGCGATGCTCGTGCACGACCCCAAGGAGACGCCGTCTCCCCCCGAGATCGAATCGGGTGGGTGGTTGCCGCTGTTCGCGCATGCCGTTGTCAGCTCTGAATCTCCGGTGGAGGCCATCGAGCGCCTGATCGCTGCTTGCCGACTGGACGCAGGCGTAGCGTCGGTGATCCGAGAGGCGAGTTCGTTTGTCGTCCCGCCCGGCGGATACGCGGCCTCGTTCATCGAGGCGTGCCGTCAGTGTGGGGAGGCCGAGGAGATCGAATCGAGAGGTCGGCGGTTCCTGCCGGTAGCCTCCATCGATTCGCTGGCGCGGCGCGGCTATGCCTTCCGGCGCGGCCGGGTCACCGCAGAGTTCCGCCGCCTCACCCCGCTCCAGCAGCCCTACTTTCTCGGCAGGCGGAAACAGCACGTGTGGCAGCTCCCCCGGTCACTTGGCGGCGGACGGGGCGATGGCAGGCCGGTATCGCTCGGCCCCCGGCCCCTGGAGGGCAGAGCGCTGGCCGCCTACCGCATCGGCGTCGTCCACGCTCACCTCGAGTGGAGCAGCCATCGGCAGCTCGCCAAGGAGCTCGAGGGGCGGCCGGATCTGCGGCCACGATACAAGGCATGGCTCGAGCCAGGTGTTGCGCGCCGGCCACGCCTGACCGAGCACGAGGTGCGGGCCTACCGGTCCGGGTATTCGGCCACCGCGCTGAACTGCGTCGCGCGGACGATGCCCCTCGACTACGTCGCGCCCTTCGACGCGTCGCTCGTGACCGGCGACCTGTTCCTCGATGTTGAGCATCGCCTGTCCGCCCTCCTCAGGGACGGGGAGGATGGTCGGCTGGAGGATGACGATGTCCACTTCGGCCGCTTCCTCAGCTCGGCGTGCCTCCTTGATCCCGGGGCTGGTTCGCCGCCGCCCCGCCCAGCGCTCGGCAACCCATTTCTCCCGATGGCGGTCACCATTGGCTAGCCCTGCAACCCAACAACCAAATGCGCACCGACGACCCCACTTTTGAAAACGTCGAGAGACTCGTCCGTAGCTCCCGCGAGAGCGTTCTCTACAAACCCGACTGGAGGAACTCCCAGGTGGAGCTTTTCCTCAACGAGATCCGCATACGAGGCATCGAACACCGACCAGCGCTCCCAAAGCGGGAAGATGATCGCTACGTCCAGGATCTATACGACTATCGCCTCGGAGTCTTCCCGCAGGGCGGGAGGATCTCCAATGCCATGCGCTGGTGCGACGGCCTTCTCAACGCGCCCGACTACCGACCCCTCTGCGTGCTCAAGGCGCTCCTCGTCGCCGACCGCAGCGACGAGGATGTCGCGGAATCTATGGGGGTGCCAACCCACTACATCGAGTGGTTCGAGAAGATCTATTGGAACGTCCGGCCGCTGCAGTTCAACATCCATCACCTTGTAGCGTTCGTGCTCGACCCACTCATGCTTTCCGCCGTCAGCGATCGCGAGAAGCTTGAGAAACTCTACTTCCGGGTGGCCATCCACTGCGGCCGGGAAGAGCTGGACGCCATCATCAGCGGCGACTTCTCTGCCCCCCCTGAGGTATTGGCGCGCCTCGAGCAATTCGCCTGCAACAACCTCGTCGTCCAAGGTGCTATCGCTATGATCATGGACTGCGATCGCCTTCCGGACAGGACAGACATCGACCGGTGGCTGAAGCTGCGGAAGAACCCGGGGCGTCGCGAGCTCGCCGACGGAGGTCAGGCTGCGGAGGCTATCGAGGGCAAGGACTTGATGGTGGACATGATCAACGCCTTCTGGGACGGGGATCAGTCTCAGTCCAGCTCTGCCTCGCCCTGATCGCAGACTACGTGGAGCCTCTTCTCGTCGACAACGCTGCCCTTGACCCACATTACATTCTCCCACACGTGGGAATCTCCAGGTCCCAGATAGTCGACAGGCGGGAGATCCGGTTCGTGGGCCTTGTCCCGGCCGACCAGATTCGCGGTAGCCGTCAGATTGGTAAGGGGGAAGGCTGACAGGTTGGTGAGCGAGATGTCGTCGTGTTCCCAGTTGCCAAAGTTGATGTTCCATTCGACCTGAAGCGAGAGAAGCGACTCGATCTGCTGCGGGTAGGCGAGGGCGAGGTTTGACAGGTCGATGTCAGCCTTGGCTGATCGGGGATCACCGATACCGGCGGCGAGTGCCTTTTTCAGGTTCGCCATCGCGCCGGACTGGTCGCCTGCGAGCGAAGACGCGCAGGCTGTCATGTAGTGGAACGTTGGGTCTCCGTCGAAGAGCGGGGCGATGGCTCCTAAAGCCGCCTTGGCTTCAGCGTATCTGCGAGCATACGCGAGGGCGAGTGCGTGGTTGAACCGCCGCGATCCGACCGGGTCGGAAGGGTTCGAGTCGGTCAGCTTGCTGTAGAGCGCGGCTGCGAAGCCGCCGTGCGGCGAACCCTCGGCGAAGCTGAGGTTGGCGTCTTCGGCTGCCGCCTCGAGCGCGAGGCTCGCGGCGGTATCGAGGAGTTCGGCGCGATCAGCGTCGAAGGCGGGGAGGGCGGGCACTTTTCGGCAAAGCGTCACCAGCTCCCGCGCTGCTCCGATCGAGACGCTCTCGGCCTGCGCGGGCGAGGCGGCTGCAACTTCGATCAAAACCGCGATGGTTTTCGCTCGCGTGTTGTCGGGTTGGGCTGCTGCGATCGGTCGGTAGGCGGCAGCGGCAGCGGCGTAGTCCCCAGACATGATCAAGTCGGTCACGACGGCCATATCATCGTAACTGGCGACAAAACCACAGGCACCCCTTGGCGAGGATCGTTCCTTCTCCGTGAGGCGAGCGAGCCTTTCGGCGAGATTCCAACGATCCAAGACCTTGAGTTCGAACTGTCGGATCTCGGTCTCATGCGTGTGGGCGAAGCGCTGCTCGCGAGCTCGGCTCCTCGTGCCTTCTTGAAAGAGATAGGAGAAACCCCAGGCAGCTGCGCCGACAGCGAGCGAAGTGCCGAGTATGTCGTCGTCCTGAATCTGCGAATGGGCGAGGCGAAATGCCGATACACCGTGTGCGGTGGCTCGGGCGGCCGCTTGAGCGCTATCTGCTTCTGCTTGGAGGTTTTCGTCCATTCCGAGCCTCTCCAGGCGGAGGTAGAGGTTCCGGAAATCCTCGGTGAGCTCAACGGCCATCGCGTAGGCAGCGGTTACCTCTTGGCGCCCCAGACGTTTCGCTTCCTCGTGTAGTCCCCTCACGTGAGTCAGTCGAGCATCCAGATGAGCGGTGGGAACTTCGGCGAACCCGGTGTGGAGCTCCGGAAACTGAAGCACGTCCTCAAGGGTATGGATGAGGTAGAGATGTGGATCGGTTCCTTTGAGAGGTGTGAGATCGACTTCGGGGATGCCCAGTGGGGGCAGCCGCTGAGCAGGGCGACCGGCGAGTGACTGTTCCATCGTTCGCGGCCGAGTGGGTTCTGGCTGACCGCGCCGCTTTGCTGCTTCCAAGACCATGTCTCGCCACTCTTCCGACTCGATGGGGACGCTCTCGGGCTCAGGGCGCACAAGGGGTCTGTCGGTTGGGGCACCCACGGATTGGGGGTTGGGGATGGCCCGTTCCCTCGACTTGAGGTCAGCAAAGTGGCGAGCACCCAGGATGGCGGCGACGATCACCAGCCAACCCACGGCTCCGAAATCGGACTTCTCCGAGGTCCGGGGTTTCTTCGGGGCACGAGCGTCGGGACGCTCTTCTGGGATACCTGAAACTTCCCTTGCGTCTGAGATCTCAAATTCCTCCCTGCACCGAGGGCAGCTGGTTTCTCTACCCCTGTCTCTCGGCCTAGCTGCAATCGTAGCCTGACAGTGAGGGCACTTGGCCTTGAGCGAGAATTCAGGTTCTATGTTCCCCATGGGGAACTATTAAGCCTCCTGCACCTGAGAAGGTCAATCTCCGACGTGCCGTCGGGGAACATGGCCAAAAAATGGGTCTCTGCCAAGTTTGCGGAAGAAATCGGCGCGTAACGGCGGCGTTCGGGCTGTCATCGCCGCCCCTGCGGGAGCCCGCCCGTGTTGAAGCGACATAGAGCCTAGGTGCAGGCGCGTAGCTCGACAAGCAGACGCCAAATCTGGGAGAACTGGGACGAAGTCGAGCTCGCTGACCCAGTGCAGGGTCCCGATCCCGCCGGCGCCCCAATCCTCCGCCCCGACTTCGCCGTGGACGTTGATGTTCACCAGCGTCCGGTAGTGTTGCCCAGCCTCCAGGCGCCCGACCTGGGCCTCCGTGAGCACGGCTAGCGGCGGCGGGGGCTCCGCGCCACGCGGCCACAGAACGATGGCCAACCCGCTGGCGACCACGGCGAGGAGGGCGGGCACCAACCGAACCTGTCCGGGAACCTGGGGCCGCTTTTCCGGCTCGGGGAGAGAAGGGCTTCGTTTGTTCCCCATGGGGAACCATTAACCGTCCCGGATCCGCAAAGGTCAAGCTCCGGCGTGCCCGCCGGGGAACATGGCGAGACGTTACCGCAACACTACCGGCCCCGCGATCCGCCGCGCCCGCGAGGGTGCGGGCATGACGCAAGACCAGCTCGCCGCGAAACTGCAGTTGGCCGGATTGCCCCACTTCGACCGCGTCACCGTCGCCAAGGTCGAGGGCCAGATCCGCTCGGTGTTCGACTACGAGCTGGCGGTGATCGCCGGTGTGTTCGGGGTAGGCCCCTCGGAGCTGCTCCCGACCGTGATTGCGCTGGCCACCGAGCTGCCGGCGCTGCTGGAGGGGGAGGCGCCAGGGGCGCGCTAAGTCTCCGTTCCCGTCCGGGGTTGCGGTCGGTTGTCCCCGATCGGGTCTACGCTGGGTGTCGTCGAGATGCTCTGTCCGGAGCTAAGCGAGTTATCCCGACCCTATGTGATATTTGCTTGACCCCAAGCAGCCAATGCCTGTCGCTCAACGACTTGCGAAATTGGCTGTTGGGCATTATCGAACAGGCAGGATAACGCTGCTATATTGGCGGCCATTGAATACACTGTTCGACCAAAGAATGAGATCCCTCGTGCCATTGGCCATTTGCCTCGGTCTTCTGACTAAAGCAGTCGCTGAAGACAAGTTCGCCAACTGGTATTTCGAGTTCTTCGATGGCGAGACCGAAATCGCAGCGACCATCTACTCCCCTGAGGGCGAAGTAAGGGATCGGGTCGCCGGAACCACAAAAGGCCGGATTGATTCCGCCAAGGGAGTTTCAGAGATCACTAGTGAAGTAAGCCTTAGGGTCTCTGGCCAGAAAATCAGAACCGTTTCACGTCTTAAACATGGGGATGACGGGCGGTATTCAGGACACGTTACCGACCAGTCAGGAGCAGTCTCAGAGATGACCGTCGAGCTTCTCCCGGGCGAGCGCTTGCGAGCCACGACTGTTACCGAAAAAGGCATAACGATTGAATCACGGGGACACCTGACGGCTGCGGATAGCATCGAGTTGGATCAATCGGTGATGAACGCCGCCGGAGAACTCATCGCGACAATCGAAACAGCTTACTCCAAACCGAAGCGCGATTCCGCAAAGGTCGAACAAGGCGTTGAACACGACGCCTGACCCGCCGGTGAGTTGAAATTCGGAGGAACGCTACGAACCTGACCTTGAAGTCGGCGCTCGCCTCCTGGTCAGGCGCCGGTTAACTTGGACGTTCGACTGGGAAGGTTTGCGCTTTGGATTGTGTTGGGCGTCGGGGCGAGGAACGATTCGAAGTGTCAACGTTTTCGGCCGGCGGGTCGGCGAGCGATACCTGAACCCAAGCAAGAGCCGCATCGCGGTGAGTAGATCAACGCGATTGGGCGCCGGTGA
>JAUIGD010000673.1 GCA_030430255.1 Verrucomicrobiia bacterium
CACCCACTACATCTCTAGTACGGGCATCCAGGGCGCGCTGCCGGAGTGCGATGCCAAGGTCGGCATGGACGCCTACACCATCGCCGGCCTGAGGCAGGAGCAGCTCGGGTTCCTCGCCGCGCCCGACCACCTGTGCCCGACGGCCGACTACGGCGTCACCTTCGAGCGCGGCACCGCGGTCACCTACGCCGACCGCCGCCATCTCTTCCTCTCCGGCACCGCCAGCATCGACGACCACGGCGCCATCCTCCACGCCGGCGACGTCGCCGCGCAGTTCGACCGGGCCCTGGAGAACGTCGAGGCCCTGCTCGCCGCCGGCGATGCCGACCTCCACGACCTCGCCTCGCTCATCGTCTACCTCCGCGACCCCGCCGACGCCCGCCGCATCGACGCCCTCGTCCGCAACCGCCTCCCCGGCCTCCCCTTCGTCCTCGTCGAGGGCCCCGTCTGCCGCCCCGGCTGGCTGATCGAGATCGAGGGCATCGCCATCATGCCGGTCGAGCGACCCGAGTTGCCCAGCTTCTGAAAAGGTGGCTGCGACGGCCGGTCGCAGGCCGTGGTCGGCCGGTCCGGACCCAGGTGTCTCTGAGCCTCAAGGGCGGTTTCGGTCGGAAGGTCGAAGGTCTCAACGTCGAAAGTCCGAGCAATCCACCCGCTGAGGTCGCGCGGAACCGCTTGCACAAGGGGACTTTTGACCTTGGACCCTTCGACCTTCGGACGTCCTTGCTTTCGAGACGTTCGCGATCGAACCCCCGCATCAAGGCGCTGCTGCGCTTCACGGGCGCCGACTGCCCGCACGAGTTCGGGATCGCCGGAACATCGAGCGCCTCGACGAGCGCCGCTCGCTGCCGCCGGCTGTGAGGGTCATGTCTACTGGACACGCCGTAGAAACGCGCGGCGGAATCCGTCTCGACAGCACGGAAGAATCCGACCACGCTGGGCTGCTGGTGGAATCCCACGTGAGCAGGCAATGAGTTGGCAATACAAGGTGGTCAAGGTCCCGGTGCCCGGGGTGTTCAAGCCGGAGGTGAAGGCGGAGGCGATCGAGGCGGTGCTGGCGCCGCTGGGTGTGGCCAGCTGGGAGCTGGTCTCCTCCTTTGGCGTCCACGCCGGCAACGGCGCCACCATCGAGATCGTCCTCACGCTCAAGCGCCCCGCCGCCGGAGCCCCTCCGCAGTCCGAAGGCCCGCCGCCGCTTCCCTGACGAGGGGATCCTGGGCCGACGGAGTATCCCGCTCCGGCCGCCGCTACCGACTTCCCGATCTCGACGGCGGGGATTCATCCCCGCCTTGGGGGCGCGCCGATTCATCAACGGAGGAAGGGCGGAACGGGCAGGGGGTTCTTCTACGGTTTACCGCAGCTTCCCAAGTGTTTGACAGTCAGCAAACAGCTACGTCGGATCCGTTGCCGCCCTCTCCCTTGACCAAGAATTCGGACCTGTCAGCCTTGAGGAGATCACGATTCGTGGTCTTCTTTGGAAGCCACGAATCGATACAACACACTGTTCGGCAAATAGAGATGCAGCCCAGGGAGGAGTCAGCAAGTTTCAAGATTGGCCTTAACCCTGAAGGCTTGGCTCGGAAGTTCCTTCTCGAGAAGGGCCTTTCAGACGCTGAGATCGAGGCT
>JAUIGD010000274.1 GCA_030430255.1 Verrucomicrobiia bacterium
AGGGTCGGGCTTGTCGGCATGGAGCGTAACGAGATAGGTAGAATCAGAGGCGGTCGCTCCGCTTCGGACTGCGACCCTAAGCTCTGTCGCGAAAGCGCTCCGTTCGGCGACAAACGACGTTGCCAGCGAGATCCCACCGGCGCCCCCCAACTCGAACGAATCGTCGCCGAAACTCTCACCCGGCCCAAAGGTGGAGTAGATCGTTACGGGATCGGCGGGCGAGGAAATGGGAGCCGCGAGAAAGGCGGCGAAAAGCGCGCAGGAAAGGCGGGGAGGCATCTCAGGCGGGGTGAAGAAACGCTGATGGACTTCCGGGGAAACGGGCGGCTTTGTTATGAACTGCGTTATGAGTTTCCCAAACCAAGCCGAGTCATTGCCGCGCAACTCGTTGAATTACAAAGAGAGGTGGCTCGGGACGGAATCGAACCGCCGACACGAGGATTTTCAATCCTCTGCTCTACCAACTGAGCTACCGAGCCTTCGCAAGGCGGGCGTCCCGCACGTTCGGAGTCGCCCTCTGCAGTGGACGCCGATCTTACCCCCTTGCCCCGGCATGACAAGGGGAAATTCACTTTCCATGGCGTGACCGATTCCCGCTTGCGGTGCGCCGGGGACGGGTAGGTTCGGGCGATGCGAAAGACAAAGATCATCGCCACTCTGGGGCCGGCCAGCGATTCGCCCGCGCGCTTGCGTGAACTGATGCGCGCTGGGGCGTCGGTGTTCCGCCTGAACATGAGCCATGCCGCCCCGGATTGGGTGCGGGCGGTGGTGCCGGAGATCCGGGCTGCCTCGTCCGAGGTAGGCTGCGTCGCGGCGGTGCTGATGGATTTGCAGGGGCCGTCGATCCGGACCGGTGACCTCCCGGAGGCGCTCGAACTCAAGGTGGGGGACGCCTTCGAGTTCACGCTGTCGGGGGCGAGCGCCGAGCTGCCGCTCTCGACGTCCGCCAACTACCCCGGGCTTGCGGAGGATTTGTCGGTCGACGACATCGTGCTGGTCGACAACGGCGAGATCCACCTGCGGGTCCTTGCCACGTCCCCCGAGCGCGTGCGCTGCGAGGTTTTGACCGAAGGCGTGATGGGCTCGCGGCGCCACATCAACCTGCCGGGCATCCACGTGCGGCTGCCCGGGCTCACCGGGAAAGACCGCGAGAACGTCCAGCTCGCCGCCGAGGTCGGCGTCGATTTTGTCGCCCTGAGTTTCGCCCGCGAGGCGGAGCACGTCGAGGAGTTGCGGCGGCTGATCCAGGCGGCGGGCTGCGGCGCGCAGGTGGTGGCCAAGATCGAGGACCAGGAGGCGGTGCGCCACCTCGACGAAATCATCTCGGCCGCTGATGCGGTGATGGTCGCGCGGGGCGATCTGGGGATCGAGGTGAGGATCGAAGAGTTGCCGATCATCCAGCGCCGCATCGTGCGGAAGTGCATCGAACTGCGGCGGCGGGTGATCGTCGCCACGCACATGTTGGAATCGATGGTCGAGAACCCGGGGCCGACGCGGGCCGAGGTCACCGACGTCGCCAACGCTGTGTACGAAGAGGCGGACGCGGTGATGTTGAGTGGCGAGACGAGCGTCGGCGCCTACCCGGTGGCGTGCGTGGAGGTGCTGGCGAAGATCGCGGCGCGCAACGAGGTGGGCGGAGCTGGGTTCGCCGAGGGGGCGAAACTCCGCACGCACAAGCAGAAGACGGTGCGGGCGGCGGTCGCACTGGCCGACTCTGTCCCGGGCTGCAAATTGGTGGTGTTCACCAAGCGCGGGATCTTGGCGAATCTCGTTTCCTGTCTGCGTCCTGCGGACGCGCCGGTGTTCGCGTTCACCGAGTCCGATCAGGTGCGGCGATGTCTCGCCCTCAGCCGCTCGGTCACGCCCTTCATCACGACCTTCGGAGAGGATGCGGAGGAGGCTGTGGAGCGGGTGTTCGGTTCGCTGAAACGGGCAGGGCTCGCGCAGCCGGGCGATCCCGCAGTGGTGCTCAGCGATGTCTTCGGCGGCGAGTTTGTGCAGGATTCGATCCACCTTCGACAGATCGAATAGGGAGCGCGAGAAGCTTTGAAGCGGGGGAGCGGTGCATGGCGACGTGCGACCACGGCAGGGATGCCGTGGCTACGGGGGCGGGGCTGATGGCGCATGGCTCTGATCGACAAGCGCAAGAAACCCCGCGCAGCGGTCGCCGCGCGGGGTTTGCAAAGGGTCGCTCTGAGTGGCCTGACGCTTACTTGGCGAGTTCCTTCGCCACCGCCGCCTCGAGGGCGGGACCGCGGAGGTCCGCCGCGACGACCGTGCCATCCTTGCCGATCAGGTAGGTCGCGGGAATGGAGTTGATGCCGAACTTCTGGGCGAGCGAGGCCTGCCAGCCGCCGCCGTCGAAGGCCTGGGGCCACGGCATCTCGTGTTCCTTGATGAAGTTCTCCAGTTTCTCTTTGTCGCCCTCACGGTCGAGGGAGATGCCGATGATCTCGAATCCGTCGGCATGGTGCGCCTCGTAGGCCTTCTTCACGTTCGGAAGCTCAGCGATGCACGGGCCACACCAGGTGGCCCAGAAGTCGACCAAGACCACTTTGCCCCCCATGCCTGCGAGGTCGATCTCCTCGCCCTGCAGGCTGGTGAACTTGATCTCCATGCTGTCGCCGATTCCGGGCTTGTCGAGTTCGCTGAGCATGCGGTCGAGATGCGGAGTGAAACGGTCGGCCTGGGGATGCCCGCCGGCGTCGGTCTTGGCGGTGGCGATCAGCGCCTTGGCGGCCTCCTTGTCCCCGTTCCCGAGGTGGGTCTGAAAAAGCTCTTGGACGACGCCGAAGAACTCCGGCGGCGAGAGATCGGCGCCTTTGCCCAAGGTCTCATACTTCCCGGTGAGCAGTTCCGCTTTGCGCTCACCCATGTCGAGGCGGGTGTAGGCCTCGATGAGGTAATCGACCGCTTCGTCAGCGTCGGCGGCATCGGGGGACTTCTCCAGGTACCCTTCCAACTCCTCGGCGGCGGCCTTGGTGTGTTTTTCGATGAGCGCCGCGGCGCCTTGGGCGGCGGCGAACGAGGCGGTGGCGATAAACGCCGCGGCGGCGGCGAAGCAATGTCGGTACATGGTATTTTCAGTTCGGTTGGGATTCCAGCAGGCGGTCGACCGCCTCGGGAAAGTAGCGTCGCAGGCTCTCTGTCACGTGGGGCGCGGCCATGCCGAGCCCGCAGGCGCTGGTCGCCTTCATCACGGAGCCGATGTCATCGACCTCGCCTCCCCAGTCGGCCGCGGAGAGGCCCGCCCCACCCGGCTGCAGGCGTTCGGTGAGGCGTTGGGTGCCGATCCGGCAGGGGAAGCATTTGCCGCACGACTCATGGGCGAAGAAGGCCATCGCCTCGCGCGCCGCGGCGGCCATGTCGCGGCTGTCATCGAAGACGATGATGCCCCCGGCGCCGAGAAAGCTGCCGTGTGAGCGGATGCAGGGGTCGTCGAGCGTCGCGGTCTCCAGGACCTCGCCGCCGAGGAAGCCGCCGGAGAGGCCGGCCATGGTGACGGCCTGGAAGGAGCGCCCCGCTGGCGGGCCACCCGCCCACTCGTGGAGCAGCGTTTTCAAAGGCAAGCCGAAGGGGATCTCGTAGTTGCCAGGGCGCAGGACATCGCCGGAGAGCGAAATGACTTTGGTGCCGGGATGGTCGCCGAGCCCGAGCCCGCGATACCAGTCAGCCCCCTCGCGGGCGATGTGCGCCGCGGCGGCGAGGGTCTCGACATTGTTGACGACGGTGGGCAGATCCTCGAAGCCGTGCGTGACGGGGAAGGGGGGTTTGTTGCGCGGGAAGGGGTGCTTGCCCTCGAGGCTATTGAGCAGCGACCCCTCTTCGCCACAGACGTATGCTCCAGCGCCGCGGACCACCCGCAGGGTGAAGTCGAAGCCTGCGCGGCCGAGGATCGAGCTCCCTAACCAACCTGCGCCGACCGCAGCATCGATCGCGCCCTGGAGGACCGCCTCGGTCTCGGGGTATTCGTAACGGAGGTAGATGAACCCCCGCGGGGCACCGGTGGCGAACGCGGCGAGCACCATGCCCTCGATCAGGGCGAAGGGGTCGTGGTCCATGAGGGTGCGGTCTTTGAAGCAGCCCGGCTCCCCCTCATCGGCATTGCAGACGATCGTCTTGGGGGAACCCCCGGCATCGGCGACCGCCTTCCATTTCACCCCAGTCGGGAAGCCTGCTCCACCGCGGCCCGCGAGCTTCGATTCCGTAATCCGCTCGACGAGGGCGTCTGCGCCAGCCTCGAGCGCCCACTCCAAGCCGCGGAAGCCCCCGGTTGCCCGGTATCCTTCGAGCGTCGCTCGGCCCGGTTCACGGATGGATCCGAAGACGCATTCCTCGATCCCGCCGGGGTTGGGGACGGGCATGGGCGAAGGTCGGTGCTCGAGCGAGGCGGCGTCGCGGCCGACGAGGACCTGGTCGCCGCGGATCACCGGGACCATGTCGTCGCAGCGTCCCGCGCAAGGCATCGGCGAGGCGCCTTCTGGTGTCAGTTCGGCGAGGAGTTCGCGACCGCCGTTCAGGCAACAGACATTGCCGGTGCAGACGCGGGGCGCGGTCTTGCCGGGCGCCTCCCTCGAGAAGTGGTGGTAAAAAGTGACTGTGCCGAACAGCTCGGCGATGGGGATCCTGAGGCCTTCGGCGACGGCTCGGAGAGCGGATTCGGAGAGGTGGCCGTCGCGGTCGTGGATCGCGTGCAGAACGGGGAGAAGCGGGGCGTCCTGATCACGCCAGTGGTCGATGATCTCAGAATTGTTCACGTCGGTGCGATCTTAGTGGAGAAGTGGGGCGATGACAAAGGATTGCCGCCGGGAGAGGCGGTGAGTCGGGGCGGGGTCGCGCACGTGCCAGGAGGCGCTGGGAGGCTTTGGGGGTGATGGAAAACGGGGGGGCTTCGGAGACGCGGACCGCGGCGAGAGGCCCTTCGCGTTGCTCAGGGTGACAGCTCCGTGGAGTAGAGCGCGATGTGTGGCGTGTGGCCACCCTTCCAAGGAAGGGGTGTGTCATCCTGACAAGCGCAGCGCCGGAAGGATCCCGCGATGAAACCGGCGCGCCGCGCCGCCGGGATGCCCCGTATGGCCTGGCGGGCGCCGGACGGCCATCGCCGGAGACACCGCCTCGTAGATGGCCTATCCCTAACCAATCGCCATGCGCGCTACGAGGCGCTGGGAACTTGTCCGTTGCGGCGCGAATCGGTTTCGGACTCGCCGAAACCTCACCGCCGTCACCTTAACCGCGGCTCAGTGTGCGGCTGCCTTGGCTGCCTTCGGCTGGCCGATCGCGGACAAGAGCTCACCGAACCAGGGTTGGTCGATGTCGAAGGGCTTGCCCCCTTTGATGCGCGGGAAGGGCACGATGGACATCTCGCCGCCGGCATCGTCGTCGAGCGCGGCCACGCCGCTCTCTCCCGCCAGCGCGGCCTCCGCAGCCTTCGCGGCGCTGCGTTTGATCAGCTCGAGATCGCGCGCGTTGGGGCGGGCGCTGCGGGCGAAATAGCCGCTCTTCTGGACGAGCACCTTGTCCGCCTTGAGGCGTGCTTTGAGTTGCTCGGCAAACCATTGGCCCGGGTTCAGCTCATCGAGGCGGACGTGTCCGAAGGCGTCGCGGTTCAGGGTCTCGCCGTCCGCCTCTTTCTGTTTGACGATGGCGTCCGTCCCCGCGCCCTCGCTGAGGAACAGGTTCACGCAGTCGTGCTCGTCCATGATCGCGTTCAGGCGTTCGACCTCGGCATCGAAGTCGAGCTCCATCTCCGGGATCCAGACGGCGTGGACGTCCCAGCAGTTGCGGTCGATCCGCAGATCGGGGAGCCAGCGGTAGCGATCGAGGCGCTCGCGGTAGGCCTCGGCGGTGGCGGCGGTGAGCCAGCCGCAATGCCGCCCCATGACTTCGTGGATGATGAGTTGGCGGGTGCTGGTGGTGTTCTCGTTCGCGACGTTCTCGAAGAAGATGGCGCCCTGCTCGGCGGCCGTCCAGGCGCCGAGCGTCTGGGTGATCGGGTAGACGTCGTTGTCGACCGTCTTCGGCAGGCCGACGACAGTGAGGCCGTAGCCATTGTCTTGAAGATACTTCGCGAGATCGGCGGCGGTGGTGTTGGTGTCGTCGCCGCCGATGGTGTGGAGGATGTCGATATCGTCCTTCTTGAGTTGCTCCGCGGCGACGTGCAACGGGTCTTGCCCTTCGGTGACGAGCCCGCGTTTGGTGCAATCTTTGACATTGGTCAGCTTGACGCGGCTGTTGCCGATGGCGCTGCCACCGTACTCGAAGAGGATGTCGTAGTTCTTTTTCACCTCCTCCGAAAACGTGATGGAACGCCCGAGAAGGAGGCCTTGGTAGCCGTTCAGATAGCCGCTGAGTTCGGCGTCCGGAGCGAGTTCGTTGTACCGCTCGATGAGCGCCCCGATCGAGGAAGAGAGGCAGGGGGCGATGCCGCCGGCGGTGAGGAAAGCAATCTTTTGAGCCATAGCGGCGCCAAGACTATCCACGATCGTCGCAGGCGCAAGCGGGGGGGCGCGATGCTATTGCATGCCGAACGCCGCCCTGACCCAGCGGCGCTTGAGGGCGAGTTCTTCCCACTCGCGGTCGACCTGGCTGCCCTTGAGGAGGCCGCATCCGGTCGGGAGCGAAGCCTGCCCGCCCGCCCAGAAGATACCGCGGATGGCGACGAAGGCTTCGAACCGGGAGCCCAGCTTGACTCCGAACGGAGCGCCGTAGGCGGCGGGGACCCCCATCTTCTCGCGCAGGCCTGCGAGCAGATGCAAGGATTGTGCCGTCCGGGGGGCGACGCCGAGGGCCGGAGTGGGGTGGAGGGCTGCGATGACCCGGTCGATCTCCGGGCGCTGGCGGGGCTGCACCTTAAACGTGGTCAGGAAGTGGATCATCCCGCCGACGTCGAGGATCTCCTGGTCGCCCTCGGCTGCCTCACCGAACTCCGCGAGGCGGCGTCTCAGGGCTTCGACGACCAGTCGGTGCTCGTGCTGCTCCTTCGGATCGTTGGCGAAGTGGTCGCCGCGTTCCGGCGCGGCCGTGCCCGCCAGGGCCATCGTCGACAGCGTCTCGTCGTCCAGTTGGAACAAGCGCTCCGGGGTCAATCCGACGAAGCCCTCGTCGCCCTCTTGGAAGCCATAGAGCCACGACGAACGCCCCGGGTCCTTCGCGGCCGCGATCAAAGCTGCGGCGAGGTCGAGGTGCGCGGGGATCGGGGCGCGGGCGGCGACCGCGCCCACCGCTTTGACGATCTCCCCGGCGTCGAGGGCTTGGCGGACGGCCTCGAAGACCTCCGCGAAGCCCTCACGCGAGGGCAGTTGCCAGTCGAGTTCGGGGAGCGGGGTGCCGGCGCAGGCACCGAGTTCGACAGGCGAATCGAGTTCTGCCCACGAGGCGGGGATCCGCCACGGCTCGGGGTCGGACAGGGCGAAGTCGTTCACATAAAACGAGATCCCGCTGTCGGCGGGGGTGGGCGAGCGGCGCAGAGGGCCGGTGCCGGCGAGCAGTCTGCCGTCGCTGAGCTGGGCGATGGCGAAGTCGCCCGTGCGCCTCGCTGAGGAGCGCGGTCTGGGAGGGGTGCGGGTCGCCGGCATTGAGAAGTTCGTGAGTGGGGGGGGGAGTGTTACCAATGGCGGGTTGCGCGGCGCGGACAAGGCCAAATCCCCGACCTGCGGCGGCGGGAAGATGCGGGGGCACCGGGCCGGATGCCGCCCGGCTTGGCGCGGGGTGGAAATTGTGCGCAACTTCTGGGCGCACCATGCGTTCTATCGACCGATTTGAGCCACGCCCCCGCCATCGGACGCCCCGTTTTCTTTCCGTCGCTACCTGCCCGCTCCGGAGGGCGGGCGGCGCTTGACCGCATGTCCGAGGTCGAACAGCGAGACGACGACCCCGACGCGCTGAGCGTCGCGCTCATGGGCAGGGTCAAGAACGGGGATGCCCCGGCCTTCCGCCGACTGGTCGAGATGCATCAGAGCGCCGTCATCGGCACCGCGGCGAAGATGTTGGGCGACGTCACCGAGGCGCACGACATCGCACAGCAGGTGTTCCTGCGCGTCTGGAAGTCCGCGAAACGCTACCGCGCCGATGCGAAATTCACGACGTGGCTGTTCACGATCACGCGCAACCTGATCTTCAACGAGAGCAGGCGGCGCAGCCGAAAGGGGACGGTCTCGACCGATGCGGCGGAGGAGCAGTTCGACCTCGCCGCCCGCGACACAGGAGCGCGGTCGCCGGACGAGGAAGCCCTGAACAGCGAGCTGTGGTCGGCGATCGATGCGGCGATCGCCGGGCTGCCAGAGAAGCAGCGGTTGGCGGTGGTCCTCCGCCGCTACGAAAACATGCCCTATGAGGAGATCGCCGCCGTGCTGGCGGTGAGCGTGTCGTCGGTCAAAAGCCTGTTGTTCCGTGCCCGGTCGGAGCTCAAGACGAAGCTCCAAGCGTATCTCGACGACTGACGCCGGGTATCCGCTCCGGTTTGCCCGCCGCCCTCGGCGATTGACCGGAGCGCCGACCCGGCGTAGTCCCGGTGGCATGGAGCGCGACGACGCCATCGAGAAAATCCAATCTGCTGCGAAAGACATCGCCCTGGCGCTGATGAAGATCCACCCGGCCGTGCGGGATCTGGGCGACGAGCAGACCCAGGGCGACATCCTGAAGTCGCTGCACGCGATGACGGTGGAGTTGGAGACGGTCAAGAAG
>JAUIGD010000275.1 GCA_030430255.1 Verrucomicrobiia bacterium
GGGTTTCGAGATCTTCCTGTCCCAATTCGGTAGGCGCAGGTGCTCCAACAAGTAGTCGCGCATCGCCCGGCGGACTTTGAAGCGAATCTCTCCGTCGATCATCCCGAAATCCGCTTCGATTGCTGCCCGATGGGTTTTCGTGAGTTTCGGATTGGTGCGAAAGATCAGCTCTTCCCACGTCGCCCAATCCTCGTCGATCGGTAGATTCGCATCTGGGTCGCGCTGGGGCCATTCGGCGGCGCGTATCCGGCTAAGCACGAAGTCGCGATAGGCTTTGCGCTCCTCACACCACGCCCTGAGGTGCCAGCGGTAGCCGTCATGGGCGAAAGCGTGTGGGTGGATCCATCGCCACGCATCCCCCTTGCTATCGGTGGACAAGGAACCGTATTTCACGCGCAGCGGTCGCTCATTGACGGTCGCGACGAACGCCCGCCGCACGATCGCCCCCGGCGGCATCCGTGTGGGCAAGGACACACGATCTACCTGCGCTGACCCGCCGTCTCGGATAGGGTCGTTCTGTCGTGTGGTGACGAGGGGCTGCCAGGGGGCGCTGCCCACCCCCCGTAGAAACATCGCCATCGCCTCCTCGAGATTGGGCGAGTGCACGACGCATGACATCTCCGGAATCCCGCGATAGCATTTCGCGCTCAGGTCATATTGCGCCGCGTTCTCGTTGAGTTCGAAATACTGCTTCAAGTCAGCACTCGCTTGTGCCAGCGAGATCCCGAAGGCCTCGCGTAAATCTTTGCGCTTGAGGTGTCCGCGCCAGTAGAGCGCCCGCTCTATATAGCGCAAGCGCGCTTGGGTCGCCCATTGTTCCGGATGGGGTTCGGCAAAATTTCTCACTTTCTCTGAAAATTAATACCTTCTAAATGAATTGCAATAAACCAATAAAAAAAATAAAACGTGTTGATTTAGTTGATGCATTGTGTTGATGTCGGGACTCGTGATCCACCCGGGTGTGGCTGGAAGAAGTTCAACTCAAAGCGGAACCCAATACGATGAGATACGAAGAGCTACTGAACACGACACGGACTGCGGCGGGCTTGCGCCTGCGCCTGCGCCTGCAACCGATGTATGGCGAGGGCGAGATCCTGTTCCCCTGCACCGTCGCCGGGGGTGGCTACCTGACTTCGCCACGCCGGATCCCGGGTTACGACGGAGCCGTCATGTGCACCATTTTGGACAGCGTCCAGAGCCAGGCGAACCGGATGGAGGAGCGGCTGCTCGCCGACATCCGCGAGGGCAAGTTCCACGTCCCCCACGTCGAGACCGACTTCACCGGCGTGGAGGGACTCCAGAAGGAAGTGGGTAAAATCACCTGTTTCGATGCCCCGCATCGCGTGTTCGACGCGATCCTCCGCGACTCGGTCGATGCAGCCGGGAAACACTTCCCGTTCACGGACGAAGGGGCGGCGGCGATCCGGGCGAACTCGGGCAACGCCTCGCCGCTGTTCAGAATTTCCCCCGCGAGCCTCCTCTTCGGGAGCTGGGATTCGACCGGGGTCAGCGGCGGTCTAGGGGAGAAATACACGCGGTGTGTCGTGAGTGAGATCGTCGCGGTCGATGTGCAGGAGGGTGTCCGGGGCGGCACCAGAGTCGACCCGCTCAACGCGGACAAGAACCAGAGCCCCGCGAAAATCCTGAAGGAGGCCAGTGACGAGATGTGGGAGGCTTTGAAGAAGAGTCGGAAGAAGTTCGATAAACCGTCTGAGATCAACCACAGCAGCGTCCCTTGGGGGAACGACGAGGGCACGCACGGCGGGATCACCTGCGCCTACATCCAGCAGTCCACGACGATCTCGCTCGCCGCGCTCCGCCGCCTGCGCTTCCCTGTCGAAGGGAAAGTTGAGGGCGAGACATCGGCGCGGGCGCAGGCCGTCCTCGCCGCCATCGCGCTGCATGGGGCGGCCATGAACACTGAGGCGGGGTGGCATCTGCGCTCCCGCTGCGACCTCATTCTGGAGGCTGGGCAAAAGGTCGAGTGGGAATCGCTCGGCGGCGGCGCAGGCAACTTCGAACTCGATGTCGAGGGAAGCCGGTCGCTCCTGCTAGAGGCGATCTCTGAAGCGAAGGCAGCCGGGCTACCCTGGAACGACGAACCGACGAGGTTGAGGCCGTCCCCCGCCTTCGCGCAGCTCGTCGTGCAATCGCAGAAGGCGCGTATGGAGTCTGCCGAGGGGGAGTAGCCATGGCGTTGACGATCTCGCTGCAGTTCCCGACTGGGCGCTACGTGGCGGCGTCCTGGTCCGACAAGGGCGCGGTCGAATGGCCGCCGCATCCGGCGCGCCTTTGTCTGGGGCTTGTCGATGCGCTCCACTGCCGGGGCAACCGTCCGGGGGAGCGCGCAGCCCTGGAGTGGTTGTGTGCCCAGGGCGCGCCCGAGATCGCCCTGCCCTGCGGTGCGGAAGAGACCGCCCAGACCGGAGAGGGCGTCTTCGTCCCGCAGAATAGGCACGACAAAAAAACCGGGGAGGTGCACCCCAGAAAGGAGCGGTCGTTCCCCGCCATCCATCTCGACCCGGACCAGCTTTCCGTATTTTTCCGTTGGCCGCGCGCTACTGGGGGGGAGGCGCACGCGGCGTCGCTCGGGGAACTACTCGCGTCGCTGCCCCGCTTCGGGCATTCGAGTTCCCTGGTGATCGCCAGTCTCGGCGGGGCGCCGGCAGGTGAAGGGTGGCAGGTTTGGGAGCCTGTGGAATCCGATGGCGCGACGACCCCGGAGTGCCAGCTCCGCGTCCCGTGGGACGGCATCGTCGCTTCGGCGGAGGCGTCCTATCAGGCGGGCGAGCGCGAACGCGAGCTGGATGGACTGATCGCGGCGGCCGGTGGGAAGATGCGGTCGAAATCCACGCTCAGCCCGCGTGCCTCTCCGCGCGGCCGGCACGATCCCGTGCACCGGTGGAGCGGCTATCGGCAGGAAGTTGGTGGGCGGGCGGTGGGGACCCCTTGGGGGGCCCAAGTCTTGCTCCTCCAGCAATCCGGCGGTGGGCGGCTCGGGATCGAAGGCACTTGGCAGGTCACTGAAACGTTGCACAAGGCGATCCTCGATCGCTGGGGGCGGGCATACCCCGACGATCCGATCCCCGCATGGGTCAGCGGGCATGCCGCAGCTGGGGAGGGAGGTGGTCCGGCGCGCCACTGCCATCTCGCGCTGTTCCCCCTCCCGTTCGTCGGGCGCGAGCACGCGGACGGCCACATGCTGGGCATCGGGATGGCATTGCCAAGGCCTGGGGAGATCGGGCTGTCCGCCGGTGAGCAGCGCGCCGACTGGCGGAGGGTTCTCGCCGCCCTGCTCGGCGAAACGGGGGCGTTGCAGCTCACCCCGAGAGGAGGTTCGTGGAACATCGCGCTCGAACCCGTTTCCGCTCCCCAGCCCCCCTGGACACTATCACCGCACCGGTGGACGCGAACCTCAACGACTTGGGAGACGGTCACCCCTGCCATCCTCCACCGCCATCCGAAGCCGCACTTCAAGAAAGACCCGGCGGGATGGCGGGCGAGTTGCGAAGGAATCTTGCGGGCGGCCTGCACCCAGTTGGGGCTGCCCGAACCGTTGGCGGTCGAACCCACCGTCGTGTCCCCGGTCGCGGGCGTCCCGCCCTCCGGGCAATTCGTGGCCCCGGCGCAGCGGCGGGGGAGGCCAGCCCGATATCACTTGCATGCCCGGTTCCACTTCGGGGTAGCGGTCGAGGGGCCGTTGCTGGTCGGGGCGGGGCGCTACCGCGGCTATGGACTCTGTGTCCCATGTGACCGGGAGGGTGGACATGCTTCCTGATTTCGAGACCTATTTCAAAGCGCTCTGGGGACACGAGCCGTTCCCGTGGCAGCGGCGCCTCGCCGGGGAACTCCTCGCGACCGGGAGGTGGCCTAGCTGGATCACGCTGCCCACCGGCACCGGGAAGACGGCCTGCATCGACATCGCCATCTACCACCTGGCGACCCAGGTGGATCGAACCGCCGGAGCGCGCTCCGCCCCCGTGCGCGTCGTCTTCGCAGTGAACCGCCGCATCGTGGTGGACGAAGCCTACGAGAGGGCGAAAGAGATCGGCGACAAGCTGAGAGACGCACTCAAGGCGCCCGGCTCCGACCTGCACCCGGTCGCCGAGGCGCTTTTCCGGATCGCCCAAGACGAGAAATCATCGCCGTTGGAGGTCTATCCGCTGCGTGGAGGCACCTTTACCGACCACTCGTGGGCGCGCACGCCTACGCAGCCGCTGGTCGTCACCACGACCCTGGATCAGCTCGGGTCCCGGCTGCTCTTCCGCGGCTACGGCGTCTCCGAATACGCGCGCCCGGTGCACGCGGCGCTGCTGGCCAACGATGCCCTCCTGATTCTCGACGAAGCCCACACCTCGAAGGCCTTCTCCCAAACGCTGACCGCGGTGGGCGCCTTCCGGGCGTGCGCTGAAGAGCCGGTGGCGAACCCGTTCCACAGCGTGCAGTTGACCGCCACGCCTCCCGCCGACGCCGGGGAACCATTTTCCTTGGGCCGCGACGACCGGGACAACCCGACGATACGCG
Organism: Verrucomicrobiia bacterium; assembly: GCA_030430255.1. Taxonomy (GTDB): domain Bacteria; phylum Verrucomicrobiota; class Verrucomicrobiia; order Verrucomicrobiales; family DEV007; genus JAUIGD01. The sequence continues at coordinate 4,525 of JAUIGD010000275.1, forward strand.
CCCGCATCGGTGCCGCTAAGCCGACCGGGCTGCTGTCCGTCGAAGGCGCCAAGGGGAAGCAGCGGCACCAGAAAATGGCCGCCAACATCGCCGGCGAGGTCGGGCGGTTGCTCGGCGAGCAAATCCGCCACACGCTCGTGATCGTCAACCGGGTGGCTACCGCCGAGGCGGTGGCTGCCGCGCTCTCGGCGGCGAAAGAAGTCGCCGCGGAGGTGAGGGTGATGACTGGTCGCATGCGCCCGCTCGACCGCGACCGGCTGGTCTCCGACCTGAAGCTTTGGCTGGAACCGCATGAGGGTGTCCCGCCGCCGGAGGAGCCTCTCATTCTGGTCGCCACCCAGTGTATCGAGGTCGGAGCCGACTACGACTTCGATGCGCTCGTCACCGAACTGGCGCCGCTCGATTGCCTCCGCCAGCGTTTCGGGAGGCTCAACCGTACCGGCCGGGAAATCCCGGCTCCGGGACTCATCATCGCCCCCGAGGAATCGCTCGACGCGAAGAAACCTGACCCGATTTACAACAAGTGCCTTCCCGCCGTCTGGGAGTTCCTCAGCGGCATTGCTAACCTCGACTTCGGCATCACGGCGATCGACCACCACGTGCCAAGAAAAGAGGCTCTGCAACCTCTGTTGGCGCCGGCTGAAGATGCGCCGGTATTGCTGCCCGCCCACATCGACCTCTGGTGCCAGACATCTCCGGCACCGCACGCGGAGCCGGAGCCCAGCCTCTACATCCACGGACCGCAGAAGGGGTTCCCCGAAGTCCAACTCGTGGTCCGGGGCGGCCTCGGTGACGAGGTATCGGCGCCCGTGGTGATCGGGGCGCTCCCGCCGATCGGCGCCGAGGCGGTCACGCTCCCCCTCTACGTCGCGCGCGACCTGCTGTCGGGTGCCGCGGTGATCGACGATTTAGGCGACGCTCCCCACACCGAGGTCGCCCGGGGATCCGATACCGGGGGCGAGGTGGAGACGGCGTGGATCTACCGGGCGGGAGAGGCGATCCCCGTGCGGCGGGCGCGCGATCTCCGCGCAGGTGATTTCGTCATCGTTCCCTCTGGCTCGCAAGCCGCCCGCGCGGCGACCGCCGACGGTTCCGATCAGTATGAGCTGGGCTTCCTGACGGCGAGGGACAAGGTGCGGATCCGGTTCACTCGCGGTGCGCTCACGGATCTGGGCGGGAAGCTCGATGCCGCTGGTGCTCAGGGTCGGTTCGAGGAATTGGTCGGCCCGTTGTTTCAGGCGGGGGAATGCGGCGAGCTCGACTACTCGCCCGGGCCTTGGTTGGCGCCTCTCGCGGAGGTCGCCTCCCTGCTCGCGCTGCACCTTGTAGGAGGGGAGCCGGCTAAGGAAGTATGGGAGACCGTGGCCGCGATCGCCGCCCGGTCTCGCGAGGATGGACGTCCGATTCAGGAGCGGTTCAAAGTCATGCCGATGCCCGCGGGCGGCGGCGCGGGTGTGATCATCGAAAGCGTCGGCCGCGCCGGGTTTACGAAGTGGCCTCCCGAACCCCATGACCTCTCGGTCTCCTCCACCGTCGCGGAGGCGCCCGTCAGCTTGGCAGACCACCACGCGGGCGTTTCGGCGCGGGCAGAACGCAATGCGGGAGGGCTCCCAGCCGGCATCGCCCAGGCGCTCCGCGATGCGGGGCGGTGGCACGATTTGGGCAAGCTCGACCCGCGCTTCCAGGCGCTGCTCTACGGGGTCGCCTGTTACGCCGTGGAAGGTCGCGAGGCCATCGCCAAGAGCGGGGACGGGTTCCGCCCCAGAGCCGTCGCCGAGTTCCTACGCTGCCAATCGGGGCTTCCCGCCGGCTTCCGGCACGAGTTGCTCTCGTCCCTCATCGTCGCGGGCTCCGCCGGCGCCGAGGGCCATCCGGAGCGCGACCTGCTGCTACACCTGATCGCCAGCCACCACGGGCGCTGTAGGGCGCTCGCCCCCGTGGTGCCCGACCCGCAGCCGGAGCCGGTCAGCGTCCCCTTGGGCGGGGAGGTCTTGGATTTCGCCGGCGCGGACTGCTCGCTCGCCGACCTCGAGGCGGGCGTGACGCGCCGGTTCTGGTCGCTGACCCGCCGGTTCGGTTGGTGGGGGCTGGCCTACCTCGAAACCCTCCTCCGCCTCGCCGACCAGCGGGAGAGCGCCCTGCCCACAGAAGCAAACCGCATGATGTATGAGTGAGGAATCCACCATCGAACTGACCGGCCTGCGGGAGGACAACCCGAGGGATTTTTTGGCGGCGCTGGGATTGCTTCGCCTTCTGAATTTCCACTGGCCGGACGCTGGCGCGGGATTGGGGTGGACGGACGGAGGGGCTGGTAGGATCACGCTTAGAGGAGCGCTGGATCCGGGCTGGAGCGGCACGATCACCCAGACCCTGGGCGAGCTCTCTGGGGAGCATCCGAGCCCTGTGTTCCACGGCCCGGTGATCAAGACCGGTCCCGGGGAGTTCAGGTCGGCCGCGTTGAGGAGCCTGGAATTCGAGTCCGGGGCTTCGGCTCGGCTGCCTTCGCTGCTCTACGCGGCCTACTCATCCCAGGTCGTCGATGAGAAGGGCGACGCCGTCGAACCCTCCTGGTTCTCGTTCGGCAATGGGCAGAGCGGCAAGAACCTCCTGAAGGATGTCGCGGAGCTGATCTGTTCTCTTGCCCCAGACGATATCGGGAACACAGTCGTCGGCGGCTGCACTTTGACATCCGGCAAATCCCTGCGATGGTGCCCGGAGGAATTCAGGCCGGCGGCGTATCGCCCCCACGACCCGGGCAGCGGTTTGGCTGGGGACGAACATCGGGATCACCCCGCACTGAACGTATTGGCCTTCATCGGCCTCACTTTCTACCCCTCCGTGCCCACCGGGCGTGGCGGGGTGACGCTCGGGTTCGTTGCCGAAGATCGCACCAGGTTTTTCCAATGGCCGATCTGGGGCAGCCCGATGGAGAGCGATGAAGTTTTCTCGTTCGTCTGTGGGGATCCAGCCGATCTGCGGAAGGAGCGAGGAGTTTGCCGGATATGGAGGGCTCGGCGCTTCTCTGCCGAAAAGAGCCTTTACTTCTCAAACGCGGTTCGTGTCGCTTGACGGCGGCGACGGCTCGCATCGAAGCGGATCGCCATGGGCAACCAACTCTCCTCAACGCTGCCAGAGGATTGGGCGACTGTCGATATGGTGGCCCAACAGGCCTACTGCCCCCGGCGGTTCCACCTGATGTATGTCGAAGGGCGTTGGGAGGACAACTTCCACACGCTGCAGGGCAAGGATGTGCACCGACGGGTCGACCGCGTGGATCAGATCTTGCCGGAGAGCGGCTCCGGGGAGCCGGGGGGCGTCGAGGACGCAGGGGACGCGCCCCCGGTGGTAGCGCGCAGCGTCTCCCTCGGTTGTGATGACCTCCGGTTGATGGGGAAACTCGACCTCGTGTCTGCGGATCCAGAGGGCGGCGAGGCGATCCCAGTCGAGACGAAGAAGTCCCGCGTCCCGAACACGCTGGAGTCGAGCTATCCCCCGGAGCGCGCCCAGCTCATGGCTCAGGGATTGCTGCTCCGCGCCCACGGTTACCGCAGCGAACACGGCTACGTTTATTACGCGGGCAGCAGACGGAGGGTCCGCGTCCCGTTCACGCCCGAACTCGAGGCGGAGACGCGGCAGTTGATCGCCGCCGTCCGCCGGGGGAGGGCTTCCGCGGAACTGCCCCCGCCCTTGGAGGACAGCCCGAAGTGTTGGGGATGTTCCCTGTGCGGGATCTGCTTGCCCGACGAGACGAACGCGCTCCGGGCAGAGCCGTCCGGAGGGGGCGACGCCGTGGCGGTCGATCCATCGAGGGCACCGCAGCAGGGCGATCACGGACCCGACATCCGGAGGCTGTTCGCCGCGCGTGACAGGGCGACGCCGTTCTACGTTCAGGAGCAGGGGGCGCGCGTCGGCAAGAGCAGCGGGAGGTTGATCGTTACTAAATCGAAAGAGCAGATCGGCGGCGCGCGGCTGATGGAGGTCAGCCAACTCGTCCTGATGGGAAACGTCCAGGTGTCCGCACAGGCGCTCCACCTCCTCATGGGTGAGGGTGTCCCGGTCGTCCACATGTCCACCGGTGGGTGGTTCCACGGCCTCAGCCACGGCGTGAACATCGAGAACGGCTACGCCCGCGCCTCCCAGTTCTCGGC
>JAUIGD010000276.1 GCA_030430255.1 Verrucomicrobiia bacterium
CCACCGAGACCCAGCTGCCGACGTCGTCCCAGTCGAAGCTCGCCTCGAGGTTGAGCACCGACGAGGCCTTCTCCATGAGGGCAAAGTCGATCGAGATCTTCTCCAGGCCCGGGAACCGTTCGGCGAGCAGCGCGGGGAGGTCCTCGGCCGAGCGCACGGCCTCGACGAACTCGGCGAGGGCCGGGACGTGCTTCTGGAACTCGCCCACCACGGTCGGCACGGCCCAGATGAACATGCCGGCGTTCCACGAGAAGTTGCCGGCGTCGAGGAAGGTCTGCGCGGTGGCGGGGTCAGGCTTCTCGCGGAAGCGCTCGACCTCGTAAACGGGCGGCTCGGAGCCGGGCCGGGGGTCGCCGCGCTCGATGTAACCGTAGCTCGGGCAGGCCCAGGTCGGCTTGATGCCGACCGTGACGACCGCGGGTTCGGCCTCGGCGGCGTCGAAGGCGGCGCCGAGCACCGCGGCGAAGGCGGTGGAGTCGCGGATCAGCTGGTCGGCCGGGAGCACGGCCATGGAGGCCTCCGGGTCGCGGGCGGCGACCCAGCCGACGGCGAGCGCGATCGCCGGGGCGGTGTCGCGCTTGGCGGGTTCGGCGACGATGTTCTCGGCCGGGAGGCGGCCGCCGAGCAGGGCGCGCACGGCGGGCTCCTGTTCGATGTTGGTGAGGACGAGGACGTTCTCGGGGGGCAGCGCGCCGGCGAGGCGGTCGAGGGTGGCCTCTAACAAAGTGCCGGAACCAAACAGGTCGAGCAGCTGTTTCGGCGAGGCCTTGCGCGACAGCGGCCAGAAGCGTTCGCCGGAGCCACCGGCGAGGATGAGGGCGTAACGATTGGGTTTGCTCACGCGCGACCCTACCCGGTAGGGCCCGGGCGGCAACCGACGGAATCCTGCGGCGTCCCCTCGGGTTCCGCCCGGATCGCGCACCCAACTCCGGGTTGCGGCTCGCCCTCCCTGACGCTGAGGGCGTCCGCGTGGTGAACGGCTCGGGCAGAGTGTCCACCCCGCCGCTTCGTTGATCGCTGCCGCCGCCTACTCAGCTCCAACGAATGGCGGCGCCTCGCCCGCGGAGGTGGTGATCGATCCGGGTTAGAGGGCCGCCTCCGAAACCTGCCGCCCGGACCAAATCTCAAAACTGCGGCACTGATTTGCAAAATTTTTTAAAAATAAACTTGCCTCGTCAGTCACCGGTGATAAGTTATCTCACGTTCAAGACACTCAGTTGATCTTAACGATCTGGAGACCCGAACCGATGCTCGCCAAGACCGCCGCCACCCTCACCGCCGCCCTCGCGATCTGCGTCGCCGGTCGGGCGGAGGGGCGCACGCATCGCCCGGCCGCTCCCGCCGGCGTCGGCAAAGGCCGACAGCACGATCTCATCCCCACCCACCCTGACGCCGCCAGGTCCCTCAAGGCCCGCGGCAACTTCGGATCAGAGTGCGCCAGCCTCCGACGCGGGGTAGCTCCGTCTCGGGTCTTCAGTGAGCTCCAACGCTCCGCCACGAGGCTGGTCGCACTCGATCCGATGTCCAAACGACTCCAACGAATCTTGGTAGCGAAACGCTCCCCGTCCCGGGCCGGTCAACATTCCGCGATCCCGACCGGTTCCGGGCGGGGGGCAACTCGCCGAGTTCGCTCCTGAAACCCCCTTCATGGTTGGTTGGTTGGTAGCGCCATCGCATGCGGCGCTCCAAAATCCACGAAGCCCCAGCCCGCCGGTGAGTGCCGGCGGGCTGGGTGTTTTGATGGCGGCGACGGGAGGTGCGCGGCGGCCCCGGGCGCGCTATCATGGGCGATGCCCCAACGCTGTGTCTTCTTCGACCGGGACGGTGTCATCAACGAGCCGCCGGCCGAGCGTTATGTCACCGACCCGTCGGCGCTCGTCCTCTGCGAAGGGATCGGCGGGCTGCTGCGCGCGGTCCACGAAGCGGGCTGGATGGCGGTGGTGGTGACCTCGCAACGTTGCGTCGGCAGGGGGCTGGTCGACCTGCCGCGCCTCCGCGCCATCCACGAGGCCATGCAGGAGGCCGCCGCCGCGGCGTCGGGCGGGCATCGGTTCGACGCCATCTATGCCTTCACCGGGCTGCCGGCCAGCGAAGCTTGGGAGAAGCCCTCGCCGGCGATGGTGGTCCAGGCGGCGCGCGACCACGACCTCGACCTCCCGGGTTCGGTGCTGCTCGGAGATCAGGACCGCGACGTCGCCATGGGCATCGGCGCCGGCGTCGGCACCACGCTGCGCCTGCGTTACGCGGGTCACGCCGTCGCGGTCGACGCGGACCACACGGTCGAGACGCTCGCGGCGGCGCGCGGGGTGATCGAGGGGTGCCTGCGGGGCGCGACCTGAGCGAGCCCGAATCGATCACCAAGCTCCGGGCTGCGGCTTGCCCTCGTAGATGCTGAGGGTGTTGCCGTTGGGAACGGCTCGGGCAGGGTGTCTACCCAGCCGCTTCGCCGATCCCTGCCGCCGTCTACTCAGCATCAACGATCGGCGGCGCCTCGCCTGCGAATGTGGTGATCGATCCGGGCGAGCCCAGGGGGCGCTGGGGTCATCGAACAGCGGAGGGCTCCGGAGACGCAGGCCGCGGTGAGAGGCCCTTCGCGTTGCTCAGGGTGACAGCTCCGCGGAGTTGAAGGCGGTCAGGGCGGGGTGTGGGGATGGGCCAGCAGCCCTTCTGAGGAAGTGCGGTGTCATCCTGACAAGCGTAGCGCCGGAAGGATCCCGCGCTGCAACCGGCGCGCCGGGCCACCGGGACGCCCCCGATGGCCTGCCGGGTGCGAAGCGGGCGGGCAAGGAGACGCCTCCCCGTCGATGCGCCACCTCTACCTGGTGCCACTTGGGCTTGGGGCACCGGATTTACCCGTTCCGGCGCGAATGCTTCACGCGAGGATCTCCCCGATCACCTCGCCGCCGGTCTGGCTGAGCTGCTTGTAGCGGCCGCCGTGGAAGTAGGTCAGCTTGTGGTCGTCGAGGCCTAGCAAGTGCAGAATCGTGGTGTGGAGATCGCGGATCGGGTGCACGACATCGACCGCCTCGGCGCCGATCTCGTCGGTGGCGCCGACGTAACCGGGGCGGGTGCCGCCGCCGGCGAACAGGACGGACATGCCCTTGGGGTTGTGGTCGCGGCCGGCGCCCGCCTCGCCCCGTTTGGCGGCGTTGTCGGGGGAGCGCCCGAACTCGCCGCAGCAGACGATCAGGGTGTCGTCGAGCAGGTCGCGGCGTCTGAGGTCCTTGATCAGCGCCGCCACCGGGCGGTCGACGGATGCGATCCGGTTGCCGTGCGCGGTGCGCAGGTCGTCGTGCGAGTCCCATCCGACCGAATAGATCTGGACGAAGCGCACGCCCTTCTCGACAAGGCGGCGCGCCAGCAGGCAGCGGCGGCCGAAGGAGTCGGTCGGCGCGCGGTCGATGCCGTACATCGCCTTCGTCCGCTCGTCCTCGCCGGCGATGTCCAGCACGCCGGGCACCTCGGTCTGCATGCGGAACATGAGCTCGTAGTTGTGCATGCGCGCGGCGAGCGCCGCGTGCTCGGGGTGCGCCGCGGCGTGGTCGCGTTCGAACTCCGCCAGCAGGTCGAGGTTGCGCCGCTCGACCTCGCGCGGGACACCGGCCGGCGGGTAGAGGTCGAGGATGGGCGAACCTTTGCCCCGCAGCGGCGTGCCCTGGTGGTGGGCGGGCAGGTAGCCGTTGCTCCAGTTGGCGGAGCCGCCCTGCGGGTAGTAGGCGCCGGGCAGCACGACGAAGCTCGGCAGGTTGGCGTTCTCGGTGCCGAGCCCGTAGCTGACCCACGACCCCACCCCCGGTTCGCCGCCGAAGCGGCCGCCGGTGTTCATGTGCAGGTTGGCGGTCGGGTGGTTCACCGACTCGCCCTGGCAACCGCGGTAGATGCAGAGCTCGTCCGCCACCTCGGGCAGGTGCTGCCAGCGGTCGCACATCCACAGGCCGTTGCCGCCGACCTGGCGGAAGCCGAACGGCGAGCCGACGTAGCGCCGCTCGCCGCGCGCCATGTTGGAGGTCAGGCGGTCGGTGTTCCGGAAGCGCTCGCCGTTCAGCTCGGCGAGTTTCGGTTTCGGGTCGAAGGTGTCGATGTGGCTGGGGCCGCCGGCGAAGTAGAGGAAGATGCAGCGTTTGGCGCGCGGGGCGAGGTGCGGCTCCCGCGGGGCCAGAGGGTCGCTCGACGGGGCGCGCTCGGCGGCGAGCAGCGCGTTGAGGGCGCCGGTGCCGAGCGTGGCGCCGAGGCCGAAGAGGAAGTCGCGTCGCGGGGTGAACATGGCGTCGGTGGCGTCGGGTCAGTAGACGTAGAGGAACTCGCTGGAGTTGAGGAGCACGAGGCAGAGCTCGGCGAGAGCCCGGGTCTCCGGGCCGACGTCCCACGGCTGCAGGTCGCGTTCGTAGCGGGCGAGCGCCTCCAGCTCGAAGGTCTGCACCTCCGGCTCGCCGGTCTTCTCGATGATGTTCGACAACGTGACGCGCCCCGGCAGTTCGCGGCGTTCGGGTGCGTGCTCGCGGTGGTGGGCGAGCATCGCCTCGACGTGCGCCCGCGAGCGCCTGGATTCCTCCCCGCCCGGCGCCCGGCCGAAGGCGTGTCGGAACACGAGCGGCAGGGCTTTGTCCAGGTCGCCACCCGCCTCGCGCAACGCGCGGTCGGCCAGCGCGAGGGCGCGCTCGTTGGCGAACTCGCCGTGGAACAGGCTGAAGGCCTGGGTGACCACGGTGGTCTCGTCGCGGCGTTCGCAGGAGAGCTCGGTCGGCGGTCGGTTGAGCACCTCCATGAGCGGGTGGCCGAGGTTGCGCACGCGCATGGCGTAGAGCGAGCGCCGGTTGCGCTCGGCGCGCACCGGCTCCGGTTCCCAGGGCGGCAGGATCTTGCCCATGGCCAGGCGCGCCTGGAAGGCGACCTCCCAGTTGATCTCGGCGCGGAAGCTCTCGCCGCCGACGCGGGGGTTCAGGTCGCCGCTGACCGCCAGCATCGCGTCGCGCACCTCTTCGGCGGTCAGCCGGCGGGGGGGGAAGCGGGCCAGCAGCGCGCCGTCCGGGTCGATCGCGTCGAGCCGCGCCGGCTGCGGGTGCCCGGTGCCCCGGCGGTAGGTTTCGCTGGTGACGATCAGGCGGTTGAGCTTCTTGAGCGACCAGCCTTCCGCGACGAACCAGCCCGCCAGCCAGTCGAGCAGCTCGGGGTGGCTCGGCTTCGCGCCCATGACGCCGAACCCGTTGGGGGTGGCGACGATCCCGCGCCCGAAGTGCCACGCCCAGACGCGGTTGACGATCACGCGGGCGGTGAGCGGGTGGTCGGGTGAGGCGATCCACTCGGCCAAGGCGGCGCGCCTCCCCTCCGGCGCCGGATCGACCGGCGGCGCCCCGAGGGCGCTCAACAGCCCCGGGCCGACCTCTTCTCCGGGCGAGTCGAGCGCGCCGCCGCGCAGCACGTGCACCGCCTGCGGTGGTCGCGGTCGCACGTTGTACTCGCCGGCCTTGACGTGGTGCTCGGTCGCCGCGAACAGCGCCTGCATGGCGTAGTAGTCGCGGGTCGGGATGGGATCGAATTTGTGATCGTGGCATTTCGCACAGCGCAATTCTTGGCCCAAGAAGGTGACGCCGACGCTGTTGACGACGTCGTCGAGCCACATCTGCCTGGCGACGGCGGCGGCGGTCATCGCGGTCATCTCGAACGGCCCGGTCCAGAGGAAGGCGAGCGCGTCCTGGCCGGCGATGCCGAGCTCGTCGCCGGCGATCTGTTCTTTCGCGAAGCGGTCGAAGGGTTTGTCGGCGTTGAAGCTGTCGACCACGTAGCTGCGGTAGCGGTGCGCGTCGGGGCGGAGCTCGTCGCGGGCGAAGCCGTTGGAGTCGGCGAAGCGGGTCACGTCGAGCCAGTGCTGGGCCATGCGCTCGCCGTAGTGCGGCGAGCCCAGCAGCGCGTCGACCAGCTCGTCGGCGGGCAGGGCCAGCTGCTCGGGCGTCGGCGGCAGGCCGGTGAGGCCGAAGCTGAGCCGCCGGGCGAGCGCGCGCGGCGCGGCGGGTGGCGCGGGTTCCAAACCATTGCTAGCGAGAGCGCTGCCGACGAAAGCGTCGATCGGGTTCCCGCCGCCGGCCGGCGGCGCGATCGCAGCCCGGCGGGGCAGGAAGGCCCAGATGGCTTCCGGCCGGTAGCCGCGCTCGGTCCAAGACTCGCTCTGGCCGCCGCTGGTGGCCACGCGCACCGTGCCCTCGGCGCGGGCGGCGACGGCTCCGCCCTCCGGCCAGGTGGCGCCGGCCGCGATCCAAGCGCGCACGGCCGCGATCTGTCCGGCGTCGAGCCGGTCGTTCTCCTTCGGCGGCATCTCGAGGTCGGGGTCCGCCCAGGTGAGCGAGACGAACAGCGGGCTGGCCTCGGGGTCGCCGGGCACGAGGGCGGGCGAGCCGGACTCGCCGCCCGCGAGCATCCCGGCGCGGGAGCGCATGTCGAAATCGCCTTTGAGCTTCTTCGCCGCGTCGCCGTGGCAGCCGCCGCATTTGTTCTCGAGGATGCTCAGCGCCGCAGCTGCCTCCGCCGCGCGGTCGCCGGGCGCGCTCTCCGGCGCGGCGCCCGCCGGCGTCGAGAGCAGGGCCGCCGCCGCGGCGACGGCGGCGAGGGAGGGGGCTTGCGGGCCGGGCATGGGGGGCAGCATGCGGCCAAAACCGGGCGCTTGCCAAAGCGAAACGGCAGCGGCCTCCGGGGCGACGGGGCTGCGCCGGGCGGGACGCGCCCTTGAACCGCGGTGGGCGGCGGCTACTCTTCCGCCCCCTCCACCCGAAAGATCATGATCGCATTCAAAGAATGGGCCGCCGTCTGTGCGGCGCTCGGCAGCGGCCGCCAGAGCCTCATCCTGCGCAAGGGCGGCATCCACGAGGGCCGCCGTGGCTTCGCCTTCGACCACGACCACTTCGCGCTGTTCCCGACCCGCTTCCACGAGCAGGCCGACCACGTCCGCGACGGTGAACTCCCGGCGGATTGGCCCGGCGCGCTGCCCGAATACCAGCCCGGCGACCGGGTGGAAGTCGCGTTCACCGCCCGCTTGGAAGCGGTGTGGACCTTGACCGACCCGGCGGAGGTCGCGGCGCTGGAACCGCATCACATCTGGACCGGTCAGACGGTGCGCGAGCGCTTCGAGTGGGCGCAGCGCGAGGGCGACCCGCCGGCGATCAACGCCGCGCTCGTCCGGGTCGCGCGCCTGCCCGAGCCGTGGGTGTTCGAATACGAGAAGCGCCACGGTGGCTGCCGCTCGTGGGTCGAGGTCCCCGGCCCGCCGGAGGCTTCGGCCGCGGCGGCGGTGCCGGTCCTCGACGACGAGGCCTTCGCGGCGTTGCGGGCGGCGCTCGCGTAGCCCGGATCGATCACGACCCAGCCCGGATCCCGGCCGCGATGCGGAACCTGGATCGGGAACGCCGAGGGCAGACGTGCGGGGGGGCCAGTCACGGCGGAGACGGAGCTCCGCCCTCCAGCTAGCCCGGATCGATCACCACATCCGCAGGCGAGGCGCTGCCATTCGTTGACGCTGAGTAGGCGGCGCAGGGACAGGTGAAGCGGCTGGGTGAACACCCTGCCCGAGCCGGTCACCACGCCAACACCCTCAGCGTCAACGAGGGCGAGCCACAGCCCGGAGCTTGGTGATCGATTCGGGCTAGGGAGGCGCGGAGGCGGGACGCCTCCGGCACGGACATCGGCGGGACGCCGATGCCACGGTGGCTTACGGCCGCTGAACTGTCTACCCGAACAGCTCGGTCACCGCCGCGGCTTTGACGAGCTCGCGGGGTTGGTTGAGGTGGTTGTAGACGATGGTCTCGGGCTCGATGCCGAAGGCGTGGTAGATGGTGGCGAGCAGTTCGCCGGGGTGCACCGGGTCGACGAGCGGCGCGGAGCCGGTCTTGTCCGACTCGCCGTGGACGTGGCCGCGCTTGATGCCGGCGCCGGCGACCATCGCCGTGTAGCAGTACGGCCAGTGGTCGCGGCCGTCGGCGCTGTTGCCGTTGCCGCTGGTGCTGACGCCCTTCTGCGGGCTGCGGCCGAACTCGCCGACCGCGACCACCAGGGTCTCCTCCAGCATGCCGCGCTCGTCGAGGTCGGTGATCAGCGAGGACAGGCCCTTGTCGAGCATCGGCCCGCTCTGGTCCTTCATCCGCTTGGTGAGGTCCTTGTGGTGGTCCCAGGAGTGGTTGTCGGAGTTGGCGACCTTCGGCCAGATGACCTCGACCACGCGCGCGCCGGCCTCGACCAGCCGCCGCGCTAACAAACAGCTGTCCCCAAAGGTGTTCGACCCGTACCTCTCGCGCAGCGCCGCGGGCTCGCGCTCGAGGGCGAAGGCCTCGCGCGCCTTGCCGGAGGTGATGAGGTCGAGCGCCTGCTCGTAGTATTCGTCGAGCTTGTAGTCGGCGGTGGCGGCGCCGACCTTCTCCATCCTCGCGGCGATGGTGTCGCGCAGCGAGGCGCGGCGCTCCAGGCGGGCGGCGAAGACGTCGGGCCGCAGCTGCAGGTCGTCGATCTTGATGCGGGTCATCTTCGCCATGTCCATGTCGTCCCCGCTCGGGTAGAGGGTGTAGGGGTCGAAGGCCTTGCCGAGGAAGCCGGCGGTGCCGCCCTTGCCGACGACGTTCGACTCCTGCAGCGGCCGCGGCAGCATGACGAACGGCA
>JAUIGD010000277.1 GCA_030430255.1 Verrucomicrobiia bacterium
CGGGGCGGCGAACCAGCCGAGCCGAGGCGAGACACCCGACCACCTCTTTATGGAGTTGTTCTGGATGCCGGTGATCGAGCCGTATGCGATCTCCATGCCCTTCGCCACCAAGGGCAAGATCAACCTGAACTACCAGATCGCGCCCTTCGACTACATCAAGCGCCAGACCGCGCTGCACGCGCTGATGAAGGCCGAACGGGTCGTCGCCATCCCGACCGATGCTGGCAACATCTACAAAGAGCCGGGCGCGAACGGCACCGGCTTGGGCAAGGACGAGTGGCGCCGCAAGATCGACGCCTACAAGACGCTCGAGCAGGCGGAGCACCTGTTCGCCTCCGGACGCATCTTCCGGTCGCCGACCGAGATCTGTGAGCTCTATCTGGTCCCGGAGGACTACGATCTCGGCCAGCCCTCCGGACAGTTCGAGCGCGGCCTCGACTACCCGACGATGCGCGAGTTCTGGGAAGATCACCGGCTCACCGGCGACAACACCAAGGAGCGCCCCTACACGAACATGCACCCGCGCCTGACCACGAAGTCGAACTGCTTCCGCATCCACATGCTGGTGCAGACGCTCAAGAAGGCGCGCAGCTCGGAAGCGGGCTTCTTCGACCCCACCCGCGACCGCGTGACCGGACAGTGGCAGGGCTCGGCGATCATCGAGCGCTTCATCGACCCGGAGGACCCCCGCCTCGCCGATCTCGATTACGTCGTGAAAGACGGTGGCGCCTTGCTCCGCAATCCCTCGCTCGACCTGTTCTACAGCTACCGCGTCTTGCGCACCCAGCAGTTCGCCCCCTGATCGGTGCCCACGAGAGCAGCCCACTAGAGCACCACTTCACAGAGGGCGGCCCGGCGCGGGCCGCCCTCTTTGTTGATTGATCCCTGCCCGGAGGGAGCATCTCCCCGTCCGCCGATGCTGCCTGGGAGCCGGACGCAGCACGGGGAACGCGGACGCCGTGCGATTCTCGAAACGCCCGCGGCCCGCTTGGGGTTGCTGGGCTCATCGGCGGCACGCGGGGACGCGCGCCCTCCCGCCGGCCAAGGCGGGCAAGGAGTTCCACCCTCCAATGGCGTGGTTTGGGAGGGGGAACAGATGGGGAATCTCGAGCGCCAGCGACCGGAAACCCTGGAGGGCGGACCTCCGTGTCCGCCGATGCTGCCTGGGGGCGGGCGCGACACGGGGACGCCGAGCGATTCTCGAGACGCCCGCGGACCTCTTGAGGCTGCATGGGCGCATCGGCGGCACGCGGGGACGCGCGCCCTCCCGCCGGCCACCGCGGGCAAGGAGTTCCACCCTCCAATGGCGCGGTTTGGGGGGCACAGATGGGGAATCTCGAGCGCCAGCGACCGGAAACCTTGGAGGGCGGACCTCCGCGTCCGCCGATGCTATCTGGGGGCGAGCGCGCACGGGGACGCCGAGCGATTCTCGAAACGCCCGCGGCCCGCTTGAGGTGGCATCGACGCATCAGCGGCACGCGGGGACGCGCGCCCTCCGGCCGGCAACGGCGGAGACGGAGCTCCGCCCTCCATTTTCAACTCCTCACCATCGTGACGACTTGGATCGAAATTCGACAACGTCCGGGCTCGGAAATCCAAATCCGACACGCCCTAGCCTGGATCGATCACCACATCCGCAGGCGAGGCGCCGCCATTCGTTGATGCTGAGTAGGCGGCGGCAGGGATCGGCGAAGCGGCTGGGAGGACACCCTGCCCGAGCCGTTCCCAACGGCAACACTCTCAGCATCAACGAGGGCAAGCCGCAGCCCGGAGCTTGGTGATCGATCCGGGCTAAGACAACCGATTCGCCTGCCCCACCCAATCGCGGACGGTGCGGTCTTTGCAGGTCAGGCGCGCGGCCACCGCCTCCACCTGCTCGGGGCCCCATGCCGCGATCTGCTGCAGTTGGAACACCCCGAGCGCATTGAGCCGGCGCGACAGCGCCTTGCCGATCCCACGCACCTGCGTCAGGTCATCAGCCTCCGCCGGTCGCTCCGCGAAAATCGCGCCGAGTTGCGGATCGAGGGTCGCTCCCTTGGGCAGCGCCTTCGGGCTCGCGTCCGGGGCGGACAAGGTGCTCGGGGCCGCCTGCGGCCTCGCCGCGACCGCCGCGACCGCCGCTCGAGCCCCGCCCGCGGCCTGAGCGTTGGCGGCGACGGCCTGCTCGAGTTCCGCCACTCGGGCGAGCGCCACATCGCGCTGTTCCCGCAGCTCTGCCTCGCGATCATCGCTTCCCAGCTCCAGCCTCGCCTCTGAAGGCGCCCCGCCCTCGAGCCGGTCGTCCGCCGCCCCATCCCCGTCCTCGTGTCGTTCTGCCCGGTCGCCAGACCGGGCGCCCTCCCCTCGCCTGCCCCCACCCGCATACCAACATCCCAAGGCGAAGAACGACACCGCCGAGACGGCGAGCACGATTCCGTTTTGCACGATCAGATCGGTCATGGGGCACCCACGTTGCGTGGTCGACAGGTTCTACAGGAACCCCGCGCAGCGACCGACGCGACCGTTCCGATCCAAGGTCAAAACGCCGGTCGCGCGACTTTGCAAGCCCAGAGCGGTGTCCCGTGCACGAATTCTCACATCTGCTACATTGCCCCCGTGCCGCACACCCTTGGTCGTGACGAAGAACGCTACGAGATCCGGTCGAAGATCGGCTCTGGCGGTGTCGGTGCCGTCTATCGCGCCTACGACCGCTCCCTCAAGCGCGAAGTCGCCATCAAACGCCTCCTGCCCCAGGGCGAGAAGCCGGAGGAAGAGCGCTACCACGCCGAAGAGATCGTCCGCGAGGCCGGGCTCCTCTCCAAACTCCAGCACCCGAACGTCGTCTCCGTCTACGACGCCGGCATCGATGACGACGGCGGCTTCGTCGTGATGGAGCTGATCGACGGCGAGACGCTCGACCAGACACTCGCCCGCGGCGCGCTGACCTACGGCGACTTCGCCAGCGTGGCGGAACAGGCGCTCGAGGGACTCATCGCCGCCCAGTCGGTCGACATGCTGCACCGCGACCTCAAGCCGTCCAACGTCATGATCCGCTGGCTACCGAGCGGGCGTTTCCAACTCAAACTGCTCGATTTCGGGCTCGCCCGGGTCACCCAACGCCCAACGCTCCAGACCGTGCGCCACGGCGACTCGATCCTCGGCTCGATCTACTTCATGGCGCCGGAACAATTCGAGCGCGAACCGCTCGACGGGCGCACCGACCTCTATTCGCTCGGCAACCTCTTCTACTACATGCTGACCGGCGGCTACCCGTTCGACGGCGAGAGCGCCGCCAGCGTGATGGCCAAAAAACTCGAGGACGAAGTCACACCGCTCGCCCATCTCCGCCCCGACCTGCCGGCTCCGGTCTGCGAGTGGGTGATGACCCTGATGGCGCGGCTCCCGGACGACCGCCCGGCGAGCGCCGCCGCCGCGCTGCGCGGTTTGTCCGAGCTGTTGGACCTGCACCCCACGGCGCCCCGTCCGGCCGAGCGCCAGCCGGAGGCGTCGCGCCCGGTCCTACAAACCCCCGCCACCGCGGCGGTGCCGCCGCCCGCGCGGCTCCAGCTCCAGACGACCTCGCACTGCTTCTCGCCCCCGGGGGGCGCCCCCAAACGGAGCAAGGCCGGCCCCGCCCTGCTCGTGGGCGGGGTGTTGACCGTGGTCGCCACCGCCGGGGCCCTGCTGCTGGTCGATGGCCGCGATCGGCGGAGCGACGCCACCGCGACCCCCGACACACCCTCTTCCCCCACCCTCACCGACGACGCCCCCCCCGACCCGGCCCCGATTGCGCACGGGCCGGAAACACTCATCCCGTTCGGCGCCGTGTGGCTCTACGACGATCGTGACGCGCCCCTGAGCCCGGGGTGGAAAGACTTGCGGTTCCGCGCCGAGGGTTGGTCGAGCGGCCCCGCCCCGCTCGGTTATGGTGACCCGGTCGCCACCGAGACAAACTTCGGCAGCGACGCCGACCACAAGCGAATCAGCACCCTCTTCCGCAAGCGGTTCACCGTCCTCGACCCGGCCTCGATCCGGCGTCTCACCCTCCGGTTCCGCGTCGACGACGGCTGCGTCGTCTACCTCAACGGCTCGCCGGCCGCGCGCTTCGGGATGCCGGATGGGCCGCCCGAAGCCCACACGGAAGCCAACCGGGTCGCCAATGCCCAAGCGGAAGCGCAAGTGAACGAGCTCGACCTCCCCGCCAACCTCCTGCAGCAGGGCGACAACATCTTCGCCGTCCGCGTCCACCAATGTGCCCCCGACAGCAGCGACCTGCTCTGGGATGCCGAGTTGATCGCGACCAGGTGAGGCCGACACCCTTTGACATCGGACTCCTCCCGCGCATCAGTTGCGACCCCCGGATTTCAACGAACTTCATCATGGCCAACGAAACGACCCTCATCCTCTTCAAAACCGACGCCGTCCAGAAACGCCTGGTGGGCGCAGTCCTCAGCCGCTTCGAGGGCGAGGGCTTCACCATCCGCGGCATGAAGATGATGCACCTCAGCAGCGAACTGCTGCAGGAGCACTACGCCCACGTGGCCGACAAACCTTTCTTCCCCGAGATCGTCGCGTTCATGCAGGCCAGCCCCGTCATCGCCCTCGCCCTCGAGGGCGAGGATGTCATCTCCCGCGTCCGCGACCTGCTCGGGCCCACCGATTCCACCAAGGCGGCCAAAGGCACGATCCGCGGCGATTTCGGCGTCGACATGATGACCAACGTCTGCCACGCCTCCGACGGCCCCGAGACCGCCGCTGCAGAACTGAAGCGATTCTTCGGCGACGGGGAGCTGTTCCAATACTGAGAGGCACCCCGCCCCAGGCCAAGCCCTGCCTATGGAGACGGTATTCGCTCCGGCCGGGAAGGCATGCGGGGCGTCCCGGTGGCTCGGCGGCTGGTTTCATGGCGGGGTCCTACGGCGGCTTCCCCGCGGGGTTCGAATCCCGCCACACGCCCCACATGCCGCTCCCGCACTGTCACCCTGAGCGAAGCGAAGGGCCTCCCACCACGGCCTGCGTCTGCGAAGCCATTCGTGTTGAACGAACGATCCCAACGCCTCCCAGGATGGGAACCCGACCCCCAAGGGCACTTCGGCGCGCGGCTGAAACGGCGGCACCCACGAGGATCTCCCGGAGCGAGCATCGGTTCCGTTCTCGACCCAACCCGCCGAGAACCCGTCTTCACCGAGTGCCTGACCTCCTAGCCCGAATCGATCACCAAGCTCCGGGCTGCGGCTCGCGCTCGTTGATGCTGAGGGTGTTGCCGTTGGGAACGGCTCGGGCAGGGTGTCTACCCAGCCGCTTCGCCGATCCCTGCCGCCGCCTACTCAGCATCAACGATCGGCGGCGCCTCGCCTGCGGAGGTGGTGATCGATCCGGGCTAGCCCGGGCTAGCCCGAATCGATCACCGAGCTCCGGGCTACGGCTCGCCCTCGTTGACGCTGAGGGTGTTGGCGTGGTGAACGGCTCGGGCAGGGTGTTCACCCAGCCGCTTCGCCTGTCCCGGCCGCCGCCTACTCAGCGTCAACGAATGGCAGCGCCTCGCCTGCGGATGTGGTGATCGATCCGGGCTAGCGTCGGTTGAAGCGCGCCACCTCGCGCTGTGCCTCCCGGGTCTGCACCTTCTTCTTCAGTGTTTCGCGTTTGTCTTGGTGCGCCTTCCCGCGCCCGAGGCCCAGTTCGACCTTCACCCGCCTCCCCTTCCAGTAGACGCGGAGCACGGGGAGCGAGAGCCCCTTCTCGTTGAGCTTGATCTGCAGCTTGGCGATCTCCCTGCGGTGCATGAGCAAGCGCCGCTGACGGCGCGGCAGGTGCTGCTCGTGGCTGGCGCTGGCGTAGGGCTTGATGTCGCACCCCATCAAGAAGATCTGCCCGTTGTGAATCTGAGCGAAGGCATCGCGGATGTGGATATGCCCTTCGCGGATGGATTTCACCTCCGTCCCCTTGAGCTCGATGCCCGCTTCGAACTTCTCGATGATGTGGAAATCATGGAGCGCCTTTCGGTTGTTCGCGATATCAGCGGCCATGGCAACTTAGGAGTCTGTCGGACTTGGGACTTTCGCGCCCGAACGTTGTCGAAGTTCGATCCAGATCGTCACGATGGGGAGGAGTCGATCGAGATCGTTGGGGCGGCTTGGGCAAATTGGAAGTCGTTTCGCGCCGGAACGGGTGAGTCCGGCAGCCTGCCAGGGGCTGGCTATCGGCTCTCCCCGACCGCCGCCCGTGCGCTCACGTCGATCACGCCCGGGTCGGGCGGCATGCTCCGCGGGGCGCGCCCCGTTTCGATGCCCCCGGATCCGGAAGGGATCAGGCTTCGACGACGTCCTCGCCGTCGAGCACGATCTTGCCCTCGATGATCTCGGAGAGCGCGATGTCCGCCGCCCCCATGCGCTCGATGATGGGGATGAGCGGGCTGCGACCGTTGTTCAATTGCCGGACGCGCTTGGACACCATATTGATGAGCAAGGGGGTGTCGGTGATGACTGCGGAGGCTTTCTCAACGAGGTTCGATCTCATGTCGTGAAGGTTCGGTCGGCCACCTCCACCCGACACCGGTTCCGCCGCCGCACCTGCGGAGGGGAATGGGACGATCTTCGGGTTGGCCATCTGGGAAAATGGTTCGGCGCGCCGACAGCCGATTTGCCCCGCCGACGCATGAGGAACGGGGCAATTACCACAAATTCCGCCTTGGTCAAGCCCGGATTTTCAGCGCTCTCAGCGTCGCGGCCGCCGCAGCGTGATCCGCTTCATCGCCCCGCCCGACGGTGGGCTCCAGGTCTCGATCCCGTCGTCATCGACAAAGGCGTTGTGGACGAGCCGGCGATGGTAGGAGTTCAGCGGCTCGGTCTTGGCCGGCCGGCCGCCGGCGCGCACCCTCTCGGCCAGTTGGCGGGCCCGCTCCACGAGCTGGTCGTCTTTCATCCGGCGGTAGTGCCCCGCATCGACCCGAACCCTCGGGGCGCCGGGCAGGGAGTGGAAGACGATCCGGTTCGCGAGGTGTTGGATGGCATCTAGCCTCTCCCCGCGGCGGCCGATGAGAAGTTCGCTCTCCTCGCTGAAGATCTGCAGGCCGGCGCCGCCGCCCGCCCCCTCGTCCGCCTCCACCGTGGCCGCGAACCCCAGGTAGCCCAGCATCGCGTCGATCGCCCCTTTGGCGAGTTCGACAGCTTCGTCTTGGTTCCCTGCGCTCACGGGCGCAGCCTAGCACAAGGTCGCCCGCTCGGGCGTACAAAATTCGAGTCTCGCCCGTGCCGCTATTTGCGCTTGGCCGAGCCGCCGCCGGTGCGCTTCTGCGGACGTTTCGGCGCCTTCTTCTGCGGCGGGGCGCCGAAGCTGGCCCCTCCCCCTTTGCGTGACGGCGCGGTCCGCGCAGGGCGCTCCCGCTTGACCAGTTTCACCTCCTGCTGGTTCCGCAGCAGCCAGGTCTGCCCCATGCTGATGATGTTCTGCGCCGTCCAGTAGAGCGCCAGCGCCGAGGCGAAGTTGTAGCAGAACACCAGGAAGATCAGCGGCATGATCATGAAGATGCGGCGCTGCATCTTGTCGCCCGTGCTCGGGGTCATCTTCATCTGCAGCACCATGGTCACCGCCATCAACAGCGGCAGGATGTTCACCGGGAACCCGAGGATGTGGAACACGGTGTCGGGCATCGACAGGTCCTTCACCCAGGCCAGCCACGGCTCGTGGCGCAGCTCCGAGGCGGAGCGCAGCATGGAGAAGAACCCGAAGAAGATCGGCATCTGCAACAGCACCGGGAAACAGCCGCTCATCGGGTTGGCCCCGTAATCGCGATACAGCGCCATCATCTCCTGGTTCATCCGCTGCGGGTTGTCCTTGTACTTGTCCCGCAGCTCCTGCATCTTCGGCTGCAACAAGGCCATCCGCTTCATCGTCCGCTGCGACTTGATGTGCAGCGGCCAGATCACCAGGCGGATGATGACGGTGATCAGGACGATCGCCCAGCCGAAGTTGCCGAGCATCGAGTGCAGCCAGTTCATCAGCGAACTCAGCAGCTTGGAGAACGGCTCGGCCATCCAGCCGAGCAGCGGGATGCGGTCGAAGCCCATCACCTCGTCGCGGTCGCGGTCCAGCCCGCGCAGCGTCGGGTAGTGTTTCGGTCCGGCGTAGATCTCGAATTTGAAGTTTCGCGCCTCGCCCGGGTTGAGGGTGAACCCGGGGATCCCGATCGCCCCGTGGACCGCATAGAGCCCCTCGGAGGCTTCCGGGGCATAGCCGGTCAACTCGACCGGGAAACGCGAAGCCCACACCGGCAACTCCCCCTCCGACTCCGTCTCGGCGCAGATATTCACAGTGAAGAACTGGTTCACCGCGCTCGTCCACAACAGCCGCTCGCACTCCTCCCCCCATTTCGCCCGCGACTCCTTCTTGAAGTAAGTCACGGCGCGGAACTTGTCCTTGCCCTTGCGCATGTAGTCGAAGCCGACGTTGTGCGATGCCTCGCCGGGGAACAGCGGCGCCGCCGCACCGTTGTACACAAAATAGCGCTCCGCCGCATAGTTGCCGCTCTCGCCGGTGTAGCGGAAGCCGAGGTCGAGCTTCACCAGATACCCCCGCCCCGGGTCGTCGGCGCCGGTCAGGGTATAGGTCTTCGTGATCTCCAGGCCGTTCGTATCCGTCGCCCGGAA
>JAUIGD010000278.1 GCA_030430255.1 Verrucomicrobiia bacterium
GTGTTCGATTCGCGGCAGTTCGCGCCCCATCAATCGGGGCCCCTAGGGTTCGAGTTCGGCGGCTAAAAGCTTGGGGTAGCGACTCGGCGCGCTGGCCGATGCCAGAGATGTCGGGTTCAATTCGAACAGCCGCCGCCAGCCCCGCCCCCATAGTGTGCTCCTCGGGATCGAATCTCCCGCGAGCCGCACGAACCTAGGGGCACCTCTTGGGTTGAGAATTTCGGGCTGGTCGCCACCGCCCCTGACCGAGAGTATCTCGATTGGGTCAACCGCCACCTCGCAAGCTCCACGATCCCCCCGCTCCATCTGCGACATACGCCCTGCCACGGACGAACCGGGAGCCACGCCCCCCTCCGATCTCATATGTTTGCCGGACTCGACAGCCTGACTCTCGTCGCCTGCTCGGCGTACTTTCTGTCCCTCGGCTCCGCGCTGGGTCAACTTGAACCTGATCGAACTATGCCCGGACGAAGCGACCGACAAGAAGAGTGGCGGGCTAAGACGCTCTCGTACGCCACTGAGATCAACGCCTTCGTCGCGCGGGGGCTGCGGGACGGCTGGGACAAGGCCGGGGAGGAGCCGGAGGAGCCGGAGGAGCCGGAGGAGCCGGGGCGCGACCATTTAGCCGAGGCCGCGATGGCCGAAGTCAGGAGGGCGAACGCCGCCGGAGATCTCACCGGCCTACGGGATCGCTGGCCACCGGCACACGCGCCGCTGATCGACCTGCTGGAAGAGAAAGGGCAGAGCATACCCGTCGTCTGCCTGCTCGACGACGGGTCGCTCCTCGCGAGGATCGGGGTGACCTACAAGCCGGGCCGGACCGTGCGAATCGAGGGGGACTCGGTCGCCGAGGTTCGCGGCGCGGGCATGTTCGGGCGGTGCCCGAAGAGACGGTACTTCGGAATCGCGAGGGCGGGCGGGATCGAGGTAACGGACGGCTGGGGCGGTGACCGTGTCGCGATGTGCCCTTGGCCCACCGGCCTCGAAGGTGTTCCGGAGGGTTTCAAAGTCGCCCCTCTCGGCGGGGCGCCGAACCCCACGCGCATCGTCCCGTTCCCCGACGGGCGGCGGGTACTGTTGGTCAGCGCCGAGGGCATATTCGTCATGTCGCCGACCGGTGCCCGCAGACTCCTGCCGACCGAGGAAGCGATGCGGGACCACTTCGAATGGTCGCTCAAGGAACGCCCTGACGACGAACTCGGGATGTACCTGTCGATGGAGCACGGGGCGGTGTCGCCAGACGGCAAGCTCATCGCCGTGGGGTCGCAGGACAGCACCCACCTGTTGTTCGACGACAAGCTGGAGCCTATCGGCGACGTCGGGAACCGGAGCGAGTATCCCCACCACGCGGTGTTCAGCGCCGACGGCTCGGTGGTCGCGCTCAACTCCTGCCACTTCTACAGCGGCGTGACCATCGGCGCGCCGACCGCCCTGCTCCCCGGCCTCGCGACCAAGCCCTACAAGCAGGACGACAGGGTCAGCGTGATCCAATACGGGGCGAGGGTCTACGCCGCCGCCAGCAGGCGCGACGAGTTCATCCTCGGGGACGCGAGCGGCTACGCCATGGGCGTGAGCCAGTCGGGCGAGTTGAGGTGGCGGCAGTTCGTCGGATCGACTGTCGGAGACATCGACGTGTCGGCGGACGGCAAGAAGCTGGCCGTCTCGACCTACGCGGGGTTCATCGCGCTGTTCGACCTCGATGCGGGCGAGCAGGCGCCCCACCAGATCGGCACCGGGCGGCACTATGAGACGAGAAGGTGGATCTTCTGGAAGGGCGAGGAGCCGGTAATCTGGTGAGGCGCGCGTCCTGCGGTTGACGTGCGCGACGCGATCGAGACCCGCCGGGTTCAGGTGCTTTTGAGACGGTGGGGAGACCGAGATCGGCTGGTCGCCCGCATTCCGAAACACTAACATCACATTCAAGAAAACTATGACTGCCCTATACGTTGGGCTTTTCGGCAAAGAACACTAATGAACCGCGCGATGCCATAGCCGCGCCGCCATCCGCCCGGCCAGACCCGTTCGAAGACTTTCCGCCCCCAAACCCGCTCCGCCAACGAGCCGCGCCCTAAATACGGGCGATGGCTCCCCCGCCCCTCATCAACGACCTCTCTGGCCACCAGTTCGGCCTGTTTACGGTCGAGGGCTATTCGCACGCCGTCGAAAAACCTACACCCGCCCAAAACGAGCACTTCTGGTACTGCCGCTGTGCGTGTGGCAAAACCTTCAAGCGCTCCTCGGCCAATATAAGGCGCAGCAAATCATGTGGGTGCCTGAGAACCAAGGCGGGTATAAAACTCATGCAGCGGCTCGGAGACGGCTGCACCTACGGCCCCCGAAAGCGGTTAGCTGACCGTGACTTTACAGGTCTCAAGCAGGGGTCGCTGACGGTCATGGGTCGACAAGACGAGGGCGAGTGGCTCTGCGAGTGCGAATGTGGCAAATCCTGCACCCGCACGGCTAGGCAGCTCCAGCGCGGGGCAAGGTCGTGTGGCTGTCGCCGCGTCCACAAGCAGCCGGGCGAGGCGTCGTTCGCCGAACTCTATCGGCGGGCACGGCAGTCGGCTGAGCGCCGGGAGCTTGAATTCAGCCTGACCAAGGAGGAGTTCAAGGAGATCACCTCGCGCCCCTGTGTTTACTGCCACGCGCCGCCCGCCCCGACCCCGAGCCATGACCGGCGGTACAACGGCGCCTACTCGGCGAACAAGATCGACCTGCTCACCCCCGAGCTAGGGTTCGTCGAGCGGAACGTAGTGCCCTGCTGTCCAACCTGCCGTCGGGCTAGGGACGGACAGCCGCTCTCCGAGTTCAAGGCGTGGATCGCGCGGCTGCTCGACCGGTTCCGGCCACCCGAGGCCGAGACGCACTGACACCTTATGGCACTTACTCGACCGGCTACCCCTCTTCGACCTCCTTCAAGACCTCCCATAGCTTTCGATTCAGAACCCGACAGACCCGCATCGCGCCCTCTAGCGACAGTGATCGATCCCCTCGCTCAAACATGCTGATCATCCAGAGGGTCATCCCCGCGCGCTCCGCAAATCGTGTGCGGCTCAGCCCCTCCTTCTCCCTGTACTCCTTGACTGTCCGCCGGAGGTGCTTCTGCACACTCTCATCAAATCTATCTGATCGGCTCGCGGATCGGGGCACATGAGAATGTTGGAGCAATCAGCGCGATCAACGCCTATCAACACTTGTTGAGTTTTTGCCGAAGTCGTGGCAGAATCGGAGAAATATCCACTCATGCACATTCGCCCCATTGCCCTACTTCTCTGCCTGCTCGCCTTTGCGGGATGCGAGTCCAAAGCACCAGACTCCTCTCACCCGGTGCCCGCCCAGCAGGAGCGGTTAATCAGCATAATAGAGACCTTCGCCGACAAGTACTCGAAACAGCCCAACGAGCTAAAGAAGTCTGGGGTGCGCATGGAACGGCAAGCGGCTCTCGCCGAGGCGTTCGCCGAGACAAGTTTCAGCGGCTGGATTGGGACGCTTGAGGACATGGATACCGATGGGGACGGTGTCGCCGAGATCGCAGTCCGCCTACAGGGGTCGAAGATCACCCTCTCTAATACCACCTCTGGCCTCTCGTTCGGCGAGGCGGTATTCGGCGACACTGACAGCCTGAAAATCCAACCCGACACCCCACTCTGGAACGCGATATCCAGTCTCTCGAAAGGTGACGTGGTCGAGATTAGCGGTGAACTCTTGACGGAGGACGGCGGCAAAGATTATCTGGCGCTAGTCGGCGGCTTTGAATGGATGAGCATGAACCAGATCGCTACGATCTCCACGCGATTCACCGGGATTTCGAAAAAGTAGAAGTAGGGAGATGCCAGAGGACAAGGGCACAGTTGCGGATCGGCTGGGCGAGGTCGGGCTGGGGAGGCTCGGGAAATTCTCCGTGGATGGCGAGATGACGAAGCTCACCGAATTGCTCCACGAAGGCGAGGAGGTCAAGGCCGCGGGGAGCAGCGGAATGTCCGGGAAGCTGGGTCTCATCGATTGCAGGGGGCTGATTGTCGTAACTAGTACGAGGGTGCTGTTCCTCTCCAAACCGGTTCTCGGAGGCGTCAAAATATGGGAGTTTCCGCTCGGCCAGATCTCCTCTGTCTCGCACAAGAGGGGGCTGGCGTTCGGCCACGTGACGATCAACATGGCTGGCAAGAGCACGAAGTTCAGCGAGCTTCCCAAGAGGTCAGTTGCGCTAATCGCCGACGCGATCTCCGAGCTTCAAGCGAGCGCGAGATCCGCCGAGAGAGCGGAGGCTGACACTGCCAACTTGGTGACCCAACTGGAGCGCCTGACGAAGCTCAAAGACGCAGGTTCTCTGAGTGAGGAGGAGTTTGCGGCTATGAAAGCCAAACTACTTGGGTGACTGGGTGTCACTGAGGACATCTACATTACCCGCACAAATACATCCACAATGAAACTCACCCGCCTCCCCCTCCTGCTGCTACTGTTTCTTCCCGTCTCGTGCGGAAAGCCCGACTCTGAGAAGGAGTATGAAGATTTCGCCCAAAGGCTCATCGACAAGCGCAAGGCGAGGGCGGAGGCGATGGAGCGCGAGCTTGAAGGGGAGAAGCAGAAGCTCGCCGAACTCGACGCACAGGCGGAAGTGGCACGTCAGGCTGAGATAGAGGCATTCGAGGAGCAGAGACGACTGACCGAGCGCCGCAAAGACGCCGAGCGGGAAAGGCTCGAACAAGTAGCCAACGAAGCCCGAGAAAGGACGAGCCGGGCGGAGAAGGAATTCGACAGATCGATTGACGAGCTAGAGGATGCACTTCGGGACTTGGAATGACCCACCGAGCCATCGGTCGCGATATCTCGCGAAACCCGCTATCAGACCCGTCGTAGGTTCTGCGCCGCTGGAATCGGGTCGTTCACCGGCTTTGGCGCCACAGGCGGTTCCCCGACCCACCCGCTCACGGTCAGCGCCGGGGACTACACAGGGTTCTACCATGATGGGCTGCTCGACGACGTCGGGATCTGGAACCACGCGCTGAGTGGCGCAGAGATCACAGAGCTTGCGGCAGGCGCCCCCACGCTCGAGCCGCTCGCGGTCCGCGGTGACCCCGCCGCTGCGAACTGCGCCTTCGAAGGCTACAACGACGCCTACCTCGCTTCGAGCGGTGCTGTTTTGATCGGGGCCGGGGCGATGGGCGATGGGCGAAGGCGGGGGCTGGGCGGGTTTGCCGGGCGCTCTCAGAACCGTCGCCACCAGCGGGATGACGCCGCCAGCTGGAAGCGCCCCGCTCTCCGGCTTCGACCGCCTGCACGTCGCGGCCAACGGCGACGCGCTCCTCCGGGCGAGGCTGGCGGGCGACAGATCGTACGACGAGGTGGTTTGGTTGGATCGCGCTGGCTCGATCGAGGCGGTCGCCGTCGAAGGACAGGCCGGCCCGCCCGTCGTCAGCACCTACCAGAAGATCTGGGTCGAGTGACAGGTGATACTGTCGGACGCTGAGGTGCTGCACATCGCGCAACTCGACAAGGACGGCGCGACGACCAACGCGGACGATACGGCGCTGTGGTCGTCGAATCTCGGGGGCATCCTCGTGCGGGAGGGCGACGCCGCAGGCTACGCTCCGGGCGTGCCCCTCGGCCAGTTTGGCCGACAACTCGCGGCCAACGATTCGGGGGACGTATGCTTCACCTGCGGGCTGGTCGGTGAATCCGCCGCGCAGAACGCGGGGCTGCTCAGCGGTATCCCCTCGCCCGTCCCCGACCTGCTCGCCAAGCGTGGAGTACCCGCCCCCACCGCAGGTACCGGAGCCGCCCAATTCGACTTGTTCTTGGACGACCATGTCCTCAACTCTGTCGGCGAGGTCGCGTTCACAGCCCGCCTCGCGGGCGCCAAGGCAGCCCGCTGCCTAGCCCCGGCACGCCACCGCCGAGGATGGGAGCCGGGGGGGGGGAGTACAACAAAATGCCTGTCACTATACGCCCCCCGTCACCCCAAATGATATGCAACACTTCCGCAACAATTAATAAGAGTGTGAGAATGTGAGGCGGGCCGAGGCGAGCAAGGCGGTCTGCGAGGGACGAGCGCCCGCAGCGAGCAGCGAGGCCCAGCGACCGCCCACCGAACGGCCAGCGCGCGAGCGACGGCGCGGCGCCTGCACCAGCGAGCTTGCGAGCGCAAGCAGGCGCCGTGACGGAGCGGCCGACCGCCGGACGGCGCGGTTTGGCAGTTGTTTTGCGGCAGCGTGAGGCGTCGCACCCCAAACGAAGTAGGCTAGGGCGTTGGCGGCAGCACCTCTTCCCCCGACGCATTCACGAACACGCCCTTCCCTTCCCGTTGTTTTGTTGCCGCTTCCATGACCGCCCGCGGTACAGGCTCTCCTCCAAGTTGCACCTCGGAAGCTAGGTCGCTAAAGCACGCAGATTCGATCATTTGTCCTGCTTCATTTACCGATTGAACCTCATAGCCGTCTTCACGGCCCTCAGCTGCGGCGGCAAGATTTCGGACGTAGTAGACGCCCTCCGCTCTTGTCGCGACCGGATTTGCTCCAGGATATGTATCGGCGCCAGCTCCATCGACGTAGCGCGATTCTCCCGCCTCAAGTTTCTTAGCCGCTTCTATCACAGGAGCAGGCACCACGCCTCCCCCCGCGTGTACGATACTACCGAGCGAGCCAAACAATGCTGAGTCGAGAACTTGGCCGAACTCATCGACGAGTTGAACTTCGTACTTTAAATCCTCACTAATGCGGTGCTCGCTCCGCAGTGAGGCAACAAGGAAGACACGAGACATTCGCTATAGTCCGGGAAGAAGGGAGGGAGGAACGAAGATAGCTCCATCTGGTGGGTCATATCCACCTTGGTACCAACGCCAATATACCGACTGCTCGGTTTTCCAGGCACTCGCCCAATCTGTGTGTGTCTCACGCCAGCTTAGAAGCGGATCCGGAACTCCTCGCGGATCACCCAGCTTGAGAAGCCTTCCATTGTTTCGGTCTGCCACATGCCTGAGGTGATGTGTTGGCGACCAAACCTCAAACAATGCCCCTCCTGGGTCGTTGTTGCTGTGATGAAGGATTAAGATGTCATGCCCACCCTTATCGTTGGGGCGGATGGGCGCGTATCCACCCGCGGCGGCCTGCGCATTTGTGCCTAATCCATCTGGCCTTGTGTAGTCCCAATCAACATCGGTTCGTTGATGAACTCGGCGCCCCCATGGAGTTGTAACTTCGTCAGCCCATGTTCGCGAAATTAGCAGGCTGCCGTCATCGGTCCTACCGACAACACTAAAGCCTCCTGGGATGGAGCCGACGTGCCCGAACTCGTCCATCGGCGCGAGGAGCGCGCCCTGAGGCATTCCGGGGAAGGGGCTCGGGCCGGTCGAGGTGATCATCCCGCGGTAGGAGTTCTGCGGCTGGAGCCGGATCACCGGCGCGTCCGCCCGCGCCATCGTCCTCCCAAACCGCGCGGTGTCCGCCCACGCGTCGGCGTATGTCCCGACCCCCCAGAGCGAGTCGAAGCCGAGCCCCAGCACGGCCTCCCCAGGGCTGACGTGCCTGCCGGTCACCGAGCGCTGTGTGAACAGCTCGGCGCCCGAGTTGAGGAACGGGACCCTGCCGGCCCCGAACTCCATCCCCATCGCGCTGATCGGTGATGGGTGTTCCTCGAACGCCGGCAGCAGGCGCCCGGTCGCCGCCTTACCCGCGCCCCCGATCACCCCCCCGATTCTGTTCGGCTCGTCCCGGGTGTGGCCGATCGGGTGAGGGATGTGTACCGCCGCTCCCGCTGGCTTCTTGGCGTAAGTCGTCCGGCCTCCTGTGAGCCACTCGAAGAGCGGGGCGAGGAAGCCGAACATCTCGGCCTCTGACTGCAACCCCAGATAGTCCCACTTGTTGACGGGGTCGTTCCCCACGAACCCGTAGAGGTTGAGGCCGCCCCGTTCGCCGAGGGGGTCACGTGATAGCCATGTGCCCGTACCTGGGTCGTAATATCGGTAGCCGTAGTAGTAGAAACCGGTCTCCTCGTCGCGGTATTTGGTCGAGTAGCGCCAGGGGTTGGCATAGGCGTGGCTTCCGTCGCTCTTGATCGGCTCGCCGAACGGCCCGTAGGCGTAGGTCGCTAGGATGTCCTCGTCGAGGTTCGTCAGCGCGGTGACGTTGCCCGCGCCGTCATAGAGGGGGATGATCGTCTCGACCTCGCCACCGGAGCGGCTCTCATGGATCATCAGCAGGCCGCCTACGCCGCCAGCGTCGCCGCCGAGGTAGTCCGGCCCCCACACATAGCTGCGCTCGATGAGGAGTTTCCCTGTGGAATCCTCCTGACGCTCGTAGGCGAGACGCCACCCCGTCCACACGAACGTGGTGACCTTCCCTCCGACGAGGACGCCGTCCTCGTAGCGCTCGGCGTGTTTGCTGACCCGGCGCCCCTCGGCGTCGTAGGCGAAGGTGAGGTCGTAGCCCTCCGCAGCAGGCGCGACCGGATCGGTCAGCTTCTTGGTGCGGGCGCGGGTCAGCCGGTTCCGGGCGTCCCAGCCAAACTCCCACTGTGCGCTCCCGACGCGGTTGCCCGCTGCATCGTGGGTGAAAAACTCGACCACTGGAGGTACCCATACAGCGCCCGATTGCTCCGCTTTGGCAT
>JAUIGD010000279.1 GCA_030430255.1 Verrucomicrobiia bacterium
CCCCCGCAAACTAAGTCCGACAGGCTCCTAGCCCGGATCGATCACCACATCCGTAGGCGAGGCGCCGCCGATCGTTGATGCTGAGTAGGCGGCGGCAGGGATTGGCGAAGCGGCTGGGTAGACACCCTGCCCGAGCCGTTCCCAACGGCAACACCCTCAGCATCAACGAGGGCAAGCCGCAGCCCGGAGCTTGGTGATCGATTCGGGCTCGCCCGAATGGCGCTTGGATCGTCCGAATGGCGCTTGGATCGTCCGAATGGCGCTTGGAGCGTCCGGGAGGCGCTGGGATCGTTCAACTCGCTTGGCTTCGCTGACGCGGGCCGTGTTGGGAGGCCCTTCGCGTTGCTCAGGGTGACATTGCGGGAGTTGAATGTTGGGCGTGTGGCGGGATTCAGCCCACGCGGGGTAGCTGGCGTGTCCTGCTGACAAGTGCAGCGCCGGAAGGACCCCGCCATGAAACCAGCGGCCGGGCCGCCCCGGATGCCTTGCCGGGCACCGAGCGAGCGGGCACCCGGACGCTGCCCCCCGTCGATGCCTATCCTTAACCAATCGCCATTCGGCCTATCCCAGATCGATCACTAAGCTCCGGGCGGCGCCTCGCCCCCTTGCCGCTGAGGCCGGCTGGCGCCGGAACCGGCTCGGCGCCGCTACTCGATTTCGAACATGCAACCCTCTCGCGCCGCCAGACGGAGTTCTGCCGCCTCCCTCGCCGCTGCGAGGATCGACTCCCAGTCGCCCGCCGCGATCGCATCCCTCGGTGCCAGCCAGGACCCGCCCACAGCCGCGACGTTCGGGTCGCGGAGGTAGTCCGCCAAATTTTTCTCGTTCACTCCCCCGAGCGGGATGTAGCGCAACCCGAGGTGCGCGAATGGCGCGGCGATGTTCCGCAGGTGCGCGAGACCGCCGCTCGACCCCGCTGGAAAGAACTTCAGCACCTCGCATCCGAACTCAAGCGCGGCGCCGATGTCGGTGGGTGTCATGACGCCCGGGGCGAAGGGCAGCCGCGCGGCCTGCGCCGTCGCCAAAACCGCCCGATCCACACCGGGACTGACGGCGAACTGGGCGCCCGCATCGCGTGCTGCCCGCACCTGCTCGGGAGCCAGGACCGTGCCGATCCCCGCAAGCATTTCGGGGACTTCGGCGCGGATCGCCCGCAGGGCACCGAGCGCGGCAGGGGTTCGCAAGGTCAGTTCCATGGCGGAGACACCGCCGCTGAGGAGCGTCCTTGCCAACGGCACGGCGGCCGACTCGTCGTCGATCACCAAGACCGCGACCACTCCCGAGGCGGCGATCCGGCGCGCGATCTCACAATCTGCATTCATCGCCACGACCGTCGCCCGGCCCGATCTGCCCGCAAGCGGATTCGGGTGCCCACCGGCGGGTCGAGCCACGTGCCGGATTGTTATGGTGATGACCAGTCCATTCAGTTAGAGTGATTTCGATGAAAAAAGCAATTTTTTGGCTCTTCCCGACGGCCTTCGTACTGGGCGGCTGCGGGGGCGTCCCCGACGGGGCAGCGGAGGGATCCGTGATGGGCTCAACCCAGGCGGCCCGCCCGGTTCCAAGCTGGTCGATCCAATACGAGGGGAAGATCGTCCCGCGCGGCAAGGACTACCATATCGTCGACCTCTTCGATGTCTCCGACGCCGACTTGGCGTCGCTACGCGCCCAAGGCACCCAGCCGATCGCTTATTTCTCTTCGCAGTACGAAGACTGGCGCCCCGATTCCGCCAAGTTTCCGCGTGCTGCCATCGGAAAAAAACTCGGGGGTTGGAAAGGGGAGAACTGGATCGATCCGAAGTCGCCCCAAGTCCGCGCGATCATGCGCTCCCGGTTGGACCTCGCCCAGCGTCGCGGCTTCCGCGGCGTCGATGTCGACAACGTCGACCTCTACCTCGCCAGCACCGGTTTCGACAACTCCCGCGCCGCGGCCCTCGACTACATCCGATTCCTCAAGCGTGAGGCGCACGCGCGCGGCCTCCTGTTCGGCCTCAAAAACGCGCTCGAACTCGTGCCCACCTTGAGCCACGAGGTCGATTTCTTCATGAACGAGGAGGCGCACGAGCATGGCGACACGGGCTACTACGCCCGGGTGCGGAAGCCCGTGTTCTGCGTCGAGTACAAGAGCCTCTCGGCCTGCGTCCCGGGCATCTACACCATCTACAAGCAGGGGGCGGTAATGGACGCCAGGGAGGTGGTCGTGCCAGCCGGTCGCAGCCGTTGACCCCCAAGGGGAACCGGTTATCCTGAGGCATGAACTCGCCCAACTTGCTCGTCGGTGTGGCGGGCGCATGCCTCGGCGCGGCGGTCACCTTCGCCGCCCTCCGATCCGGCCCGTCGCAGACAGAAGAGATCGACGACCTCAAGCTCCGTCTCGCCCGCGCCGAGCAAGGTCGCGATGCGGCTCTCGCAGACCGCTCCTCACCCGCCGACCTGCAGCGGAAAGTCCGCGATCTGCAGGATGAACTGGATAGGGCCAACGAGGCGCTCGCCGATCAGTTGGCCAAGGGCTCCGGCGGCGATGGTCCCCGCCCCGGCGATGGCCCCGATCCGGTCGAACGGGGCGCCGCGATCGCCGAGTTCATGGAGAGCTTCGGCGAGGTGCAGGGTGAACTCGCATTCACGCTGCTCGCCGAGCGCCTCGGCTTGGAGGAAGAACGGCTCGAGGGGTTCCGCTCCCTGATCGACGACAGCGCCGCGCGCCGCCGTGACGCCTTTGGGAAGTTTTTCAGCGGCGACATCACCTTGGCCGAGATGGCGCTCATGGAGGGCTACGACCCCGAACTGGACGCCTGGGCTGCCGAGAACCTCGACGCCGCCGGCCAGGCCGAATACGCGAGGTATAAAGAGGAGCAGGAGGTGGCGCGCGTCGAGCGCAAGGCGAGCGAGGAACTCAACATGCTCGCCGCCACCGCGGGGCTCAGCGCCGAACAGAAGGACGCCGCCTACGCCGTGTTCGCCGAGCACCACGCGCGGGAAACTCCGGATCAAATCCTCGCGATCGACAGCTACGAACAGTTCGAGGAGGGATGGGAAACCGCCATCCAATCTCGAACCGACGCCCTGACAGAGATCCTCGACCCGGATCAGCTAGGCGTTTATTTAGTGCAATCGGAGATGATGACCAAAATGATCAGTTCCATCGTCCGGCCCGCGATCGAAGGGGCGACCCGCCCGGACTGAGCCACCGGCGCTGGCCGGACGGAGGGCGGCGTCCGGGTTCAATAGACCCGCACGCTCCAGCGGCTGGTGGGGCGCTCGGCGAGTTCGAGGACGGCGAGGCTTTGGGGGTCGAAGCGGTTCAACCCGGGAGCCACCAACTGGTAGATCCCATCCGCCGGGTAAGGCATCTCGGGGGTCGCGCTGTCGCTCTGCGTGTAGACCCACGCGTTGAAGCCGAGGAGGGAATTGCCGTTCCCCAGCGCCCACTCGTGACGGTAGAAGAAACTGCGCGGGACCGTCACGGTCACCTTCTCGCCCCCGCCGGCGAGCGGTTGCCGCACCACCCCGATGGCCGCCCGGTCGAGGCGGCGGCTGTAGCCATCACCAAACACCGCCTGGCGGAGGGCACCGATCTTCGTCTCTCCACCTTCCTCCGGGATGAGGCGCACATAGTCGGTGAAACCGTGGGCACGGCGTTCGCCATACGGGCGGGCGTCGATCTGGAACTCGATGTAGTACGGCGATTTGTCTTGGGCGGCAGATCGGAGGGGACGCTCGATCTCGAAATTCAAGATGAGGGCCTCCTCTCCGGCATCGGGGGTCAGGGTGACCTCCGATCGGGATCTCGATCGATCGCGGTCGATCTGGAGGAGGTTCAGTTCCTCGCCGATCCCGAAATTCCTCGAGGCCTCCATGCCCCGGCTGAATCGGAACGGTTTGCCCCCGACGATGAGGTCCACTTCGAGTTCCCCACGCTGCCGATCGGCGCCGTCGCCCGGCAGCGGGAAACTGAACCCGGTCGGCGTCCCCGCGCGAAACTCACCCGAGGTTTCCCGCCCGCACCAGCGCGCCTGATAGCCCCCCGCCCCGACGGCCGGGGCTCCCGGAACGCCGGCGGCGACGACGACAAACTCGCCGCCGAGCGAGGTCTTCATCCCGTCTCGGGAACCAAACTCCCAAACTGGAATCACCGGGGTGACCGCGGCAGAGACCGTCAGCGGGAACGTCCCTCCCCTGTCGGCCACCAACATCGGGAAGCGCAGGTAGGGTTCGCTGCTGTCGAAATGGTAGCTCGCCGTGCTGCGGGCCGATTTGTAATGGGCGACGAACTCCGCCCCTTTCCCAGCCCGCAGGTCGAACGGGAGAGAGGTTTCGGCCGGTGCGAGTCCGGCGATTGGCGCGAGCAGGAGCCGGCCCGACTGATCAGCGTCGGTCAGGTTCTTGACCTTGAAGCGCAGCTCTACCCCCCCCGCCCCGTCGAGGACCGAAAAACCGCCCACCCGGTAGCGGGTGGCGGGGGCTTCCAGCAAGGTGTGGTAGAGGAACCGCCCGAGTTCGCGCTGGGCGTCCTCAGACGGATGCAGGGGATCGACGACCTCGCCCCCATCCTCGGTGTCATGCGTGTGATAGGAGGTCGTGCGCTGGCGGTTGTATTCCGCGATCGCCTCCGCGTCGCCCAGCGCCTCGTCGAGCGGCGGCCCCGACGCGGTGATGGCGCCGAAGTCCACAAAGAGGACCCCCATCTCATCCGCCAACTCGGCGAGGGCTGCCGCGTAGGGCCGGGTTCGCGCGAAGGCGGTCAGGTCGCTCAGCTCCTCCCCGAGCACCGTGCTCGGCGCGACGAAGATCGGGTCGCAGTCATTCGCCTTCGCCGCCTCCGCCGCAGAGCGGAACGCCCGCAGGTAGGAGCCGATGTCCAACCCGGAGAACGCGTCGTTGATGCCGTAGCTGATCGTCATGATCGACGGTTTGTTCACGAAGGCGTCCGTCGTGATCCGGGCGAACGCGTGCAGGCTCACGCGCCCGCCGAGCCCCATGTTCTCGATCGTCACCTCTGGCCCCTCGGCGGGCACCACTTTCGATGGTTGCCCTTCCTCGGGACGGAGGTCGCGCACGGAGCCGGTGTAAAAAAAGAGCTTCGCCAACTCCGCAGCGAACACCCCTTCGTAGGAGCGGTGGGTG
Organism: Verrucomicrobiia bacterium; assembly: GCA_030430255.1. Taxonomy (GTDB): domain Bacteria; phylum Verrucomicrobiota; class Verrucomicrobiia; order Verrucomicrobiales; family DEV007; genus JAUIGD01. Next base: position 5,125 of record JAUIGD010000279.1, read on the forward strand.
TCCGCCTCGTGTCCGGTGTAGTCCACGAAGCGGGTCACGCTATCGCCGATGGCGATCACGTGGAACGGCTCCCGATCCTCGAGCTTGGCGAGCGCATGCGGGAGGTAGCGCTCGAACCGCTGCCGCTGCTCCGGCGTCAGCTCGAAATCTGCCGGCGACAGGAGCCCTTCCAGCGCCGCGCTGACCCCGCCCTCCTCCTGGGCGGAAGCGCCCCCCTGCGAAGACCAGAGGAGCGCGCAGAGGAGAGGGATGACGAGGCGCGCGCCCGACGGGAGCCGCCCCCGGGAGTAGGGAGGATTTGCCATGTGTGGTGCCGGAAGCATGCTGCCACATCGCGGTTCCGGCAACCGCCTTGACCGCCGGAGCTCGCGCTACTTGGGCAGCAGGTCGCTCACCGCCTCGCGCTCCTCACGCAGTTCGGCCACCGAGGCATCGATCTTCGCCCGCGAAAAGTCATTTACCGGCACCCCTTCGACGATCTCCCAGAGGGCGCCGTCGCTGCGCACGGGGAACGAGGCGATCAGCCCCTCGTCGATGCCGTAGCTGCCGTCCGAGCAGACGCAGACCGAATTCCAGTCGCCGTGCTCGCTCATGTGGGTGAGGTGCTGCACCGAATCGACCACGGCGTTGGCCGCGGACGCGGCGGAGCTCGAGCCGCGCGCCTCGATGATCGCCGCCCCGCGCTTCTGCACCACCGGGATGAACTCATCTTTGAGCCAGGCCTCGTCCTTGATCACCTCGTCGGCCTTCTTGCCGTTGATCTCAGCATTGTAGAAGTCGGGGTATTGCGTCGCCGAGTGGTTGCCCCAGATCGTCATGTTGCTCACCGCCGAGACATGGACACCCGCCTTCTGCGCGAGCTGGGTCTTGGCGCGGTTCTCGTCGAGCCGCGTCATCGCGAACCAGCGGTCATCGGGCACATCCGGCGCGTTGTTCATGGCGATCAGGCAGTTCGTGTTGCACGGGTTGCCGACGACCAGGGTGCGCACGTCCGACGCCGCGTTGTCGTTGATCGCCTTGCCCTGCCCGGTGAAGATCTTGCCGTTGATCCCCAGCAGGTCTTTGCGCTCCATCCCCGCCTTGCGCGGCACGCTGCCGACCAGCAGCGCCCAGTTGGCGCCGGTGAACCCGACGTCGAGATCGCTGGTGGGGTTGATTCCGTGCAGCAGCGGGAAGGCGCAGTCGTCGAGTTCCATGCAGACGCCTTCGAGCGCCTTCATCCCGGGCTCGATCTCGATGAGGTTGAGTTTCACCGGCTGGTCGGGGCCGAACATCGACCCGGAGGCGATGCGGAAGAGGAGCGAGTAGCCGATTTGGCCGGCGGCGCCGGTGACGGAAACGGTGATGGGCTGCATGTCGATGTGGTAGTGGTTGATGAGGGGCGGCCGGCCGGGGGTTAGACCAAACCCAGTTCCCTCTCGATGGCCCCACAGAAGGCGTGGATCAAGACTTTTTGAGCCTCCTGGATGCGGGCGGTCGAGGGGTGCGGGACAATCAGGTCGAGGTCGGCGATGCCACGCGTTCCGCCGCCATCCCGCCCGAGCAGCGCCAAGGTCTTCAAACCCCGCTCCTTGGCGACGCGGATCGCGGCGAGGACGTTGGCCGAGTTGCCGCTGGTCGAGATGCCCACCAGCACGTCGCCAGGGCGGCCCAAGCCCTCGACCTGCCGGGCGAACACCTGATCGAAGCCGTAGTCGTTCGCGGTGGCGGTCAGGAAACTGCCGTCGTTGGTGAGCGCCACCCCGGCGAGCGACGGGCGATCGTCGCAGAACCGGCACAGCAGTTCGGTCATGAAGTGCGCCGCGTCCGCGGCGCTGCCCCCGTTCCCGCAGGCGAGGATCTTGCCGCCATCCCGCAGGCAAGCGACCATCATCGCGACGGCCGCATCGTACTCCGCCTCCCGCTCGCGGAGCAATTCGAGGGCGGCGATGGCTTCGGAAATGGTGTCTTGAAAGGCGGACATGGTGTTTGGAGGCGGTCCTCTAGGAGGCGGTCGGATTGACGATTTTCGAGCCCGAACGCATTCGAATTTCGAGCCAAGTGGTCACGATGGAGAGGAGTTGATCGAGGTCGGCGACGAGTCAGCGGGGCGATCTGGGCAATTTCGAATACGATTCACGCCGGAACGAGAAATGCGGCAGCCTCCTAGCCGAAGCACCGGGTCCCACTCGCCGCCACCCGTTTTTTGCCGGTCGGCTGCGGAGGCGAGCGCCGCCGGCCTCACCACATCGCCCCCGGACCGCCCACCTGCCACTCCTCGACCAGTTCCGGCGGGAAATCGGAGAGGAAGCGCGACGGGCGCTGCAACACATCGCCGGTCCGCGAGCTCGGCCACAGATGGGGGTAGATCAGGTAGAGTTCATCTTTGGCCCGCGTCACCGCGACATAGAACAAGCGGCGCTCCTCCTCCAAGCCGGTCTCCTCCGCGTCGTCGTTCTCCAACACCCGGGCGTTGGGGAACATCCCGTCCGTGAGCCAGATCACGAAGACGGCGCGCCACTCGAGCCCCTTCGCCTGGTGCACCGACGAGAGCGTCAGCATCTCGGATCGATCGACTTTCTCCCCGCCCTTCGCGGGTTCCCCATCGACGCCCGCCAGAAGCGCGAGCTGGTTCAAAAACTCGCCGGCGTCGTCAAAGGTCTCGCTGAAGCGCTGCAGCTGGTCGAGGTCCTGGATGCGCTGGTCGTAGTTGGTGTACTTGCTGCGCATGTAGTCGTCGTAGACGCCACCGACCACCGATCGGATCATCTCGCTCGGCGGTGCCAACTCACCGCCCGGCGCGAGTTCGTCCATCGTATACCCGAACTGCTCCCAGGCCTCCTTCGCCTTGGCCGGCACCTTGAACTTGGCGAGGTGACCGCTGAAGGTCTCCGGCGGCGCGTCGCCCTTGGCAGCCGGGCTGTCGTGCCACGCGCGCCACAGCTTCTCGGCGCTCGCCACCCCGATGCCGGGAAACATCCGGGCGATGCGCTTGAAGGCGACTTCGTCGCGCCGGTTGACGACCAACTTCATGAAAGCGGCGACGTCCTTCACATGCGCCTGCTCGAAGAAGCGCAGCCCGGAGGTGATCCGGAACGGGATGCCGCGCTGGGTGAGCTCCATCTGTAGCTCCATCGCCTGGAAATGGGCGCGGTAGAGCACCGCCATCTCCTCCAGTTCGACGCCCTCATCGCGCAGCTCCAGCACGCGTTGGGCGACGAAGGCGGCCTGGGTGTTGGGCTCGCCCACCGGAACCAGCTCCGGCAAAGTCCCACGCGGCGGCCGCTCGGCGCGCAGATCTTTCTCGAACTGCCGCTTGTTGGCGCGGATCGCGTGGTTGGCCAGCTCCAGCACCTCGGGCACCGAACGGTAGTTGGTCTCGATCTTGAAGGTCTTGGCCTCGGGGTAGGTTTCGGAGAAGCGCAGGATGTGTTCGAAGTCCGCGCCGCGCCACGAGTAGATCGACTGCGCGTCGTCGCCGACCACCATCAGGTT
>JAUIGD010000280.1 GCA_030430255.1 Verrucomicrobiia bacterium
CGGTCACCCTGTGGTTCCCGATGCTGGAGGGCGTCGATCTGGTGACCTTCCCCAGCCCGCTCGACGCCCCCAAGCTGGCTGAGCTCATCGAGCAACATCGGGTCACCGTCCTGCTCGCCACCCCGACCTTCCTGCGCGGCTACATGCGGCGGGTCAAACCCGAGCAACTGGCGGGCTTGCGCCTGGTCATCACCGGGGCCGAGAAACTGCCGTTGAAACTCGCCGAGGCGTTCACCGAGAAGTTCGGCAAAGACATCATGGAGGGCTACGGTCTGACCGAAACCTCCCCTGTGAGCAATGTGAACATGCCCGACCCCGAGCCGGAGTCGGGCGCCCCGGCCCTGCCCGCGCGCCGCTTCGGTTCCGTCGGCCAGCTCCTCCCAGGCGTCGCCATCCGCATCACCGACGCCAGCACCGACAGCCCGCTGCCGGTGTTCGACTCAGGGATGATCTGGCTGCGCGGCGCGAACATCTTCTCCGGCTACCTCAAACTCCCCCAGCAGACGGAGGAGGTGATCCGATCGGGCTGGTTCCGCACCGGCGATATCGGCCGGCTCGATCAAGAGGGCTTCCTTTTCATCGAGGGCCGCCTCTCCCGGTTCTCGAAGATTGGCGGCGAGATGGTACCACACGAAACCGTCGAGGCTGCGGTCAGCAAGGTGCTGGGGCTCGACTCCGACGCCGAGAAGCGGATCGCCGTCGTCGGCCTGCCGGACGAGAGCAAAGGCGAAGCCCTCGTGCTGCTGACCGCCGTCGAGATGAACGAACAGAAGCTCGTCGAACTCCGCTACGCCTTGCTCGAGGACGGGATCCCCTCGCTCTGGGTGCCCAAGCGCGCGGTCAGCGTCGACGAGATCCCGGTGCTCGCCTCGGGCAAACTCGACATCAAACGCTGCGAGAAGCTCGCCCTCTCCGAACCGCTCGAGTGACGCCGCCCGCATCCGAGGGCACTCCGGATCGAGGGCAAGCCGCAGCCCGGAGATCGGTGATCGATCCGGGGCGTGTTTGAGAACGAATCGTGAGTGCCACGGCGAGAGGTTTTTTGCCGCAGGCAAGGCGGGGCGAGGCGGCGGGTGAACAGCCGCGGCCGAGCCACAACGCTGCGTGCGGTGAACCGATCCGCTGAGCGGCGACCCGATCCCGGCGCAGCCGCCACTTCTTCCCCACGCAGAAGATGGCGCCGCGAGGAGTCGATTTTCCAACCTGGGAAGCCTAGCCCGGATCGATCACCACCTCCGCAGGCGAGGCGCCGCCATTCGTTGATGCTGAGTCGGCGGCGGCAGGGATCGGCGAAGCGGCTGGGTGAACACCCTGCCCGAGCCGCTCCCAACGGCAACACCCTCAGCATCAACGAGGGCAAGCCGCAGCCCGGAGCTTGGTGATCGATTCGGGCTAGCCCGGATCGATCACCACATTCGCAGGCGAGGCGCTGCCATTCGTTGACGCTGAGTAGGCGGCGGCAGGGACAGGCGAAGCGGCCGGGTGAACACCCTGCCCGAGCCGGTCACCACGCCAACACCCTCAGCGTCAACGAGGGCGAGCCGCAGCCCGGAGCTTGGTGATCGATTCGGGCTAGGATCACTCAACACGAATGGCGTCGGAGGCGCCGGTCGTGGTGCGAGGCCCTTCGCGTTGCTCAGGGTGACAGGGCAGGAGTGGAATGCCGGGTGTGTGGCGGGTTTCGTCCCCCGCGGGGAAGCCGGCGTGTCCTCCTGACCAGCGCAGCGCCGGAAGGATCCCGCGCTGAATCCAGCGGCCCAGCCACCGAGACGCCCCGGATGCCTGACGGGCACCGAGCGAGCGGGCACCGGGACGCTGCCACCCGGCGATGTCTACCCTCGACCAAGCGCCATTCGCCCTAACTAATCGAGAAACACGAACTCCTTCGCGTTGAAGAGCACGTGCGCGAATTCGCGCAGGGCCGTCTCGTCCGCGGCTCCGCCGAGGAACTCGCGCCCGGCGACCGCCTCTTCGGCGCTCGGCGGGCGGGCGAAGGCCTCTAGATACATCCGCTCGACGACCTGCTCCGGGGCGAGCTCCAGCCCGGCGATCCGCTTCGCCCACACCCCCGCCTGCTCGTGGACGAAGGGGTCGTTCATCAGGATCAGCGCCTGCGCCGGGACGTTGGAGACACTGCGCCGCCCCATGCTGCTGAACGGGATCGGCGAGTCGAAAGCCAACATCATCGGCGGCAGGAAGTTGCGGCGCACCTCGGTATAGAGGCTGCGCCGGCCGGCGCCATCGAGCGGACCGCTACCCGGCCTCCCACGCCCGGTCATGAACTCGGTGAGGTGGACTTTGACCGGCGCGCCGAACAGGGTGCGGTCGAGCCGCCCGGACACCGCCAGCATCGCATCGCGGATGGCCTCGGCCTGAAGCCGGCGCAGGTTCGCCCGGTGCAGCAGAACGTTGTTGGGGTCCCGCTCCTCGGCCTCACCGACCGCGGCGCTCGACTGCATGTAAGTCTCGCTCAGCATCATGCGCCGCAGCGCCCGCTTCACCGACCAGCCGTCGGCGACCAATGTGTGCGCGAGGTGATCCAGCAGCTCCGGGTGGCTCGGCCGCTGGCCGAGCACGCCGAAATCGTCGGTCGTCGGCACGATCCCCCGGCCGAAGAGATGGTGCCAGAGCCGGTTCACCATCACCCGGGCCGTCAGCGGGTTGCCGGGGTCGGCCACCTGCCGGGCGAGCGACAAGCGGCCGCTTCCCCGCTCCGGAGCGGGCACCGATTCCCCTCCCAAGGCCGTCAAAAAGCGTCGTGGCACGACATCGCCACGCCGCGAGTGGCTGCCGCGCAGAAACACGTATTCGTCCTCCCCGGACCCATCGGCCAGGGCTTGCACGCGCTGTGGCGCAGGCACCCCGCTGCCGATCTCCGCCAGCTTGGCGTTCGCCGCAGAGAGTTCCGCTTCACCATCGGCGCCGCCGCGCCGCATGTCGGCGATCAGGGCTGCGAACCGGTCGGCATCGCCGCCCGGCAGATCCCCTTTCCCTTCGGCCATCCGCTTCGCCAACCAACCGTAGGCGAAGGCCAGTTCGCGCACCGACCGCACCTCCCCCAGCGCCGCCACTCTCTCCGCCACCGCCGAGGGAGCCCGGACGGGACGCTCCCCGATCCACACCCCGTCGATCTCGAAGTGCCCGGGGCCGTGGTCGATGAACTCGAGGTGGGCGCGGTGGCCGCGATACATCTTCAGATCGCCACCCAGCGACAGCCATCCGAGCTCGCCGCCGGTGTCCGCGTCGTTGATGCGCGTGCCTCGGAATAGCAATCCGTTGTACACCTCCATCCAATAGCTGTCGATGATCAGCCTCACCTGCAGCCCGCCTTTCCGGGCGCTGGCGAGGATGTGGATCTGGTCGGCGGTGATCTCGAAGGTCGGCGAGCGCAGCACCCCGTGCAGTTTCCCGGCCAATCGCCCCCCGTGCGCGCGACCGGGAACCGCCGCCCGGCCCTCGGCGGCCGACCACTCGCCAGCGGCCGACGGCGCCCCGCCGAACGCCTCGCCGGTCGTCGACCACCCCGACTCCCGGTAGCCGCCCGCGGCGAAATCGCCCAGCAGCGTCGCCCGCTCGCGGCCCTCTTCCGCCTTCCTCCGATGCGCCGCCAAGCGCTCCCTTACTGCGGCCAGCCGCCGGTCGAACGCCTCCGCGGCAGGTTCGGCATCGCCCTCGACGAACTGCGCGAAGGCGAACAGCGGGTGCTCCGGCTCCCGCGAAGCCGGCGCCCGCAGTTCATCCGCCCACCGCTCGACCTCGGGCTGGCGCACCCGGTGCTCCCTCGCCGCCTCCGCCGGCTTCGCGCCCCGCACGACGTCGCGCGCTGCCAACAGCGCCCCCGCCAGCGCGTCCGGCGCCGACGTGTACCCGCCCCCCGCCAGGGCGGCATCGGCCAGTGCCTTGACCGCTTCCAACTCCTGCACCGCACGCGCCACCCGGCCGCCGGGATCGATGAACGCCTCTTGGCGCCGCGAACTCTGCAGGTAACCGGCCAGCGCGTAGTAGTCCTTCGCCGAGATGGCATCGAACATGTGATCGTGACACCGCGCGCACGAAACGGTCAGGCCGAGGAAGGTCTTGCTGAAGACGTCGATCTGGTTGTCGACCCTCCCGGCCTCGTCCTCGCGCACGTCGGTCGGCGCGTGCGTCGCCTCGTGGAAGTGCCAGAAACCGGTGCCGATCACCGACTCGTCGAACCCGGCCTCGGGGTTCCGGCGCGGTTCCTCCAACAGATCGCCAGCGACGTGTTCTCTGACCAGCTGGTCGTAGGGCACATCGGCGTTGAAGGCGCGGATCAGATAGTCCCGGTAGGCCGGAGCATGCGGGATCGGGTAGTCGAACTCGTGCCCGCAGGTCTCGGCGTAACGGGTCAAATCCATCCAGTGGCGCGCCCAGCGCTCGCCGAAATGCGGGGATGCGAGCAGGCGGTCGACGACCTTCGCGAACGCCTCGCGGTCCGGCGCCGGGTCGGCGACGAATGCTTCGACCGACTCCGGGTCCGGCGGCAGGCCGACGAGGTCGAAATGGGCGCGGCGGATCAGGGTGCGCCGGTCGGCGCGCGGCGAGGGGGCGATGCCCGCCGCCTCCAGCTTCGCCAGCACGTGGCGGTCGATCGGGTCGGCCGACCAAGAGCCGTCCCGCACCGGGGGCGGCGGGGCGTCCGCAACCGGTTGCCAACACCAGTGTTCGGCCTTGCGCGCCTCGAGGTCGAAATGCTTCGGACCCAGCTTCTTCTCCCCGGTCGGCACGGGTTCGTCCGGCCACGGCGCACCGAGCGCCACCCACTTCTCGAGCGCCGCGACCTGCTCCGGATCCAACCGCTTCTTCGGCGGCATCTGCACATCGGGGTCGGTGTAGCGCACCGCCTCGATCAACAGGCTCGCGTCCGGGTCGCCGGGGACGATCACCGGCCCGGCATCGCCACCGGCAAGGGCCGTCGTCCCGTGGTCGAGCAGCAATCCCCCCTTGAGCTTCTCCGCGCCCGCCGAGTGGCAGCGGTAGCACGCTTCAGCCAACACCGGGCGCACCTCGCTCTCGAAGAACTCGCGGACATCGGCCGCCATCTCGGCGCCGTGACCGACCGCTGCAGCGGCGGTCCAAAGCGAGGCGATGGCCGCGGCGCGGCGTCTGGAGGGATTGAACGAAGGCACGCATTCCCACTTCCGCTGGGGCGCCGATCTCCTCCGCCAAATTCCCCTCACGCGCCGTTCCAGTGCTGCGCGAACTTCGCCCGCAGGAACGCGGCGCTGCGCCGGAGTTGCTCAACGCCCTCGACGCCATCCTCGATGCTCACCCAGCCGTCGAAGCCGACCGACCTCAATTCGGCGAAGATCGCGTCGTAGTCATTGAGCCCCTTGCCGATCTCGCCGTGACGCAGCCGCCCCGCGTAGCCCTCGGCGCCGGACTCCTCGCGCCGCAGGTCTTCGAGCGTCCCCTCGGCGAGGTAGCGGTCGCTGGCATGCATCGTCGCCACCCGCCCCTTCACCCGCCGCAGCAGTTCCAGAGGGTCTTCGCCAGCGAGCAGGGCGTTGCTCGGGTCGAAGTTCACCGCGAAGCGCGGGTGGTCGATGCGATCGACCAAGTCGCAGAAGACGTCCGCGTGTTGCGCGAACTCCGGATACTCCCAGAAGTCGTCCTTGTAATGGTTCTCCAAAATCAAAGTGACGCCCCTCCGCTCCGCGTGCGGCAGGCAGGCCTCGATCGAGTCCGCCGCGTGGCGCAGCCCGTCGTCCCGCGACACCTCAGGGCGACGCTGCCCCGAAAGCACGCGGCAGTACCCCGCCCCCAGCTCCGCAGCCATGTCGACCCAGCCCCGCTGCTTGTCGATCTCCGCCGCCCGGAACGCCTCGTCGGGGTGTGTGAAATCCGGCGAGCAACACAGCATCGGGACCTCCAGGCCGCGCGCCGCCGCCGCTTTGCGAAACCTCGCCCAGTTCGCCCGCTCCGCATTTTCCAGGAACCCCGCATACCACTCCACCCCATCGATCTCCAAACCCGCCGCGATCTCCAGCCAGGCCTCCACCGACATCGAGCCATCCCGACACAGTTCATGCATGTAGGCTTTGGGAAAGGCGGCGAGCTTCGGCATCGCGCACAGCATCGCACCGCGAGGGGGAACTCGCGATCATTTCGCCGAGGGAAATCGAGCCGCGCGACGATCCGCCCCGGCGCCGCCCCGTTTGAGCGATGTCGTCCAGACCCGCCGCTCGCTCAGGTAGGTCTACGGCACCGCCCTGAACGCATCGAGTTCAGTCCGTCCTCCGCGCCCGTCGCGCAGCCTTGAAGGATTGGATGCAGAGGACGAGAAACACCCCGCAGACCACCGCCATGGCGAACATGGCGAGGGTCGCGACATTGAGCTCCACCTCCCCCTTGGCGACCTTCGGGACGAGGCGTCCGGCCGGCGCGAGGAACCCCAACAACCCGAACACCGCCGCCACGTGCATCCCGTGCTTGAGCATGCGCTCCTCGCGGGCGATCAGCGAGGCCACGAGTATCGGAGCTCCCGCGAAAGCCGGGATCAGCGCAGTCCAGCTCTTCATCCCAGTGGCCAAGTAGCCGACGACGGCCACCCCGATGAGGACAGCTCCAGCGAGGATTCCTTTTCGAGGCATGTTGTTCATCGCGGCGAAGATCGACTACGGTACGTTCCCGGAGGCAAGCAAAATCGAGGCTTGCGGGCACCGCCGCCGCAGCCTTTCACCGGGCGGAAACTCACCTGCCCGCGGCGGGGCTCTAACCCGATCCGATCACCAAATTCCGGGCTGCGGCTCGCCCTCGCTGCCGGCTGCGCCGGGATCGGGTCGCCGCTCAGCGGATCGTTTCACCGCACGCTGCGTTGTGGCTCGGCCGCGGGTTAGCACTTCGGCGGGTTCCTGCCGATGAAGGGAAACTGCGATAGCTCGATCACCTGGCCGCTCATCGGCCCGAACTCCTCGCTCAGGAAGTGGACGGCCGTCGCCGCCACCTCCTCGGGGCGGATGAGGCGGCCACAGGGCGTCTCCGCAGCGCCCAGCTTCTCGAACCAATCGGCGTCCATGCCCTCGTCGATCTTGCGTTGGATCTCCGCCGCAGTGCCGATCCACCCGGGGTTGATCTGGTTGACCTTGACCCCGTGCTCGCGATGCAAGGTGTCGCCCAGATTGCGCGTCATCGTCATCAGCGCCCCCTTCGCCATGCTGTAGGCGAGCAGGTTGGGCTCGCCGCTGTAGGCGTTCACCGAGCCGATGTTCACGACGTAGCCCCGCGACGCCGAGAGGGCCGGCAAGGCGGCGCGGATGAGGAGGAGGGGGGCGCGGGCGTTGACCGCCATCACCGAATCGAAGAACGGCGCGTCCGTGCCCTCCAGCACGTTCCGCCAGACGACCCCGGCGTTGTTCACCAACCCGTGCAAGCCGCCGAACTCCGCCACCGCCCGCCCCACCAGCTGTTCGCAGTAGGCGGGGTCGGCCAGGTCACCGACGCCGCTCGGCATGCCCAAAGATTCGGCCACCGCCTCCGTCTGCTCGCGCTCGATCCCGTGCACCATCACCCGCGCGCCCTCATCGACCGCCCGCCGGGCGATCGCCTCGCCGATCCCCATCGAGCTGCCAGTGACGAGAATGGCTTTATCTTGAAGTTTCATCGTCCTTCTCTCTAACGCCGCCCGCAGCACGAGGTCAACGGAGGCAAGCGCGGATCGATCACCACGTCCGCGGGCGGGGCCCACCCCGAAACAAAAAACGCGCCACCCCCTGCGGGGCGGCGCGCCTTGTGAAGAAATGGAAATCGACCTCGATCAGGGGATTACAAGTCGTTCGCCGAGGCGGATGAGGTCGCCGTTGATCCCGTTCGCGCGCTGGATCGCCGACACGGTGGTGCCGTAGCGTTTGGAGATATTGTAGAGCGTGTCGCCTTTCACCACGGTGTGGCTGCGGCTGGAACTGGTGGTCGCCGGCGGGCTGTAGGTCGGCGCCGGAGGCGTGTAGCTCGGGGTGGTCGGCGGCGGCGTGTAGGCGGGACCACTGTCCTGATAGTAGCCGTCACTGCCATACGAACTGCCGCCGCTGTAGGTCGAGGCATTGTCGTAGGTCTGGCCAGCGCCGCTCTCATAGACGTTGTCATACTCCGAGGAAGCGTAGGGATCGGCACCCGCTGGCGAGCCATAGGTCGCCCCGCTGTAGGGGTCACTCTGCGCCGTCTTGGTGCTGTTACAAGAAACCCCGAACAGCGAAACCGCGCCGAGGAGGAGGAATAGGGTGGTCTTTTTCATTCAGGGCTATGGTTTGAATACCCCGATAATTGACATCTCTTAACAAAAACGTCAAGAAAATCTCAAAATTTCACCGCTCCAGGAGCCTGTCGGACTTCGGACTTTCGAGCCCGAACGTTTTCGAATCTCGATCCAAATGGTCACGATGATGAGGAGTTGATCGAGATCAGCGACGAGACAGCGGGGCGATTTGGGCAAATTGGAGAGCGACTCGCGCCGGAACGGGTTAGTCCGACAGGCTCCTAGCCCGGAACGATCCCCCATCCGCAGGCGAGGCGCTGCCATTCGTTGACGCTGAGTAGGCGGCGACCGGGATCGGTGCTGCGGCTGGGTGAACAGCCGGCCC
>JAUIGD010000281.1 GCA_030430255.1 Verrucomicrobiia bacterium
TCGGCCTATCCGCGTTCGGCGCAGGAGCAAGCCGAACGCGGATAGGCCGAGCAGGCCGAAGGTGGTCGGTTCGGGAATGGGCGCGACGACCGCCCCATACATATTCCGACCGGCGTTGTCCGCCTGACGGAGCTCGAAAGTCCCGGCGGCGAAATCGCGATAGTAGACCGAATACCATTGGTCGATGGTATCGTTCGCGCCCTCATCGAAGGCGAGTTCATCGGGGAGAAGCGCGTCGCCGGCCCGGTTGTGCCCGGTCATCGACGCCGTCCAACCTTCGTCGAGGATCCATTGCATCGACCCGGCTCCGAAGCTGGGCGGATTGGAGGCATCACCGTCCTGCAAGCGGTTGTCGATCAGCATGTAGACCCGCGAGAACGTGTCCACGGTGACTCCGAGGACATAGCTCCCATTGTCGCGGTTGTCGTTACCCGACATGATGTATTCGTGACCGAGCAGATAGGAAGGAAGCGCCAGCCCCCCGGGCTCGTCGAGGTACCGGTGGTTCCGATCCACGAACGCAGGAGCGGTGCTCATGAAGGTGCCCACCGTGTACGGGGTTCCCGCCGCACCGGGCGTCGGCTCATTGTCGATCGTGCGGTTGTAGGTCACCCCCGACCAGACCGCTTGGATCGTGTCGGTCGCCTCGTCATCACCTCCCGTTTCCACGACACTGATGATCGCTGCGGAACAAATCGGAGCACTAGAGACGACAAAGCTGAATGCGAGTGGAAGCCAGGGGGTTTTCATCGGCAGAGAAAAAATGGGGGTTATTTCCTTATCATTGAAACAAGCCCCGACGATCGCTGGCAACCCGATTTTTTGCAAAGTGCTTAGCAACAGCGATTTGACTCCGAATTGCGCGAACGGCACTGTGCAGGGTCGCGTCCCCCCCCCATCCATCGACGACTCGACACCAACCCCCAGCCCCCACCCGAATGATCTCGCTCCGCCTCTGGGCCACGAGGGTCACGCCCCCGGCTCTCTTCCCCGCCGCTTGCAGTTTACTTTTCGCATTCGACCAGACCTCCCGCGGAAGCATCACCGGAGTGACGGAAAGCGGGCTCGCGGGCGACACGCCCGCCGTGATCGCCAGCGGATTTGCCGAGGATGTCGACGTCTTCTCCGACCGCACCCACGAGCACAACGGGGCCGCCTTCGACGGCGCCGCACTCAGTACCGGCGGGGCGACGGTCGTGCCGCTGCCCGGCTATCTCCTCGGCGGCGACTATGTGCGCTTCGCGAACAACGCCCGCGACAACGCCGGCTACAGCGCCGTCGTGACCGCCGACCAACCCTCCGATTTCTACCTGCTCATCGACAACCGGATCAACGGCCCTTCCGGCAGCGCCAACAGCCCCAACACCTCCGACCCGACCCTCGGAGGCAGCCTGCAATGGGTCCTCGACGGCGGTTGGCAGCGCGTGAACACCGGCGTCTCTCCGGGGGGACTGCCCGACTACACGGCGATCGATGAGAGCGGCGACGGCGTCGGCGCCGGCCAGGGCCTGAACCAGTTCTGCGCGGTGTTCCTCATCAGCAACACCACCAGCGTCACCGTCGGCAACAACGGCACCGCCGGCAGCAACATGGTATCGCTCGTTGCGGTCCCGACCTCAGGGGGCGGAGGGGGACCGGACTCCGACGACGATGGGCTACCCGATGTTTGGGAACTGGAGCACTTCGGGGATCTCGACGAGGACGAGAATGGGGACCCGGATTCCGACGGAGCCACCAACCTCGACGAATACAACCTGGGGAGCGACCCGACCGACCCCGACTCCGACGACGATGGCCTCAGCGATGGCGCCGAGATCAACATCCACGAGACGGATCCGACCGACCCCGATTCCGACGGCGACGGCCTCCCCGACGGCGATGAGGTCAACCTCCACTCGACCGACCCCAACGACAGCGACAGCGACGGCGACTCGCTGGGCGACGCGGCCGAGATCAACACCTACGGCACCGATCCGAACGATCCCGACTCGGACGGCGACGGCTTCGGCGACGCGGTCGAGATCGCCGCTGGCTCCGACCCCAACGACGCGGGTAGCGAGCCCGCCTTCACCAACCTCGAGAGCGTGTTGATCAACGAATTCATGGCCAGCAACGGCACCACCCTCGCCGACGCCGACGGTGAGTTCAGCGACTGGATCGAGTTGTGGAACCCGGACCCGAACCCGGCCGACATCGGCGGCTGGCATCTCAGCGACGACCCCGCCAGCCTCGCCGGCTGGGCCTTCCCGGCCGGCACCACCCTCGGCCCGAACGCCTTCCTCATCGTGTTCGCCTCGGGCAAGGACCGGGCTCTCGCCGGGGCGGAGTTGCACACCGACTTCAGGCTCGACAAAGCAGGGGGCTCCTCCCTCTACCTCAGCAAACCGGACGGCGCCGGCGGATTGGAACTCGTCGGTGTCTTCTCGCCCTACGGAAAACAGTACGAAGACATCTCCTTCGGTCTCTACGGCGACACGCCCCCGCTCCCGAGCGGCTATTTCCAGATCCCGACCCCCGGGGCGCCGAACGACGGCGACGCCGTCGCCGGCTTCGTCGCCGACACGACCTTCACGGTCGACCGCGGCTTCTACGACGCGCCGTTCGACGTCGCGATCCGCTCCGAGACCCCCGGCGCCTCGATCCTCTACACGACCGACGGCAGCGGCCCCTCGCTGTCGCCCCCGAATGGAACGCGGGTCGATGCCCCCGACGACGCCACGCCGCCAGCCGCGACGGTGCACATCGCGACCACCACCAACCTGCGCGCCATGGCGGTGAAGGCGGGCTTTGAGCCGACCAACATCGACAGCCACAGCTACCTCTTCCGGGCCGACGTGTTGCAACAGAGCAACGCCAACGTCCCCGCCCACGTCAACTGGGGCCACGCCTGCCCCGATTACGCGATGGATCCCGACGTCGTCAACCACAGCGACCCGGAGGTGCGCCCGACCGTCGAGGACTTCCTGCGCGTGCCGACCGTCTCGTTGTCGCTCGACTGGGACCGCGTGTTCGGCAGCGGCGGCATCTACATCAGCGGGCAGGGGGTGGAGGTCGACACCTCGATCGAGTACATCAACCCCGAGGAGAGCCTCACCGAACCGAATGCGGCGAAGGGCTTCCAAGTCGATGGCACGGTGCAAATCGTCGGCGGATCGAGCACCAACCGGTGGAAGTCGGACAAGCTCTCGATGCGGCTCAAGTTCTCGCCCGACCTGCGCTACCCGGTGTTCGGCGAGGATCGTGCCGACCGCTTCGACACCCTCGTGCTCGACAACCGCCTCAACAATGTCTGGCACTACAACCCCGGCTCCAACGCCGGGCCTGGCCAAGCCGAGCGCGCCCAGTACACCCACGACCAGTTCCCCGCCGACCTGCACAACCTGATGGGCGGCCTCTCGCCGGAAGGCAGGCACTGCCTGCTCTACATCAACGGCGTGCTCTGGGGGGTCACCGAGCTCCACGAGCGCCCGGACGACAACTTCGCCGCCGAGTACCTCGGCGGCGACAACGACGACTACGACGCGATGAAGCACCGCACCAGCACCGTCGTCCACGGCACCGCCACCGCCTACAACGCGATGCTCGACCTCTCGCGTCAGAACATGGCCGATCAAACGAACTACCAAGCGGTGGCCGACGTGCTGCACATCGACAACTTCATCGCCTACATGATCGCCAACTACTATGTCGGCAACACCGACTGGGCGCATCAGAACTGGTATGCCACCTACGGCCGGGACCGCCCAGGCGGGAAGTGGTACTACCACAGCTGGGACCCGGAACACTGCATGGAGAACACCAATCAGAACGTGACCGGCAAGGACGACTCCGGCGGCCCGACCGAGGTTTTTCAAAACCTGATCGCCAACCCGGAGTTCAAACTCCGCTTCGCCGACGCCGTGCGACGGCACTTCTTCAATGGGGGGGTGCTCACCCCGGCGAGGGTGGCCGAGGCCTACATGCGGCGCGCCGACACCGTCGACTTCGTGACCCGCATCGAATCCGCACGCTGGGGCGACAACGGCGACACCCGCGTGAACAATCCCTACACCCGCCTCGACTGGCTGCACAACCGCGACAACTTGCTCGGCACGGCCGGGGGCAAGACCTTCGCCAACTACTTCCCGAGCCGGACAGGGATCGTCCTGGGCCAGTTCCGCAGCCGCGGCTGGTATCCCGACACGGACGCGCCAGAGTTCACCCCGTTCGGGGGCAAAGTCCCCACCGGTTTCGATTTGAGCATCGACAGCGCCGGAGGCGGGACGATCTACTACACCACCGACGGGAGCGACCCGCGCCTGCCCGCGACCGGCGGCGGGGGCGACTCGACCAGCATCCTGGTCGCCGAGGACGCGGTGAAGTACGCCTTTATGCCCGTCGATTCGAGCGCCGACTCGACTTGGATGTCGGAAGGCTTCGACCACTCCTCTTGGCCGACCGGCACCGCCGGCGCCGGCTACGAGAACAGCAGCTCCGGGACCTTCGATCCCTACATCAGCCCTTCGCACGACTTCCAGGCACAGGTCGCAACCGGGGTCCACGAGACGATCTACGTGCGCATGCCCTTCGAAGCGATGGACACTGCCTCGCTCGGCTCGATGACCCTCGACGTGCGCTACGACGACGGCTTCGTCGCCTACCTCAACGGCACCGAGATCGCGCGTGCCAACGCCCCCGGCAGCACCGGCACACCCGTCGCCTTCGACGCGGGGGCCAGCGGTTCCCACAGCGATTCCTTGGCGATCGCGTTTGAGAGCATCGACGTGAGCGCCCATGTCGGCCTCCTCAACGACGGCGCCAACGTGCTCGCCGTGCACGGGCTGAACAGCGGCACCGGCAGCAGCGACTTCCTCATCTGGGCGAAGCTCGAAGCTTCGGACACCCCGAGCGCGGGCGGGGCGGTCTCGCCCTCTGCCTCGACCTACACCGGCCCGATCGATCTGCAGGAATCCGTCACCCTCAAGGCCCGCGTGCTGCGCAACAGTGAGTGGTCGGCCCTCACCGAAGCGACTTACCTCGTCGGCACCGTCCCGGCCACCTCGGCCAACCTCGCCGTCAGCGAGGTCCACTATCGGCCAGCCGCCCCCTCGGCGGACGAACTCGCCGCCGGTCACAACGACCGCACGGATTTCGAGTTTCTCGAGCTGGCGAACATCAGCACGACCGACAAGATCGACCTGAGCGGCGTCGCCTTCACAGCGGGGATCGACTTCGACTTCGCGGAGGACGCAGCCATCATCGAGCTCCCTCCCGGCGGGCGGCTGGTGATCGTCGAGGACTCCGCCGCCTTCGAGGCGCGCTATGGCCCCGGGCTGCCCATCGCTGGCGAGTTTCAGACCGCGACGCAGCTCGACAACGGGGGCGAGCGCATCGCGCTGGTCGGCGAGGCCGGCAGCATCCGCGATTTCATCTACGATGACCGCGCCCCGTGGCCGACGGCCCCCGATGGCGACGGCTTCAGCCTCACGCTCATCGCGCCAGCTTCGAACCCCGACCACGCGCTCGCCGCCAACTGGCGGGCGAGCGCCGAGATCGGCGGCAGCCCGGGCGGGGACGATTCCGTGACCTTCGCGAGTTGGGCGGCCGCATTCGGCGTCGCCGCTGGCGACGACGCGGAGGGCGATGGGCTGATCGCCGAATTCGAGTACGCCACCGGCAGCAACCCCACCCTGCCCGACGCCTCTCCCCTGGCGATCTCGGTGGACAACGGTGACCTGCAGTTGCAGTTCCCACGGCGGAAGGCCGCCGACGGGGTCATCATCATCGTCGAGTCCAGCGTCGACCTCATCAGCTGGACGGAACTCGTCCCAACCGCGATCGCGGACAACTTCGATGGCACCGAAACCGTCACCGCCACCACCCCCATGAACGGCGGCGACCGGCACTTCCTCCGCCTCCGCACCATCATGCGGTAGCCCTGCCAATCCGCCAACCGCACCCGGACGTGAGCCAGGATCGCTCACCGCCTCGCTTCGCTGATCCCTGATCCCTGCCGCCGCCTACCCATCCGGGCTAGTTCTGAAGCCAGGAGGGTGCATTGCGGGCGCCTTCGGCCAGTCACGGCGGAGACGGAGCTCCACCCTCCAGCGGGGTGGGCGGGCGAACCTCGAGCGCCAGCGGTCGGAAAATCTGGAGGGCGGACCTCCGAGTCCGCCGATGCTGTCCAGGGGGGCGGCGCGGTGCGTGGGCGGTGGGTGGTTCTCGGTTTGCCCTTGGCGCTGGGGGTCTGCGTGAACGTCTTGGCGTGTCCCCAGGCGGGCGGGGCGAGCAGGATGCTCGCGCTCCGGCGGGCGGGCGCGGAGGCGGGACGCCTCCGGCACGGACATCGGCGGGACGCCGATGCCACGGGGCCTACCCCCGCCACTCCGCCAGCTGCGCCCGCACCCTCGCAGCGTCCGGGTCTTCAATGGCCTCGTAGATCGCCAGCGCTGCCTGCACACGGGCGACCGCCTCCGCGCGCTCGCCGAGCGAGTCCAGCGCCAGCGCGGAGTTCCACAGAGCGTTGCCCTCACCCCGCCGGTCGCCGATTTCGCGGCGGACCTCCGGCGCTGAGAAAAAGCGTGGGGGTGGACATCGGGGCGCAATCAACAAGACCACAGAACGGCAGCATCAAACCGACCTCAGGCGCCCGTATTCAACGTGGCAGCCCCGCACCGGTCAAGCGCCGCGACGTGGCATCGGCGTCCCGCCGATGTCCGTGCCGAGGGCGTCCCGCCCTCGTGCCTGCGGAGGATCCATGGCATTCCTGCCGGGTCACACCCACGCTGCGTCCCGCGAACGGCGGTCAGCGCGGTGGCGGCTTGAGAGGCGCGAGCCGATTGGTTCGCCTTTGGCCGGATGCGGTGGCTGGGAGCGCATCGGATCCGTCACGGCGGAGACGGAGCTCCGCCCTCCAGCGGGGTGGGTCGCGGCCTCGCCTGCGGATGTGCTGATCACGCTCTAGGTGTCGGGGTCCAAAAAAAGCGGGCGGGGGGGACGAAGCCCCCCGCCCGCTTGTGCGGTCGGGTCGGGATGAGGGGACCGACTATTGCATCGGATCCGGGAGACCGATCAGGAAAACGCCGCTCTTCCGCCCCTTCGCATAGGTGATGACGGTGGCGATGTTCCCTGCGCCGAGGGCGCTGGAGCGCCCGCCGGTGCCGTCGTCGGGCGTCTCGGCGATGGTCGGGCGGCGGACGACTTCCTCGCTCCCCTCTTCGGGTTCGAAGGAGTCGCCACCGCGCACCAGCAGCTGGGTGGCCGATGCCGACTCGGGGGTGAACCAGACGCCTTCGTTGTCACGCTTGGTGACGCCGCCGACCCCAGTCCAGAGCACGCCATTGAACGCGGCGTGCCCGCACGGGGTCGAGGTGAGCATCGGCAGGTTGCGGTAGAAGCCCGACGTTCCGGACGCCGCAGCGCCCTCCTTCGCCACGAGCTGCAGCCCGCCGTCACGATACGCGTAGATCGCGTCGTTCTCCGTGGCCGAGAGGGTCGGCGTCCCTCCGCGCGCCGTCGCGCGCAGGAAGACGGTGCCATCGTCACAGATGAACAGCTCACCGAAGCGGTCGAAGACAGCGGTCTCGTCCTCGAACCCGGGGGCGATGTCCCCTTCGCGAGCGACGAGTTGCATCGGCCCCGAGGCGTTGGTGAACACGGCGCTGTTCGTGTTGACGTTCGCCCCCGCCCCTTCGAGGACGGCTTCGAACACGACGGATCCGGCACTGTTGATCGCCTGCGCCGCCCAATCGCGATACTGGGCGCCGGGGACCATCGGCGCGTCGGCGCCCCGGCGGGCGGCGATCGCGGGCGCCGCAGCAGGACCGACGAACAGCGCCCGGTTGTTGACGCCGTTGACCGATGCTCCGCCATCGAGCGCCGCGGCAAACACCAGGTGCCCCCCGTCGTTCGCCGCGAGGCCATTGTTGAAGCCGAGATACTGTGCGCCAGTCACCGCGGGGGCGAGGTCGCCCTCACGCACCGCGACGCCGTCTTCGCTGGACCAGATCCCGGTGTCGTTCGTCCGGTCGACCCCGGCCACGCCGAGCTCGAGTCGCGCGACGTAGTGGTACTCGCCCGTGCGCGTCTGCGCCTGCCCGGCGACCGTGAAGCGGTCGAAGGTGCCCGCGGTGCTCGGGTCTGTGCCGCCGGTGACCGCAATCGGGCTCAAGGCGCCGTCGCCCTGCCAGCTGCCGACCTCGCCGGCACCCGTGCGGGCGCTGAAGGTCACGAGCCCGCGGGGGCTCAAGAACCAACGGTCGAAGCCGACCACCGGCACCGCCGTCCCCGGCGGGGTGGTCACCCCGGTGAGCGCGGTGAGTTCGTGCCCGATCTGGTGCCGTCCTGGATCGGCAGCGGGCGGGTCAATACGCCGCTGATCGTGGCCGATGCGGATGACCCGCAATCCCTTGCTGATATGGTCGCACGCGCAAAATGCGTCGCAACAACCGTGGGGCCGTATCAGCTTTATGGCGAGCCATTGGTCGCGGCCTGCGCAGCGGCGGGGACCGACTATGTCGATCTGTGCGGTGAACCGGCCTGGATGCGGCAGATGATCGATAAATATGAAGCGCATCCGGCCTGGATGCGGCAGATGATCGATAAATATGAAGCGCAGG
>JAUIGD010000282.1 GCA_030430255.1 Verrucomicrobiia bacterium
GCCACCCCGCCCGCTGCCCGGTCTCGATCACATCGCCCTGCTCGTCGACGGGGACGATCTGGACGATGGAGAAAGGCGCCACCACGTTCGCGACCCCGGATCCGGACTCATGGCGGATACGCCAAAATTGCTGTTCTCCGGCAGGGGCATCCGCGTCGACGAAAGTCACCACCCCCCCATCGGAAACGACCGTTTCGACGTCCGCCCAGGCGACGCCATCGCCGCTGCGCTGGACTGTGTAGCGCTCGCCCTCCTCCGAATTCCAAGTCAGCTGCCATTGCCCCCCGGGCGTCCGCCCCAGCTGTTCGCCGAGCGGCGACTGGGCGTGGGCCGCCCAGAGCGCCAGCGCCAGGCCGAGGGAGGACAAGGCGGCGCGGCACGCCAGGCGGCGGGTGCATCGGTGGGGCATCGTTTCTGAGGATGGGGTTCCTCGCCTACAACGAAGCTCTGCGGGGATGGTTACAGAGAAACGGCGCCCATCCTACCCGGCTCCCACCGACGCTGTCACGGTCAATCGCCTGCGGGCGGAAACGTCCGGTCCGCCCCTACCCCGCCTCGAGCGCATCGAAGAAGAACGCCACCTCCTCTTCGAACTCGCGCTCGTCGGCCACCGTCTCCATCACGCGCAGCCGGAACACCTCGCGGTAGCGCTTGCGCAGCCGGTGCACCGCCACCTTGACTGCGCCCTCGCTCATGCCGAGCCGCTCGCCGACCTCGGCGTAGCGGCCGGCGCCGGAGTTGCGTTGGAGAAACGGGCAGAGGACGTCGAACTGCTCGCCCTTGCCGGCGCCGTCGAACTCCGCCGCCAGCTCGTCGAAGACGGACTCCAGGAGGGTCTGCGCCCAGCGCTTCACGAACAGCGTCTCCGGCGTCTCGCGCTCGGCGAGCTCCGCCTGGTAGGCCATCTCGGCCTCCTCGCGGTCGAAGGAGACCACCTTGCCCCCGCCGCGCTTCAGGGCGCGCTGCCGCTTGCGGAAGTCGATCAGGAACCGCTTCAGCGACACCAGCAGGAAGCTGCGCAGTTTGCCCTTCTCCTCCGCGACCCCGGCGAGCGTGTCGCGCTCGAGCAGCCGCGCGAGAAATTCCTGGGTCAAATCCTCGGCGTCCTCGCGCCCGAAACCGCTGCGGCGGATGTAGGCGTAGAGCGGCGGCCAGTAGCTGCGGCATATCTCCTCCAACGCCCGGCGCGACTCCGGCGTCGCCCCCCCGCCCGCCTCGACGACGATGCTCCAGCGCGTCTGCGGGAACGGCTGGTGCAGGCTCGGCTCGGGGTCGCTGGGCATCGGGGCTCTCGACCCGTGGGGAGGCGGGTCGCGCCGGCAGTTCCGGCTTCCCATTGTGCACCCCATCCGCGATAGTCTCCAGCGAATCCCACCCCATGCGCCGCCACACCCCATGCGCCGCCGCCCTCGTCGCCACGGGGGCGGCCCTCCTCGCCTTCGCCCAGGCGGAGGTCGCCGTGCTCTACGACCCGGCATCGCCCGGCACCTTGCCGGACCAGGGCTTCGAGAAACTCTCCAGCGACCTCTTCAACCAAGAGGGCTTCTACGCCAGGGGGGCCGACGGCACGGACTTCGACAGCGGCCCGGGCGACGACCAGTTCGCCAGCTTCTTCACCCACGGCCTCTTCACCGGCAACCAGCTCCACCCCGCCGCCCAGACCCTCGACCGCACGGCCGGTTTCAAAATCCGCTTCGACCTCGCCATCGATGCCGAAGCGCATACGGCCCTCGACCCGGACGGCGACGGCACACCGGACGAGTCCGGCTTCTCCATCGCCGTGGTCTCCTCCGACCTGCAGGGCATCGCCTTCGGGTTCTGGACCGACCGCGTCTTCGCCCGCGAGGACGACTCCGGCGCCCCGGAGGAGCTGTTCGCCCAAGCGGAGGCTTCGCCCCAGACCCCGGAGGCGATGGCGGCCCTGCGTACCTTCGAGATCGAGGTCAAAGGCGGGGGCTACCGGCTGCGCATCGACGGCGCCACGGCATTGGCGGGCCGGCTGCGCGACTACAGCAACTTCGAGGGCGTCGACACCGGCTTCGGCGTCATCAACAATTTCGACAAACCGAATTCGATCTCCCTCGGCGACGCCTCGCTGGAGGCGAGGTCGGTCGCGCGCATCGGCATGTTCACCTCTGAAACCCCCTACTCCCCGCCCGATGAAGAGGACCTCGGGCTGTCCGTCGAGCGGGTCGAGGGCGGCGTGAAGCTGCGCTGGGCGGCTGTCCCCGGACGCTTCTACTCGCTGCGCTCTAGCGATGATTTGGAATTTTTCGAAGAATTCGCCGACGCGACCCCAGACGCGTTCCGAGGCGAGGCGACCGACACCCGCCCCCTCGCGCCGCGCCGGTTCTACGAAGTGGCCCCCGCCCCGTGAGCGCCACCCCCGAGACCGCCTCCACTTGCCCGGAGTGCGGCGCGCCTCTGCGCCGCCGGGGCGCCCGGCAGGTCTGCCCCCGCTGCCTCCTCGCGGGCGCCGTCGGCGGCGGCGAGCCCCCGTCGTCGAAGGGCGGCGGCCCCGCCCTCGCCCCCGCGCCAGAAGCGATCGCCGGCGACTTCCCGGACCTGGAAGTCTTCCGCCTGGTGGGCGTCGGCGGCATGGGTGCGGTGTACGAGGTGGAGCAGCGTTCGCTCGGGCGCCGCGCCGCCTTGAAGCTCCTCCGCGCCGACCCGGCCAACCCGGAGTTCGCGGAACGCTTCGGCCGCGAGGCGAAGGCGCTCGCCCGCCTCGACCACCCGAACATCGTGCGCGTCTTCGACCACGGCGAGCGCGCCGGCTGGGCCTTCATCCTGATGGAGTTCCTCGACGGTGGCGACCTCGCCGCGCTGCTCGAGCGAGAGGGCGGCAAACTCCCCCCGCCGCGCGCGCTGCAGCTCGCGACCGCGCTTTGCGACGCGCTCGAGTACGCCCACGGCGAGGGCGTCGTCCACCGCGACATCAAGCCCGCCAACATCCTCCTCGACGCCGGCGGCGCGGCGAAGGTCGCCGACTTCGGCCTCGCCAAGCTCCTCGACGCGGGCGAGCGCGACTTCACCCTCACCACCGGCGGCTCGTCGATGGGCACGCCGCTCTACATGGCCCCGGAGCAACGTGGCGGCAGCGCCGGCGCCGACACGCGCGCGGACCTCTATTCGGTCGGTGTCGTGCTCTACGAGATGCTCACCGGGGGCCTGCCGATGGGTCGCGTGCGCGCGCCCTCCGAACTCGCCCCCGGCATCGACAAGGCCGTCGACCGCGCGGTCTTGAAGGCGATCGAGCCAGAACCCGGCGCCCGCTTCGCCGATGCCCCCGCACTGCGCGCGGCGCTCGGCGCCAAAGACCGGGGGAAGGCCAAAGCCGCCGCCGCCGCCGCCGCGGGGATCGCCGTCGCGGGGCTCCTCGCCACCCTCCTCAAGCCGGCACCCGCCCCCGCCCCACCCCCGCCTGAGCGGCCGGTCGCCCTCACGCTCACCGCCGCCGACGGCATGGTGCTCCGCCACCCCGACGGCGGGGGCGCCAAGTACTTCGGCACCATGACGGGCGCCGCCGGCGAGACGCTCGTCGTCGGCTCCCCGCGCAGCAACGTCATGCTGCCGATCGGCGGCGAGCCCGGCGAGGTCTGGACGTACCACGTCGGTCGCGCCGGCCCCCGCGGCGAACCGGCGCGGCTGACCGCGTCCGAACCACAGCCCGCCGACCTCTTCGGCGCCAACCTCTCGCTCGCCCCCGACGCCGCGACGCTCGCCGTCGCCGCCTCCGGCTGGCGCCGCGAAGACGGCGGCAAAGGGATCGTCGAAGTCTTTGAACTCGACCCCGCAGGCGGCCGTTGGCGCCCGGCGCAGACGATCGCCGATTTCCCGCCCGACTTCGAGAAGGGCGTCTGGAAGCTCCGTGTCAACGTCAGCGCCACCCTGCTCACCGTCGCCTCCATCGACTACCAACTCAAAGGCGCCGTCCGCATCTACGAGCGCGGCGGGGATGGCCGCTGGACGTTCAGCGCCCAGATCACCCCGCCCGCAGAACTTGAGATCACCGAGTTCGGCGCCCACTGCACCCTCGTCTCGGACGCCGAGATCCTCGTCAGCAACCTGATCCTCGCCAAGACCAAGGCGCCCAGCCAAGAATACCTCGTCGTCCCCTACCGGCGCGACGCCGACGGCCGTTGGCTGCCCCGCGAGCCGATCCGTCCCGAGGTCGCCTCCACGCTACCTTACTTCGGCATCGAGCCCCACCTCGCCGGCGGCGAACTCTTCGTCGGCTTCCCCGGCTCCGGCGCCAAGGGCGTCGACGGCGCCGGCGCCGTGCTGCGCTACCGCCCCGAACCCCGGTCTCCGAGCGGCTGGGCGTTCGCCGAGAACCTCGTCGTCCCCGGCCGCGAGGCCGCCGTCGAGGGCTTCGGTGGACGCCTCGGTGCCGCTGGCGAACTCGTCGCCGCCCTGTCGCTGCGCGCCGATGGCGAGGAGCGCTACTCCGTCATCACCGTCGCCAAACGGGGACAAAACGGCACCGGCTGGGACTTCCTCGCCGACCTCTCCAGCGCCGGCACCACGGCCCCCTGGCCCGGTCGCATCGCCGTCGGCGAAACCTTCGTCGCCGGTTGCTCCGCCGTCGCCGAAAGCCCGGACGGGGAGAAGAACGCCGGCGAGGTCTACGTCTTCCCGCGGGCGCTGTTCGATTCCTAGCCCGAATCGATCACCAAGCTCCGGGCTGTGGCTCGCCCTCGTTGACGCTGTGGGTGTTGGCGTGGTGACCGGCTCGGGCAGGGTCTAGCCGTGCCGTAGTGGTGACTTTCAGTCGCCATTGACCCGTTGCACACTACGTTGTCGGCGCGATCCCGAGATGTCCAACCCGCCCGAAAGCTGCGCCGCTGCCGACAGCACCGAGCGTCGGCCCAAGAGCGATGGCGAGCATGCGATCGGCTCGCGGACCGTGGTGCTCGCTTTCGCCTTCGCAGCGGCGACCGTCACCTCCGGTGGCGTGATCGGACTCATCGGCATGATGCGCGACCAATTCACCCTCGCCTGGCTGGAGACTGGCCCAAATAGCGCTCGTTTAAGCCGGGTTCTCGGCGGTTTGAGCTAAGGACGGAACCGATGCTCGCTGCGGGTGATCTTCGTGGGTGCCGCCGTCTTCGCCGTGCGCGGAACAGCCCCTCGGAGTCGAGTTCCCAACATGGGAGGCGTTGGATCGTTCAACACAAATGGCTCCAGAGACGCGGGCCGCGGTGAGAGGCCCTTCGCGTTGCTCAGGGTGACAGCTCCGCGGAGTTGAGGGCAGTCAGGGCGGTGTGAGAGAATGGCCACCAGCCCTCTCAAGGAAGTGCGGTGTCATCCTGACAAGCGCAGCGCCGGAAGGACCCCGCCATGAAACCCGCGGCGGAGCCACCGGGACGCCCCGGATGCCTTGACGGCTCCAAGCGGGCGGGCACCGGGACGCTGCCGCCCGTCGATGCCTATCCTTGAACGAGCGCCATTCGGACTGATCCAGCCCCTCGTCCCAGCCGCCTTTCTGGGCGCCTCCGTCAACGCCGTCGTCGCTGCGTTGGCGACAGACCGTACAATCCGCACCCTCTCTTGCGGGGTTCATTTGCGGAATCGGCTTCCTTTTCGGTTTCGCCTGCGGATACGCTTTGCCCCTCGCGGGGATGGGTTGGTGAGAGGGGTTTCCCCCACCCAGGGGCTTGCCCAAAACCGCCGCGCCACGCTATACCCTCGGGGACTGCCATGCCCACTTTCCACCCCCACCTCCCGCAGCGCGCCGCCTTATCCGCCGTCCTCGCCATTGCCTCCATCCAGTTGCTAAGCAACACCCGCGCCGAGCTGCTCGCCGGCGCGGCCTCGGTGGACATCACGCCGCCCGCGGAGATGCTGCCGGTGATCCAGAACGGCGGCTTCCTCGAGGCGCGCGCCGCCTCGGTGGTCGACCCGCTCCACGCGCGCTGCCTCGCCTTCGCCGACGGCGACGAGCGCCTCGCGATCTGCATCGTCGATTCCTGCATGGTGCCGCTGGACGTCTGCGACCGGGCGAAGGCGCTCGCCGCCGAGCGATGCGGCATCGCCCGCGACCGCGTGCTGGTCGCCGCGACCCACACGCACAGCGCGCCGTCGGTGATGGGGTTCTGCCTCGGCACGCGTGCCGACCCCGCCTACACGGCGATGCTTCCCGGCAAGATCGCCGAGGCGGTCGCCGCCGCCTTCGACCGCCTCGCGCCCGCGCAGATCGGCTGGGCGCGCGCCGACGCGGGCGACTTCACCCACTGCCGCCGCTGGGTGCGCCACCCCGACAAGCTGCTCGACGACCCCTTCGGCGAGCCCACTGTCCGCGCCAACATGCACCCTGGCCACGGCAGCCCCGACACCACCGGCCCCTCAGGACCCGCCGACCCGTGGCTGTCGCTGCTCAGCGTGCAGCACGCCGACGGGCGCCCGCTGGCGCTGCTGGCAAACTTTTCCATGCACTACTTCAGCGGCCACCCCGGCCTGTCGGCGGACTACTTCGGCGCCTACGCCGACGCCATGGCCGGACGCTTGGCGCCCGACGACGCGGCATTCGTCGCGGCGATGTCGCAGGGCACCAGCGGCGACCTCTGGAGGGGCGACTATTCGCAGCCGTCCCGCAAGGAACAGAGCATGGCCGAATACGCCGCGGCGATGGCGGACATCACGACGGCCGCGCTCGCCGACACCGAGCACCGCCGCGAGGGCGGGCTCGCCATGGCGGAGCGCCGCTTCACGCTCGGCCGCCGGACCCCCGACCCGGCGCGCCTCGCCTGGGCGCGGGCCGTCCTCGACAAGATGGAGGCCGAGGGCGCCCGCCCGAGGAACAAGCCCGAGGTCTACGCCGAGCAAGCCGTCTACCTGCACGAGAACCCGAGCGAGGAGATCGTCGTGCAGGGCCTGCGCCTCGGCGGGGTCGGCATCGCCGCCATGCCCAACGAGGTCTACGCCCTCACCGGGCTCAAAGTGCGCGCCCTGAGCCCGCTCGAGCGCAGCTTCACCATCGAGCTCGCCAACGGCGCCAGCGGCTACATCCCGCCCCCCGAGCAACACGCCCTCGGCGGCTACAACACCTGGCCGGCGCGAACCGCGGGGCTCGAGGTGGAGGCGGAGCCGAAGATCCTCGATGCCGCCATTGAGTTGCTAGAAGAGGCGTCCGGACAACCCCGGCGCCGCTACGCCGAACCCGCCGGGGCCTACGCGGAAGCCGTGCTCGCCGACAAACCGCTCGCCTACTGGCGCATGGGCGCCCAGTCGGGGGCGGCGGTCGAAGACGCGGCGGGCGGCGGCCGCGGCGCCGAACTGCGCGGCGGCTACGGCCTGCACCTGCCCGGAGCGGAAGGGCGGGGCTTCGGTGCCAAATATGAATCGCGCGCCGCCATGCTCGCCGGCGGCGCCCTGCACGCGGACCTCCCCAACCTCGGCGCCAACTACACCGTCGAACTGTGGCTCTGGAACGGCCTCGTCCCGGGCTCCCGCGCGATCGCCGGCAC
The DNA here is from genome assembly GCA_030430255.1 of Verrucomicrobiia bacterium. GTDB lineage: Bacteria > Verrucomicrobiota > Verrucomicrobiia > Verrucomicrobiales > DEV007 > JAUIGD01. The sequence continues at coordinate 7,470 of JAUIGD010000282.1, forward strand.
CGTCTTCGGGCGCGGCGGCGACGTCCTGCAACTCTCCGGCTCGGGAGCGGCCGAGCCCGGCCGCCTGCAGATCGCCGACGCGCTGGGCGCGACCGGACTCGGCCGCTTCCGATGGCACCACGTCGCGCTCGTCCGCGCGGACGATCATGCGACCGTCTACGTCGATGGCGCGCCCGACCTCGAGACGGCGCTCCCCCGATCCACCGCGGCCGCGCTTCAGATCGGCGCGGCGCCCGGCTCGCCCAGCTTCGAGGGCCGCATCGACGAGGTCGCCATCTACCCCCGCGCACTGACGGCCGACGAGATCGCCGAGCACGTCGCCGCGGCGGGCGCCCAACAATGACTTGCCGCGACTGGAATTCCGGAGATTTCAGCCGTCCCAATCTCTCTGGGTGCGTGCTAAGACCCCCCTAGATTCTAGCGAGGCAACATCAGCGGATAAGGGAATTGATTCGGACGGTTTGGGCTGCCGTGGAGAACGCGCCAGCGCAGGCTTCCGCCGCATCCTAATTTCCGTGTCCGCACGCTTGCGAAACTTGGGTCAGCGGCTCTCCAAGCGACGCTTGATCCCGTTCGGAAGCCCCTATCAGTAAACTGGTATCCGCGCACGTCAAATAAGCAACCTTAAAGTCCGGTTGCAGCAGTCATATACGGCACCCTCCACAGAAACCAACGTTCCGGTACAATCCAGAAACCGCCAACCGTCAAAGTCGTCGAGGCTCCCACCATTGATTCTATGATTAACCTGGAAACCTTCGGAAAGGTCCTGAATCGGCGCAGAGCGAATGACCCATCGCATCTCACCCCCGGCGCAAAGTTGATTGAACAAAATATGAATCCAACCATCCTCACTATTGGCTCCCATAGAGACCGGGATCAAATCCACAGGAGTCTCTAGCTCACAGAGCCTCCGCCCGCCTTGATCGAACTGAGTCACAACTCCGCCGCATCCCATTTCAAATTGCACTAAGTGCAAAAGCCCGCCGCACCCACATGCGCCATGAACAGTTCCGTTCTCAAC
>JAUIGD010000283.1 GCA_030430255.1 Verrucomicrobiia bacterium
TGCGCTGTCTATCTCGCGGAGTTCCTGGGGCGCCTCGGCGTCGGCAGGATCCATGCCGCCCGCGCCGATGTCGCGTCGCTGGCCGCGGTTGCCGCGCAGTTGTTAGAGGCCGGCGCGACTTGTTGCGTCGAAGCGGGGGCGCCGCGGCCGGAGCTCTCCCCGGAGGTGGTTCCCGGGCCGCCGCGCCCGAAGCGGCGCCTGTTCGGTAAAGTGAAACCGGTCGGCGCCGGCGACGCGGAGCGGTTCCTGGCGGGTTTGCTGAGACGGTAGCCCCGCTATTCCCGATGCCGGATCTGGTTCGCGGGCGGCGATTCCGGAAAATTGCGGCGGAGGCCGGGCTCCGCCCTCCGGTGCCCGGGCGGCCGGCGGGGACGGGTGCGCCGCTGACGGCGCCGCCGCTACCCCAGATTCGGAATCGGTTCGGCGCCGGCGATCCGGTCCCTCAAGTCTCGGGGCAGGTGCTCCATGAGGCGCACCTGGCCGGGGTCGAGGAGGGTGTGCATCACCGTGCCGAGGAGGTTGCGCATGGTGACCGGCTCCCCGTTGGGTTCGCCGGCATCGCGGGTCGACTCGCCGACCGCGCCGCCCATGGGCAGGCCGCCGCCGCTGAGCATGAGGGGGGCGAGCTTGCCCCAGTGGTCGCGGCCGCCTTTGGCGTTGATCTTCGGGGTGCGCCCCATCTCGCCGCAGCAGACGAGCAAGACCTTGTCTTGCAACCCCCGCTCGTGGACGTCCTCGATGAAGGCGGACACGGCGTGGTCGAAGGGGCCGCCGACGTAGCGCATGCCCTCGGTGAGGGTGGCGTTGTTTTTGTCGGCGTGAAAATCCCAGACGAAATTGGTGGTGACGGTGACGAAGCCGCAGCCGCGCTCGACCAGCCGCCGCGCGAGCAGCATCAGCTTGCCGAGCGAATCGACGTGGTCGCGGTAGTTCTTGTGGTTGTTCCAGACCTTGCGGATCGAGGAGTAGGGCACCAGCGGTGCGGTGTCGTAGCGGGCGAGGGTGCGCGGGTCTTCCCGGGACAGGTCGAAGGCTTCGGCGGCGCCGCCGAGGATGGTGTCGAAGGCCTGCTCGTGCAGCGACCCGGCGCCGGCGGCGAGGCCGTCCGCATCGAACTTCCGCCGCAACGCATCGACGCCGGCGAGCAGGGCGCGGCGGTCGTCGAGCCGCCCCTGGGCGACGTTGAGCGTCATGTCGGACTGCAGCTGGCCACCCCCGCCGGGGACGAACGGGGCGAAGTTTGCGCCCAGCGGGCCGGCGGCGGTGAAGTCGCCGAAGTTACGCACGCGCTCCTGTGCCTCCGGACGGACGGCGCGCGGGAACAAGGCGGCGTTGGTCGGCATGCCGCCATCGGGGCGGTTGGCGCCGGCGACCCGTGCGTAGAGGGAGCCCAGGTTGGCGCCCAGCGAGTCCTTGCCGACAATGGGTTTGATGTCGTGGTTGCCGTCGCCGGTGGTGAAGGAGCGGACGACGGCCATTTTGTCCGCGAGCCCGGCGAGGCGGCTGAGCGTGGAACCGAAGCTCAGGCCGGGGACATTGGTCTTCACCTCGCCGACGGCACTGCGCACACCGTCGGGTGCGTCCATCTTCGGGTCGAAGGTCTCAGTCTGCGGCGGCCCGCCGTGCATGAAGAGGAAGACGACGGCCTTGTCCCTGATGGCGGAGCCGGCGCCGGACTCCGCGGCGGCAGCTCTGCAGGCGAGCAGGTCGGCCAGCGTCAGGCCGCCGAGGCCGAGCCCGCCGACTCGCAAAAAGCCGCGCCGCCCCGTGTTTCCCGCGTCGTGGAGGGTGAGCATCTGGCGGGCAGTTTAACCGCCAGCCGCCGTCGGGGACAATGCTTTTCGCGCCGCGGCCCCGATCCCGGCCGCGAGCGCCGGCGCCTCGCCAGTGGATTTGGCAGGCGATCCCGGCTAGGCTCCCGCATTCCCCCAAGGAATGCCCGATCGCGACCCCTTGCTGACCCGCGAGACCCTCCTCATCCGCCTGCGCGATGCTGGGGACGACCGTTCGTGGGCGGAGTTCACGGAGATCTACACGCCGCTGCTGTTCGGCTTCTGTCTGAAGCGAGGAATCAGCCGCGAGGACGCCGCCGACATCATCCAGGGGGTGATGTCGAACATCGCCCGCGCGATGCGCGCCTTCGACTACGACCCCGAGCGAGGGACGTTCAAGAGCTGGTTGTTCACGGTCGCCCGCAACGCGATCTCCAAACATTTTCGCAAGGAGAACCGCAAGCCGCTCACGCCGGGGGAGACGCAGCTGATCCGAACGCTGGACGCCGACGCCGGTGATCGGGAGGTGGACGAGTGGGAGCGCGACTACCAGCGCCAACTGTTGGCCTGGGCGATGGAGAAGATCAGGCCGCGCTACGGCGATCACATTTGGAAAGCCTTCGTCGAGACCGCCCTGCGCGGTCGCCCCCACCAGGAAGTCGCTGCGGAGCTGGACATGACGGCGAACGCGGTCGGCGTCGCCAAGCACCGCATCACCCAGCGTCTCAAGCAGGTCGCGGCGTCCGTCGATGCCGAGCGCTGGGAGGATGGTCTCGTGCCTGAGGCCTAGCCCGGATCGATCACCAAGCTCCGGGCTGTGGCTCGCCCTCGTTGACGCTGAGGGTGTTGGCGTGGTGACCGGCTCGGGCAGGGTGTTCACCCAGCCGCTTCGCCTGTCCCTGCCGCCGCCTACTCAGCGTCAACGAATGGCAGCGCCTCGCCTGCGAATGTGGTGATCGATCCGGCCTAGCTGAGCCTCAGATCGCGCGTTCATCCCGTGTCGACCCTGCACCCCGCCTGCGGACGAGGTGAGCGATGCGGGCGGGGGGTGTAATGAGGCGGTGCCGGGGCGCCTATCCGAGAGGCAAAAATGTGCGGCGGGAGCCCCAGTGCGCCCCCATGCCCCAGCGCGATGGGCCGGTGGGGTGGGGGCCGCTCTGCGGTCGACATCGCCGCGCCGCGCCGCCATCGTCCACCACCACCATGCGTGACCACACCGAACAGAGCGAAGGGGAGATCGATTCCTGGCTCGCCGGGGCGCTCCCGCCTGCACAACGCGACCGGCTGGAGCGACGGCTCGCCGCACCGGAATTGGAGATCGATCCCGAACTGCTGCGCGACCTCGACCTCGAACGCCGGACGGCAGACCCGATCCTCAGCGAGCTGATCGAGACGCTCAAATTCGCGCCGCTCGACGGCGGGCCACCCGATCCCGGATCCGACTCCGGCCGCGAGACTTGGCGGGACATCCTGGAGCCGGTCGAGGGCGAGGCGCTGCTCGGGGCGCTGGGGGGATATCAGATCGTCGAACTGATCGCCGCCGGCGGGATGGGGATCGTGTTCAAGGCGCACGACCCCGATCTCCAACGCGAGGTCGCCATCAAGGTGCTCGCCCCCGAATTGGCGGCCCGCTCCGGGGCGCGCGAGCGCTTTCTGCGCGAGGCGCGGGCGGCGGCGAGATTGGAGCACGAGAACATCCTGCCCATCTACGGGGTCCACGAGGTCGAAGGGGTCCCCTATTTCGCGATGCGCCTCGCCACCGGCGGCTCGTTGCAGGACGCGCTCGACCGGGGGGAGCCGTTCGGGCTCGCGCGGCTCAAGGTGATCGCCGCCGGTGTCGCGAATGCCCTCGGCGCGGCGCACGAGGCCGGGATCGTGCACCGCGATATCAAGCCGGCGAACATCCTGTTCGACGCCGACGACCCCGGCAGGGTTTGGGTGTGCGACTTCGGCATCGCGTGGTCGGCGGATGACCCGGACCTGACCCTCGCCGGGGCGCTGGCCGGGACGCCGCACTATATGTCCCCCGAGCAGGCGGAAGGCGGGGTCCTCGACGGGCGCAGCGATCTGTTCTCGCTCGGCGCCGTCCTCTACCGCTGCGCCGCGGGCGGGCAGGCGTTTGGCGGGACCACCTCCGCCTCGGTGTTGCGGAGCGTCAGCCGCTGCGACCCCGACCTGTCGGCGGTCGAACTGCCGCGGTGGTTCAGCAACCTCATCGGTCAGCTGTTGGCCAAGCGCCCCGGGGACCGCCCGGACGATGGGGGCGCCGTCGCTGCCGCGATCGCCGGCGAACGATCGCCACCGCCGCGCGGGCGCCGCCCTCGGTTGCGGCGCTTCGCGGTCGCGGGCGTGGCCGGGTCGCTCGCGCTCACCGGCGTGGCGAGCCTGCCGGGCACCAAGCGTGCGGTGAACGCCCACCTCGCCCGCGACCTGCCGCACGCCTACACCGTCGAGGGCCGCTACGGCGTGTACGCGACCCTCGGCGAGGCGGTTGCCGCCGCGCGGGACGGCGACACCATCGCGCTTCCGGAAGGGCCGACGGAGATCGGCGGGCTCGAGATCCCGGCGGGGAAAGCCCTCACCCTCACCGCTGCGGAGACCGGCGGGCGAAGCATCATCGCCACTCAGCCGGGCGCCCCCGGCATCGATGCGCGCGCTCCGCTGAGCCTTAGCGGCATCGACTTCGAACTGTGGTCCGGGCCGGGGATGCCGGCCGCGATACGACTGGGCGCGGGGGGGGGCTTCGCCGACTGCCGCTTCCGGTGCACCGGCGCAGGCGCGCACCGCCCATCCGAGACAGACCCCTGCGCGATCGAGCTCCGGGGAGGCGGCCAGATCGCCTTGGAGGACTGCGAGTTCCATCCCTCCATCGCCGTCCCGCTGCGGGTGGAGACCGGGTCGCCGACGGTCCGCAGCTCGCGGTGCCAAGCCGCTGCGAGCTACTTCATCCACGTTCCAGAGCACGCCCGCCCGGAGTCGGTGAGCGCGGTGCTTTCGGGCTGTGACATCGCCGCGGCAAACCTCGTCCGCGACGACGGCGCCGGGGTGACGCGCATCGAAGTGGATGCCCGCGACTCCACGATCGCGGTCGCCTCGAGGGTCGCGCAGATCGCCAGCGAGAACCCTCGCGAGGCGCGAGAGCAGTTCCGCTGGGTGGGCGCCGGCAACCGCTACCCGTTCGCCGGGAACGAAGCGAAGTTTACGGCCGGCCGCGCCTCCGCGGCCGGCGATGAGGTCGTCCGGATCGATCCCCGGCCCGGTCTCATCCACATCGAGGGGCAGGGCGCGACCTTCACCGATCTCGCCGCGGCGCTCGAGTCCGCCGCCGATGGCGCGACCCTCCTGCTCGAGGGCGAGTTCGAGTGCCGGGAGGAGATCCTCACCGAGCGGGGCAAGACGCTGCACCTTCGGGCGGCCGAGGGCGGGCGGCCGCTGGTCTTCACCCGCGACCCCAGAGACCACGCGATCCGCTTCCGTGGCCCGACCACGCTCGCAGGAATCCGCTTCCACCGTTTCGCGGCCTCGCCCCGCTCCATGCCGATCGTCGCCATCGAACCCGGCGGCGGGGGAAGCACGGTCGAAGACTGCGAGTTCATCTCTGCGGCGGGGGAGTTCGGGGTCGTCGCCCATCGCGGGCTCGGCGTCCGCGACTGCCGCGCGATGACAGTCCGCCGCTGCCACTTCCGGGTCCCCGGCGGCTGCGCCCTCCTCGTGGGGCCTGGCACGGGGGAGGTCGAGATCGAGGAATGCCTGTTCTTCTCGTTGGCCGCGATCGAGAGCGGCGGGGACGTGGCGGAGGAGCGCCGCCGATTCCTGCTCAGCCGTTCGGTGCTCTACTGTGGCGTGGCGGTGACCAACGATCCCTTCCGAGGATTCCCTCCGCTGCGGATGGGGCTCCGCGGCAACTTGGTCCATCTCATGCGCGGTGGGTTCTACCTCGCGGACATCCCGCCTGCGGAGCTGTCGGGGCTCATCGAGTGGGAGAGTGTCGACAACACCTACCGCGGCAACACCTTCTTCCTGCAAACCTATCGCGCGAGGGCTCCCGCCTCGTTCAAACCCACGCTCGTCGTGTCGGAGGCCCAACAGGCCAAGCTCTTCGACCGCCCGGAGGCGCGGCGCGATTTCGGTACCCGATTCCTGAGCCGGCCGTTCTTCGACTTCGAGCGACCGCTCTACCTCGTCGGTGCGGAGGATCTGCTCGGGTCCCTGAACCCGGCGGTGAGCGAGGCGCTCCCTGCGGTCGCGACGCTCGAGCGCTTCGGGGGAGGAACGGCGGGGGAGTAGCCCGGCTCGATCGCCACGCTCCGGGCTGCGGCTCGCCCCGGTCGGGTCCGCGGTGGCGATGGGCTGCAAACGAACGCTCCTTGTTGATACGGCCCGCCGATGGGAGAGTGCGCGATGTTCCCGCGAAGCCCCCACCGCCTGATTCTCCTCGGCTCTGCCGCGCTGCTTTGCCCGTGCCTCCCCGCCGGGGCGCTCGGCATCGAAGGGGAGCTGGACTGGGATCTCCGGCGGGCGTCGGAATCCTTCTTCGCGCTCGGCGCAGGGGTGGGCGTGCGCGCGTTCGACGACGCGCCTCCGGTGGCGCTGATGAAAAGGGAGTTCACCCACCTGACGCCGGAGAACTGCATGAAGCCGGCGGCGGTGCAGGCGGCGGAGGGCGAGTTCCGCTTCGCCGCTGCAGACCGTTTCGTGGAGGCGGCGGTCGAGAACGGGTTGCGGCCGGTCGGTCATTGCCTGGTCTGGGCGAAGGACGACCGCACGCCGGCGTGGTTCTACAAAGACGGCGAGGGCGCGGCTTCCAAGGAGCTGCTGCTGGAGCGGATGCGGGATCACATCGCCGCGGTGGTCGGGCGCTACGCCGACCGGGTCGATCAGTGGGACGTGGTCAACGAGGCGCTCGCCGACGGCGGCGGCACCTGGCGGGAGTCGGGCTGGCAGACGATCTGCGGCGGGCCGGACTTCTTGGTCGAGGCCTTCAAAGCGACGCGTGCGGCCGACCCGGACGCGTTGCTGATCTACAACGACTACCGCTGCGAACGCGAGGGCAAGCGGCAGGCGCTGTTCGAGCTGGTCGATTACCTGCAGGCCGCCGGGGCGCCGCTGGATGCGGTGGGCTTGCAGGGGCACTACGAACTCGACGACGTGCCGATCGCGGAGCTGCGCCTGACGCTCGACGGCCTGCGTGCGCGGGGGCTGAAGGCCGTGATCTCGGAGCTCGACATCGACGTCGTCAAGCGTGGTGGCTGGTGGGCCGACGGCGGGGCGGGGCGGGAGGAGCTGGCGAAGTTCAACCCCTACGCGGACGGCCTGCCGGAGGCGATCGCGGCGCGCCAGGCGGAGCAGTATGCGGCCCTCTTCACGCTTCTCGCCGAGCACGCGGACGTGATCGAGCGGGTGTCGTTTTGGAATCTGCACGACGGCGAGAGCTGGCTGAACGACTTCCCGTGGGAGCGCGACAACCACCCGCTGCTGTTCGACCGGGAGTTGAAGCGGAAGGCGGCGTATCAGGCGGTGGTGAAGGAGATGCTCCTCCGTTCCCATTCTCCGAGACGGCTCGTGTTGATCGGTGACTCGACGGTGAAGAACGGCAGCGGCAAGGGCGACGGCGGGCTGTGGGGCTGGGGGCAGGTGATGGGGGGGCGGTTCAGGGGAATCGATGTCGAGAACCGCGCGCTGGGCGGGCGCAGTAGCCGCACGTATCTGACCGAGGGGCTGTGGGCGAAGTCGTTGGAGCGGCTGCGGCCGGGCGACTACTTGATGATGCAGTTCGGGCACAACGACGGCGGCGAGATGTTCAAGGGCGACCGCCCGCGGGCTTCGATCAAGGGCAATGGTGACGAGGTGATCGAGGGCGTCGCCGAGCGCGGCGGCGAGGCCGAGACGGTGCGCAGCTACGGCTGGTATCTGCGGAAGTACATCGCCGACGCGAAAGCGCGCGGGGCAGTGCCGATCGTGCTCTCGCCGGTGCCGCGCGACCGCTGGGCGGAAGGGCGCGTCATGCGAGCGAACCGCGACTACGGCAAGTGGGCACGCGAGGCGGCCGAGGCGGGCGGTGCGTTCTTCATGGACCTCAACGAGATTGTCGCCCGCCGCTACGAAGAACTCGGCGAGGCGAAGGTGGGCGCGGATCTGTTTACCGAGGACGATTGGACGCACACCACGAAGGAGGGTGCCGAGGTGAACGCAGATGGCGTCGCGGAGGGGATCCGGGCGCTGGAGGGGTGTGAGTTGAAGAGATGGTTGCGGTTTGGGGCGGGTAGGGTGGACGCCCAGCCGTGGCCGGAGTGGGGCTCAGGGGGCAGGGTGTTCTCGTTTGGCCGGAAGGAGGGATCAGGCGAGGATGTGGTTCGCGTTCGGCCGGAGCATCGCTATTCATCGGAGTCGGGCTTCGGTTTCGAGCCCGGGGCGGAGGTGCGGTCCGTCGAGGGTGGTGTTTGGTCGAGCGACGCGTTCTCGTTTTCGGTCGCGCTGCCGCCGGGGAACTACCGGGTGAGAGTCAGAGGCACCTCGGGAGGCACAGTGATCAAATCGGAGCTGCGGCGGCTGAGCGTCGAGTGCCCGCGGGGAAGTGTTGCGGACGGCGAGGCGGATACTTCGTTTGTCGTCAACGTCCGCCGCCCGGGAATCCCCGGTGGTGGCGAGGTGCGGCTGAAGGAGCGCGAGCGGACGAAGGAGGCGGGGGCTTGGGACGACAAATTGACCCTCGAG
>JAUIGD010000284.1 GCA_030430255.1 Verrucomicrobiia bacterium
CGCCGTCGGCTCTCGCCATGGCGAGGGCGCCGTCGTAGCAGAGTTTGGCAACACCCAAAGGAAAAGGTTTGTGGCTGCCGCCCGCCGTGGACGCAGCCGTTTCGGCCGCGGCCGCCCCGACCCCCCCCGCCTCCACCCCTGCCACCATGGACCTCTCCAAAATCAAGGATATCATCAAGCTCATGGACGACCACGAGCTGAGTTCGTTCGAACTCGAACAGGACGGGATCAAAGTGAAACTGCAGAAGGGGGGTGCCCAGGCCGCTGCCGCTGCCGCCCCGCAGATCGCGGCACCCGCGCCCCCGACGGCGCCCGCCGATGCCGTCACCGCCGAGGACACCCAGGAGATCGCCTCGCCCATGGTGGGGACCTTCTACAAGTCGCCTTCACCCGATTCGGACGCCTTCGTGAAGGTCGGAGATTCCGTCGATGAGGGGACCACGGTCTGCATCATCGAAGCGATGAAAGTCATGAACGAGATCAAGGCCGAGAAGAGCGGGGTGATCCAGCGCGTCTTGGTCGACGACGCCTCTCCGGTCCAGTTCGGGCAGCCCCTGTTCCTCATCTCCTAACCGCCCCGATCCCCCCTACAGCAGACCCGAATGTTCAAAAAGGTCCTGGTCGCAAACCGCGGCGAGATCGCCCTCCGCGTGATCCGTGCCTGCCGCGAACTCGGCGTGCAGAGCGTCGCCGTCTACTCCGAGGCAGATGTCGATTCGATGCACGTTCAGCTCGCGGACGAGGCGATCTGTATCGGTCCCGGCCCCAGCCGCGAGAGCTATCTTAAGGCCGACCGCATCATCAGCGCCGCCGAGGTCGCCAACGTCGATGCCATCCACCCGGGCTACGGATTCCTGTCCGAGAACCCGCAATTCGCAGAGATTTGCGAGAGCTGCAAAATCAAGTTCATCGGTCCCAGCGCTGCGGTCATCGCCCGCATGGGGGACAAGAATGAAGCGCGCGCGACCGCGACGAAGTTCAAGGTCCCGGTCACACCGGGCAGCGATGGCACCGTGGCCGACGTCAAGAGGGCCAAGGAGGTCGCCGCCGAACTCGGCTACCCGGTGATGATCAAGGCCTCGGCGGGCGGCGGCGGCAAGGGCATGCGCCCCTGCTTCAACGAGGCGAATCTCGATTCCTCGTTCACCAATGCCCGCAACGAGGCAGAGAAGGCGTTCGGCAACGGTGATGTCTACATCGAGAAGCTCATCCTCAACCCGCACCACATCGAGTTCCAGATCATCGCCGACTCCCACGGCAACGTCGTCCACCTCGGCGAGCGCGACTGCTCGCTGCAGCGCCGCAACCAGAAGATCATCGAGGAAGCCCCGTCCCCTCTGCTCGAGAAGAACAAGAAGCTGCGCAAGCGGATGGGGGAGGCTTCGGTGAAACTCGTCAAGGAGATCGGCTATGAGAACGCCGGGACGATCGAGTATCTCGTCGATACCGAGGGCAACTTCTACTTCATGGAGATGAACACCCGCATCCAGGTGGAGCACCCGATCACCGAGGAGATCCACGGATGCGACCTCATCAAGGAACAGATCCGCATCGCCGCGGGCATGGAGCTCAGCGAGCACGTCAAGAACTCCACCCCCAGGCATCACTCCATCGAGTGCCGGATCAACGCCGAAGACCCTTACAACAACTTCACCCCCAGCCCTGGCAAGATCGACTTCTGGTTCCAGCCTGGCGGCCGCGGCGTGCGGGTCGATACCCACGTCTACTCCGGTTACGAAGTGCCGCCCTACTACGATTCGATGATCGCCAAGCTCATCGTCACCGGCGCCACCCGGGAGATCGCCATCGACCGCACCCAGCGCGCCCTGAACGAGTTCCTCATTAAGGGGATCAAGACCACCATCCCGTTCCAAGACGCCATCATCCGCAATTCCGACTTCCGCAACGGCAACTACGATATCGGCTGGGTCGAGGCCTTCCTCAACAGCACCAAATAGGCGCCGCCGCGCGGTGCGTCGACCCGGTCTCTCCGGCCTTTTCCAACACCTGCTAGCCCCACGGCGGGCCGACCGATGCCCCGAGGCTGCGTCATCACCATCACCGTCTTCTCCGCCTTCGTCCTGGCGGCGTCGGTGCTCTTCTATCTCTTCATCTGGCCCGACCGGCAGCGCCAGGGGACTTCGGCGAGCATCTATCACATCGAGGGCGCGATGCGGGCCTACCGCGATGATTTCGGGAGGATCCCCGCCGGGGTCAACCGTGAGATTTTGGCCGCCCTGTTCGGGGAGAACGCCCGCGAAAAGTCCTACCTCACCACCAAGTCCGTCCCGGTTCACGACGGCCAATTCGTGGATTTCTGGAAGCGCCCGCTGCGCTTCCTGCCGCCGGCCGACGCTGAGAACGCCGAACCCAACGTCGTTTCGGCGGGACCGAACGGCGAGTTGGGGGACGCCGATGACATCACCAGCCAGCTCGTCCGCGACATCTTCCGCGCGAAGAACCCGCCGCCGGCGGAGGCGGAATAGCCCCATGCACGAATACCACCGCCTCCTCCGCCTCGTCCTCGACGAGGGTAAGGACCGCCCCGACCGCACCGGCACGGGGACCCGTTCGCTGTTCGGCGCCCAGGCCCGCTTCGACCTCCGCCGCTCGTTCCCGGTGCTGACGACCAAGAAACTCCACCTCCGCTCGATCATCCACGAGCTGCTGTGGTTTCTGCGCGGCGAGACAAACATCGCCTACTTGCGCGAGAACGGCGTCACGATCTGGGACGAATGGGCGGATGAGAACGGCGAGCTCGGCCCCGTCTACGGTCGGCAGTGGCGCCGGTGGCGCACGGCGGACGGGCGCGAGATCGACCAGGTCGCGCAGCTGATCGAGGGGATCAAGGCGGACCCCGCAGGGCGCCGCCACCTCGTCTCGGCTTGGAACCCGGGGGAGGTCTCGGACATGGCGCTGCCGCCATGCCACGCCTTCTTCCAGTTCTACGTCGACATCGCCGCGGGGGAGCTGAGCTGCCAACTCTACCAGCGCAGCGCCGACCTCTTCCTCGGCGTCCCTTTCAACATCGCCTCGTACTCCCTCCTGACCCTGATGGTCGCCCAGGTCTGCGGTCTGAAGCCTGGGGACTTCGTCCACACCTTCGGCGATCTCCACCTCTACGCCAACCACTTCGAGCAGGCGCGGCTCCAGCTCTCGCGAGAACCCCGGCCGCTGCCGACCATGTGGGTCAACCCTGAGGTCCGCGACATCGATGCGTTCGCCTTCGACGACTTCCGGCTGCAGGGCTACGACCCGCATCCCCACATCCCCGCCCCGGTCGCCGTATGAGCGCTGACGGCGGGGTGATGGGGCCGCTGCGGCTCGTGGCGGTGGTCGCCATGGCGGAGAACCGGGTGATCGGCCGTGGCGGCCAGTTGCCTTGGCACCTCCCCGGAGACCTCAAGTTCTTCAAGAAGCTCACCACCGGACATGCCGTCATCATGGGGCGGAAGACCTACGCATCGATCGGGCGGCCCCTGCCCGACCGGCGCAACATCGTGATCAGCCGCTCGCTTGGTGACGCCCCCGAGGGCTGCGAACTGATCCGCGACCCCGCCGAGCTCACCTCGGACGCGATCGGGCTGCGGGGGCTGGCCTTCGTCATCGGCGGCGCGGAGATCTACGCCGCCGTGCTGCCGATGCTCGATGAGATCATCGTCTCGCACGTGCGCGGCGAATACCCCGGCGACACCTTCTTCCCGCCCGTCGAAGACGGCTTCACCCGCGCCGAGACCTTGCTCGCCACCCCGGAGTTCGAGGCGGTCCGCTACCGGGCGAAGGCGGACTGAATCAGTTCTCGATCACCGCGTCGATGAGCTCCTTCGGGGCGTCGCCTCCGAAGGCTTCGTTGAGCGCATCGGCCTGGCGGGCCTTGTCGGGATCGAGGATCTCCGTCTCCCCTTCGCCCTCGGACAAGCCCAGTTGCTCCTCCACGCTCGTCCCCGTCGCGTTGGCCATCCGCCGGGCGTCTTGCATCTCCCGCTCCAGTTTCTCCTCGCTGAGATCGGAGTCGAACGCGCCCCCCGCGATGAAGGAGATCGCGCCCGACATGAAGAGGAGGAAAAAGGACACCAGACCGATGTCCGACTTCTTCGGACGGAAATGCGGGTTCGGGTGCCGTTTCGCGTAGAACAACACGATGCAGAAGGAGACCAGACAACACACTCCAAAGATAAAGTAGAAGTAGTCAGGGATCCGAAACCGGGCCAGGAGGAGGGGGGGGGACATCGGGTTAACTGTACTGCTCGCCGGGAAAATTCAAGCGCCACCCCGCGACGGAACCGTTTTGCAAACAGCGCTCCCATGGTAAACTCCCGCCCGTCGATTCCCTCCCCCCGCCGATGCGCCTCGCCACGCTTTTCAGCGCCCTCGTTGCCGCCACCGCCTTCTGCGCCTGCACCACGCCGCACAGCAATCCGCGCTTTGTTGCCGCAGCGGAACAGGATCAGCTCGCCGGCCGGGTGAAGGCTCAGCTCCGCGACCTCGAGGGGGCCACCGGGAAGCGGTTCCGTGGCCAATCCGTGGAGATCGCTCCGCCGACGCGGGCGAAGTACGCCGATTGGCGCGGCATGCCGGTAGCCAAGATCCGTGGGCGCTACCAGGGGGGGCTGACCTCTTGGAAAGTCATGGAGGGACATGCGACCGTCTATTTCGCCCACAATAAGGGCACGATCCCCGAGTGGCTCGTTCGCCATGAGACCCTCCACGTGATCCTCCTCTCCAACGGGATCCCTGGCCACCCTCGGGGCTACGCCCAATACTTCGACAAACCGTATTGGTGGATGCCCGAGGGGACCCTCCGCCGCGGTGCCTTCCACGGCGACAAGGAGATCGACACCGCTGCAGCCGCGATGGACGAAGCCGCCTGCTGCCCGATTTGTGGCGTGACGGCGGAGCAACTCCGTGAGATGTCCCGCTGATGGCGGATCCCCTCCACTTTATCGTCGGCACCGCAGGTCACATCGACCACGGCAAGTCCACCCTCATCGAGGCGCTGAGCGGCACCGATCCCGACCGGCTCCCCGAGGAGAAGGCGCGCGGGATCACCATCGACCTCGGCTTCGCCCATCTCCCGCTCCCGGGCGAGGACGGCGAGCCCGGCTTCGACCTCGGCCTCATCGACGTCCCCGGCCACGCCGACTTCGTCAAGAATATGGTGGCGGGCGTCGGTTCGGTGGACGTCGCCCTGTTCGTCGTCGCCGCCGACGACGGATGGATGCCGCAGTCGGAGGAGCATCTACAGATCCTCAGCTATCTCGGCGTGCGCCACGCGGTGGTCGCGTTGACCAAGGCGGACACCGTCGACGATGTCGAGTTTTCCGCCGCCACGGTCGCCGAAGAGTTGGAGGGGAGCGTGTTCGAGGGGGCGCCCATCGTGCCTGTCTGCGCCCTGATCGGCGACGGGATCGATGCGCTCAAAGGGGAACTCAGCCGACTGCTCCGCTCGCTGCCGCCCCCTGCCGACATCGGCAAGCCCCGCCTGTCGGTCGACCGCGTCTTCTCCCCCCAAGGCGTCGGCACCGTCGTCACCGGCACGATGACCGGCGGCCGCTTCACCAAGGGGGCGGAGGTCGTCGTCCAACCTCACGGCAGCAAGGCCAATCTGCGCGGCATCCAGAGCCACCGCAGCAGGGTCGATACCGCCGTCCCCGGAACCCGCACCGCCCTCAACCTCCCGGACATCGGCATCCGTAAAGGCCGGCAGCGCGAGGGCATCGGCCGCGGCGATGTCGTCACGGTTGCCGGGTTGGGGACGGGCTCCAGACGCGTCCACGTGCGCCTGTCCCGCGACACCCGCGGCGCGACCCCCGGCCGCGATCTGGAGCACGCGCTGCGCGTGCGGTTTCACCACGGCGCAGCCAACGTCGCCGCGCGCGTGCTGTTCTTCGAGAACCGGGACCTGGCGGCCGGCGAGCAGGCGATCGCCGAGATCCGCCTGGACCGCCCGGTCTTCACCTTCGCCGGCGACCGTTTTGTCCTCCGCGATTGGTCGAAACGCTTTACCCTCGCCGGCGGCACCGTGCTCGATCCCGCGCCCCGGCAGCGCTCCTACCGCGAGCCCTCCCAGTTCGGATTCCTCCGTGCCGCTTCGGGCGACGGGGAGGTCACCGCCGGGGCGCTCCTCGCCGCCACCCTCGAGCGCGACCGCGCGGTCGCCCCCGCCGGGCTCCTCGCCCAGTCGCGGTTCTCGGCTCAGGAGATCACCCGGGCGGTCGAGGGCGCGACGGGCGCCGGCCGGGCCGTGCTGGCCGGCGGGTGGCTCATCGATGGCCCGTGGTGGGAGGAGATCGCCGGGGCGGCCGCCGGGCGTGTCGAGACGATTCACGAGAAGCACCCGGAACTGCCCGGCCTCGACCTCAGCGACTTGCGCACGTTCATGAAGAAACGGCTGCCGGAGCCGAAGCTGTTCGACGCCGTGGTCGAGGGGCTGTGTGCGCACCGCGGCTTCGTCCGCGCCGGCACGATGTTGCGCTCGGGCGACCATGCACCCAAGCTACCACCGGCCCTCCAGGCTGCTGGGGACACGATCCGTGCCGCCTTGGACGCGACGCCGCTCGAGCCACCGAACCCCAAGGAACTCGCCAAGACCGATGCCGACGCCAAAGCCTTGAAGTTCCTCCTCGAGACCGGCGAGGCAGTCCAACTCGACGAGAAGGCCGTGCTGCTCGCCAAACATTTCCGGGTCGCGATCGATTCCGTCCGCGCCCACATCCGCCAGCACGGCCCCTCGACCGCAGCCGCCTTGCGCGAGACCCTCGGCACCACCCGCCGCATCCTCATCCCGCTCCTCGAGCGCCTCGACCGCGACGGCGTCACGCTCCGCCAGGGCGACCTCCGATCGCTCAAGGGCTAGCCCGGATCGATCACCACATTCGCAGGCGAGGCGCTGCCATTCGTTGGCGCTGAGGGCGTTGGCGTGGTGATCGGCTCGGGCAGGGTGATGACCGGGCCGTTTCGCCCGTCCCGGCCGCGAGGCCGCTCCTCGGGGGGGGCGAGATCCGCTGGACGAAGTCGCGCACCGGCGACGTTTATTTTGCGACCTTGATCCCCGCGCCGAGCGCCCCAAGAGTCCGGCGCCGGGATCCGGGCCGCGCCCACCACCCACCCTTTCCATGTCCATCGACACCTCCGAACTCACCGACCGCGTCAAAGCCGACGGCGATTGGGTCACGCCGCTCCGCGACGAGATCAGCCGGGTGCTGGTCGGCCAGAGCCAGCTGGTCGACCGCCTGCTCGTCGCCATGCTCTGCGACGGCCACATCCTCCTCGAGGGCGTTCCGGGGCTGGCGAAAACACTCACCGTCAACGCCCTCGCCGGTTGTTTGGACGCCGATTTCCAACGCATCCAGTTCACCCCGGACCTGCTTCCTGCCGATGTGGTCGGAACCCTGATCTACCGCCCTCAGGATGGCGGGTTCTCGCCCAAGCTCGGTCCGGTGTTCGCCAACTTGCTGCTCGCCGACGAGATCAACCGCGCCCCGGCCAAGGTGCAGTCGGCCTTGCTCGAAGCCATGCAAGAGCGGCAGGTCACGATCGGGGAGAACACCTACCCGCTCCCCGACCCCTTCCTGGTCATGGCGACCCAGAACCCGCTCGACCAAGAGGGGACCTACCAGCTCCCCGAAGCGCAGCTCGACCGCTTCCTCCTCAAAGTGGAGGTCGGCTACCCGTCCCGCTCCGAGGAGCGCTCCATCCTCGACCTCATGGGCACGACCGCACCCAAACCGAAAACCGAACGGGTGACCGATCGGGCTGCCGTCGCCAAGGCGCGCGCCACCGTCGGCGAGGTCTACATCGACGGGGCGATCAAAGACTACATCGTCTCGTTGGTGTTCGCCACGCGCGAGCCGGAGACGGTGTCGCCGGAGTTGAAGCCCCTCGTCCGCTGCGGCGCCTCGCCGCGGGCGACGATCAACCTCGCCCTCGCCGCCCGCGGCAATGCCTTCCTAAGCGGCCGCGGCTACGTCGTCCCTAGCGATGTGAAGTCGCTCGCCCCCGATGTCCTGCGCCACCGCGTCCTCGTCACCTATGAGGCAGAAGCCGAGGAGGTCGGCTCCGACGAGATCGTCGCGCGGATTCTGGACTCGGTTCCCGTGCCGTAAGCGCCCGCAACGCCCTCCCCCCCGTAGCCCCTGCCCGAGCCGATCGCAACGCGCGCCGCCTGCCCTTTCCCGGGCTGCAGCCCGCGTCTAGTGGTCGGTTCGGGGAGGGGCTAGCCCGAATCGATCACCAAGCTCCGGGCTGCGGCTCGCCCTCGTTGATGCTGAGGGTGTTGCCGTTGGGAACGGCTCGGGCAGGGTGTCTACCCAGCCGCATCGCCGATCCCTGCCGCCGCCTACTCAGCATCAACGAATGGCAGCGCCTCGCCTGCGAATGTGGTGATCGATCCGGGCTAGCCCCAATGCCTTTAGGGAAAGTTAACGATCTTTACGACGAAGGCCCC
>JAUIGD010000674.1 GCA_030430255.1 Verrucomicrobiia bacterium
CCATGACCCCCCCGCCGGGCAGGGGCTGAAGGGCGTGGACCTCGACGCGCCGGCCGGCGTTGCCGTTGCTCTCACCCGCCTTGTATTCCCAGACCACCTCCTTCGTCTCACGATCGATCTCCACCACCGTGTCCGGCATGCGCTGGGTGAGGATGTTGCCGTTCGGCAACAGGTGGATGTCGTGGATCCCCCCCCACTCCATCTCCCAGATGACCTCCCCTCTCGCATCGACCTCGGCCAGCCGCCCGTCGCCCTGCATCAGGACGCTGTGACCGGCGAGCGCGGTGTTGCAAAGGGCGAACGAGGCGGCCAAAGCGAGGCCCGCACGGCCGGCGAGGCGGAGAGGGAGGGGACGGTTCATCCGCCGATGCTGCTGCGGCGGCGCCGCTTTGACAAGGCCCCAAAGCACGGGAATACGGGCGGCGCGCAGGACATCCCACCCCCGACGCACCGCCTTCGCCCGCCCTTGCGCCGAGGCCTCCGCCCCCCGATAATCCCCCGCCATGTTCAAACGCCCGTCGAAATTCGCCATCGCCGCCGCCGCGGTCGCCGCCTGCGGCGCTTTTGTGATCGCCGGACCCACTCCCCGCTCCGCCGTGAAACCCGTCGACCCCGTCACCCCGAAAGAACTCAGCGACGAGGAGAAGGAAGCGCTGGAGGTCGTCGATCTCGGCGCCGGTTGCTTCTGGTGCATCGAGGCGGTGCTGGAACGCATCAAGGGCGTCAAGTCCGTGGAGTCCGGATACATGGGCGGCCACGTGAAGGACCCGACCTACAAGGAGATCTGCACCGGCGAGACCGGCCACGCCGAAGTCGTCCGCGTCCACTTCGACCCCGAGGAGCTCCCCTTCGACAAACTGCTGGAGGTGTTCTGGAAGCTCCACGACCCCACCACGCTGAACCGCCAAGGGCACGACATCGGGACCCAGTACCGCTCGGCGATCTTCTACCACAGCGACGAGCAGAAGGCCGCCGCCGAGGCGTCCAAGGCCGCCGCCGACAAGTCCGGCGAATTCAAAGATCCGATCGTCACCGAGATCACCGCCGCCTCCGATTTCTTCCCCGCCGAGGACTACCATCAGGACTTCTTCGAGGAGAACAAGACCTACCCCTACTGCCGCGCCGTCATCTGGCCGAAGCTCGAGAAGCTCGGCCTGTTG
Source organism: Verrucomicrobiia bacterium (assembly GCA_030430255.1). Lineage (GTDB taxonomy): Bacteria > Verrucomicrobiota > Verrucomicrobiia > Verrucomicrobiales > DEV007 > JAUIGD01. The sequence goes on from JAUIGD010000674.1 coordinate 1,161, forward strand.
AAGGACGAGTAGCCCGGGGGGCCGGCGTCCACCGATGCCCGATCCGGGTGGCAAGCGTCGCCCGGGATCCTTCCCGCCCGCGACGCAGGCGACGGGACGCCGCCCCTACTCCCACTAGCCCGGATCGATCACCACATCCGCAGGCGAGGCGCCGCCATTCGTTGATGCTGAGTCGGCGGCGGCAGGGAGCAGCGAAGCGGCTGGGTGAACACCCTGCCCGAGCCGGTCACCACGCCAACATCCTCAGCGTCAACGAGGGCGAGCCGCAGCCCGGAGCTTGGTGATCGATTCGGGCTAGAGGGCGGAGCTCCGTCTCCGCCGTGATTGCGATCCGACCATCTCCCGCCGCCATTCGGCCATCGGCAATCCCGCCACAGTCCATCCGGCATCCCCCTACTCCACACAGCACGGGCAGTCC
>JAUIGD010000675.1 GCA_030430255.1 Verrucomicrobiia bacterium
CGTTGATCAACCACTCGGACCCGGACACCAATGCCAACAGCGGCGACTGGATCCCCGATCTACCCATCCTCAACGACGACCCCGGCGGCGACGACCAGTACGTCACCTACGCCCGCACGGTGGTGACCGTGCCCGAGGGGGCTCAGGGATCCTACACCGTGCGCATTCGCGGTGACGATGGCTACGGCTTGCGCATCCCCGGGGCGGAGTTCGTCTCCGTGGCCGGAAGCGGGGTCAACCAACTGCATCCGACGGCCGCCTTCTTCCCCGATGGCACCGGCGACTCGAACGCCTACATCGTGGTGAACCTCCCCGCCGCCGGTGACTACCCGGTGGAGTTCATCGCCTTCGAGGGCGGTGGCGGCTCCTACCAGGAGATCGCATGGGCGCCTGGCGCTTGGACCGGCTTCGACCAGACCATCGACTGGCAGTTGCTCGGCAACACCGCCGGGCTCGAGATCGGCAACAACTCCCGCTGGGGTGCCATCCCGGCGAGCGTCCAGCCGGAGATTCCGGAGAACGGCGAAGGCTGGGGCATCCACTTCTGGTACAACGCCGTCACCGCGGGTGCGGTCGCCGTCAATAACCTCACGGACACCATGAACTTCGTCCGCGATACCGATGCCGGAAACTCGACCTTCGACAGCGAGTCGATCACCAGCGAGATCGTCCTCAACCACGCCGACGACGCCGGCGGTGGTGGCGTCTTTGGAGGCAACCTCCCGTACCCCGACGACCCGGCCGGTGGCAACGACCGCCTGGCGATGGTCGCCCGCGCGCAGATCGTTGCGCCGGTGGACGGCGACTACACCCTCCAGGTGCGTTCCGACGACGGCTTCCTGCTGCGCTGGGTCGACCCCGCCAACACCTTCCACACCGAGAACGGTGGAGGCACCTGGCGCCCCAACGCCCCGCAGGAGGTCTACTTCGAAGCCGGCACCGGTGATTCGAACACCCGCGCCACGGCCTTCCTGCCGGCGGGTGAACACGAGATCCTGTTCGTCTGGTGGGAGGGCGGCGGCGGTTCGCACTTCGAAGTCTCCGCGGCCCCCGGCCTGCAGGTCGACCACGCGGAGCCGCCTTTCGAGTTGCTGAGCACGACGCCGAGCGCGACCAACCTCTATCTCGGCCGCCTCTCCTCGCCCCCGTTCAATATCACGAACATCATCTACGACGCCGGAGCCGACCAGTTCACGGTCTCTTGGGATGCTGAGGACGGTGGGGTCTACGGTCTGTTCTACAGCACCGACGGCGCCACCTGGGGCGGGGACGTCAACGACGCGATCATCGCCGAAGATCCGGGTGTCGCACCCGCGAGCTTCGACGGCAGCACGCTCACCTACGGGCCGTTCGACAATCCCGTCCCGGATTCCCCGGTCGTGTTGTTCCGCGCGGAACGGTAGCCGCACACCCTAGCGATTCACGGAGCCCCATCCCCGTTTGTTCGGGGGTGGGGCTTTTTTTCTTGCGTAAGCTGCCAATAATGATCAGAAAATGTGATTGAGAGCTGCGGGTGGATCTTTCCACCGGCGGATCCACAAAACTCCCAACCCTAAAAC
>JAUIGD010000285.1 GCA_030430255.1 Verrucomicrobiia bacterium
TCGGCGGCGGCGCGACCCGCCGCCTGCAGGGGCAGCCCGACTACACGTTCAACTTCAACGTGACCTACAAGGACGAGGACTTCGGCCTGTTCGCGGGCCTGTTTTTGAACGTCACCGGCGAGGCGGTCGCGATCACGGGCGGGCCGGTGTCGGGCGCCTTCGTCTCGGATGTGTTCCAGCGGCCGATCACCAACTTGAACTTCACCCTCGAGAAGGAGCTGACCGACCATTGGACGCTGGTTCTGAAGGCGACCAACCTCACGGGGACCCCTTCGATCCTGGCCTACGAACTGGGTTCGCTGCGCTCCTACGAGAGCCGCAGCCGCGGGTATTCGCTCGGCTTGAAAGGGGAGTGGTGACGGGCGCGGGGCGCGGAGGGGCGGTCGGTATGGGGCCGACGGTGCTCAGAGCGCGCCGTTGCGGCGGGCGCTCACTCTGAAGTGTTCCTGCATGGCGTCGCGGGCGGCGGCGGAGTCGCCGGCGGCCTTGAAAGCGGCGGCGAGGTTCATCCAGGCGTGGGGGTGGTCGGGCCTGTAGCGGGTCGCCTTCGTGTAGGCTTCCAGCGCCTCGTCGGCCGCGCCGCGTTTGTCGTGGATGAGGCCGAGCAGGAACCAGGCCCCGCCGTGGCGGGGATCGCGGCGCAGGCACTGCTGGACGGCTCCCTCGGCGGCGCGGATGTCGCCGAGTTTGCTGCGGGCGATGCCGAGCAGGTAGTAGGGGTCCGGGTCGCCCGGCGCGATTTTGATGAGGTCGACAAGCGTGTCGGACGCCTCTCGGTAGCGCTTCGCCTCGAGGTAGCGATCGGCGAGCAGGCGGGTGGCGACGCGGTCGGCGGGGCGGTCTGCCAGCGCGTGTTCCAAGGCTTCGATGCGGTTCGCGTCGGCGACTTCCCCGACCGGCTGCCCGGCTTGGCTGAGGGCGAGCCCGCGCCAGTAGATGCCGGTCTCGGGGTCGAGCGCGACGGCGCGTGCATGGCAGGCGCGCGCCTCGTCGGGGCGTTTCAGCTCCGCCCAGCCGACGCCCAGCACCGCCCACAACTCCGGGCTGCGGGGGTAGCGGCGGGTGAGCTTGAGGAGGTCGCGCACGGCGGACTTTGGACTGCCTTCGTAGAGTTCCTGCACGGCCGCAGCGAAGCGGTTGTCCTGGGTCACCGGGAGGAATCCGTCACCGTCGAGCGCCTCGATCTCGGTGAGCGTGGAGGCGTCTCGGCTGCGGTTGGCGAGGGCGGCGCGCACGGCGGCCAGCGGCACTCCGTAGCTGACCCAACGGTCCATCGGCACCGACATCGAGATCAGCCCGGCGACGCCGCCGCTGGCGTCGAAGATCGGCGATCCCGGCGCGCCGGGCGAGTCCTCGCCGCTCAGCCTGAGCCAGCCTCTGCCAGAGATCGCGAGGTCGGGGGCGGCTACGGCGTCGGCCAAGACCAAACCGCGCTGCTCGTTGAGGCCGAGCACGGTCACGGGCGCCTCCTCGGCGAGGGGCGAGGTGGCGCCGATCGCGAGGTGTGGGGTCTGGCGCTCGGCGCTCTGCAGCAGCGCGAATCCGGCCTCCAGGTCACGCACCCACACACCCTCGATCCGGTGATGTTCACGGGTGCCCGTGGTGGCGGTGACGTAGGCGATGCGCGCGCCCAATTGGGGGTGGACGATGCCCGGGTCGGTGAGGATATGGCCGCGCGGAGAGACGAAGAACCCGGTGCCCTCGGCGAGGGGGTGGCCGAACTCGTCCCACGAGGTGATGGTCAGCACGGCCGGGGCGACGCGGCGGACGATCTGCATCAGGGCCCCGTTGCCGCCCGGATCCCCCCCGGCCGGTGCCCCCGGGTCCGGCGCGTAGGCTGGATCGGATTCAGGTGGCCGGTCGTCCGCTGCCGATGCCGGCGGCGGGGGATCGGGGTTGATGGTGACTGGACGGAACAGCAACGGAGCGGGCGCCGGGGGGGCGGGGGAGGTGAGCTGGATGTCCTCCGCGGTGATGCTGGAGTCCGGCCCGGATTGCGGAAACAGAGCCGCGGAAGGGGTGAACTCGTCCCAGAGCGAAGCGGGCGGCGGCGCCGCATCGACCGTTGGCGGGGGCGGCGGGAGCGTCGGGTTGAAACCGATCTCCGGGTGCGGTGGGACGAGGGTGATCTCCGGGTAACCCGCCCGCAGGGAGACGGTCGGGGGCGCGGCCCCGACCGAGATCTCAGGCATCTCACCCCGCGCGCATTGGAGCCCGAAGGCCGCGACCGCGGCGGGCATGGAGAATCGGTTGAATATTGGCATCGCGCGGATGGGGAGAGTATCGCAACGGGGCGGATGCCGCAGGTCCGTCGTGTTGCGGTTTGGTCACAAATGGCGGCTGCGAGTGTCGATTACGTTACAAAGTCAGGGTGGCTGTCGCTTGCCCCGTCCGCTTTTCTTGGCGCCGTCTTCAAGGCTTCCATGCATTCCACTTCTTTCTCCATTCGGCGTTCCCCCGCGAGGTGGGCGCTGCTCTCCGCGCTGTCATTGTCGCTGTCCGCAGCCACACCCGCCGACGAAGCTTCGTTCGATCGTTCGCTCGAGGAACAGAAGCAGGCGTCCGGCCCCTCCCGCTCCAGTTCCCATGTGGCGATCTTCGGCGGGACGACGCAGGACCAGAGCGCCGACATGGAGATTCTCGGGGTGCCCTACGACCTACAGAGCGTCGGCGGTTCGGTGCACGCGGGCATCCGCGTGGGTTACGAGTGGCGCGGGCGACGCTACCCGGTGACGACCGGATTGGAATTTGAGGGCAGCCTCATGTCGACCGAGCTCAACGGCACGGCGAACGACCAGTTTGTGGGTTCGCTGATGGACGACTCGATCAGCAGCTTCCACACCGACATGAACGCGGTGATGTTCTTCTTCAACGGGCGGCTCGAGCTCGATCTCGCCCGCTACAGAGCCCGGGTCGGCCCGGTGCTGTCGCGGTTCAGCCCCTACGTCGGCGGTGGGGTCGGCGGTGCGCAGTTCTGGTTCAACAATACGACGCTGACCACGGTCGATGGCACCAGCCTGCCGAACGCCGCGCCCTTCGCGACCGACCAATTCGTGTTTGGGCACCAGCTGTTCGCGGGCACCGAGTTCCGCCTCAGCCACAAGGTCTCCATCTTCGGTGAGTACAAATCGGTGAACTTCGACTCTTTCGAGGACACCAACAACCTCGAGCACTCGTCTTGGCTCGCGGGCGTCAAGCTCCACTACGACAAGAAGAAGGAGGCCGAAGAAGAATAGGCGCGCCGCGCTCTCCCCCCGACGACTCAACCCAGCATCCCTTTCCACGACATGAACTACCTCAGGCCACTCCTCGCCGCGCTCGTCGCCGCCGCGCCAATCTCCGGCGTCGCCGACGAGGTCTATTTCGACACCGTCAGCACCAAGAAAGCCTCGCGCGACCACGGTCGCTACGTCGGTGGCTTCGCCGGTGCGGCGGGCAACGACACCGCGACCTTCGGCGGCGAGCTGCGCGACTACGACCTCAGCGACGAGGACGGATGGCTGCTGGGGATCGAGTTCGGCTACTCCTTCAACATCCCCGCACCGGTGCGCCCATCGCTGGAGTTGGAGTTCATGTATCTCAACAACGACCTCAACGCCTCGGGGCCGGACACGCTCTCTCTGCGGTCTGACCTGCGCGCCTTCACCTTGATGGCCAACGCGGCCTTGGCCTTGGACCTCGACGACCACCGCGGGCACGTGAACGACTTCTGGGCGAACTTCAAACCCTTCGTCGGTGCCGGTTTCGGCGGCGTCCTGGTCAGGCAGAACAACTTCGTGGTCGCCGACGAACTCGGCATCAACGACGACTTCGACGACAGCGACTTCAGCTGGGGGTGGCAGGTGTTCGGGGGGATCGAATATGCGCTCAGCGACGAGTTCAGCCTCTACGGCGAATACAAGCACCTCGTCATCGATGACTTCGCCAACGGCGACATCTCCGACTCGGCCTTCGACATCTTCGCCGTCGGATTCAAAGTCCAGTATTGATCCCCCGATGCTCCGCCCTGCGCTCCCCCTCGCCGCCGGCTTGGCGGCCCTCCTCCTCGCTTCCTGCGCGACGGTGTCGACCCGCGAGGTGAATTTCGACCGCCACCCGATCGGGTTGCGCGTGTTGAACACCGTGGTCGACGAGTATGAAGGGACGACCGAGTACACCCTGATGTTCCGCAACAACGGGCGGGAGATCGTCAGCTTCGACTACACGGTCTCGGACCGTCCCGCCGTGCCGCACGTCGATCAGCACGGGCCCAATTCCGGCATCATCGAGAACCTGTATCCCGGCGAGGAGCGCGAGGTGAAGAACCCGGTCAAAGACATGTCCGTGCACGTCACGCTCGGCACCGTGACCTACGGCAAGAAGGCCAAGGACGAGCTGGCGGCGATCTACGACGCGCAGGCGTTCGAGGCCAGGAAGCAGGCTGCGGCGGGGTTCTCGCCGACCTTGTTCCCCGGAGAGGCGGCGGATCCGTACGCGCCGGACATCCCCGCCGATTGATCGATTTGTCAGCGGTGCGATTATTGATGGTGGCCGCGGCTCTCGCCGCCTGTGGGGACACGGCCGTGTGCGGTGCCCCCGACGATGCCGAGCGGGCTGCGGAACTGCTGGCGAAGGGGCGGACCTATCTCGGGTCGGGGCGCGTCGGGCCGGCGCTGAACCAGTTCGAGCAGACGGTGCGCCGGTTCCCGGAATCGCCGGCTGCAGCCGACGCCCAGTGGGAGATCGCCGGGATGTACGCCCGGAACCGCGAGCTCTCCGCAGCGTTCCGCGAGTATCAAAAATTGGTGGTCGGGCATCGCGAGTCCGGCTATCACGAGCGCGCGGTCGCGGCGCAGATGGGCGTGCTGCGAGCGTTGGTGGAGAGGCAGCGCCGGCGGGCTGCGGAGGGCGACGAGGACGCGGTCGACGGTTCGACGGTGGTGAGCAACCTGAAGGCGATGTTGCGGCAGCTGATCGCCAACGGGGTCGGCTCCGAGGTCGCCGCCGAGGCGCAGTACGCGCTCGGCGAAGTCTTGGAGTCCAGCGGATCCCCGAAGACGGCGAAGGCCACCTACGAGCAGTTTATCGAGCGCTACCCCGAACATGCGCTCGCTGACGACGCCGCGTTTCAGATCGCCTACATCGACTTCAAGGCGGCGCGCGACGGCGATATCGGGCGCATCGACTGGGCCGATCTCCAGCTGCGGGACTTCCTCGCCCGCCACCCCTCCAGCCCGAAGGGGCCGGTGGCTGCGCATTGCCGCGAGCGGTTGCGCGAGATCGAGGCCGGGCGGCTGCTCGAGTTGGCCGACTACTACCTCGCCCGCGGCAAGCCGAGATCGGCGCTGGTCCACTTCGACCGCCTGGCGGAGAAGCACCCGGATCGGATCGCGGCTGACGTGGAACTCGCCCGCCGCATCGAGGAGCTTCGGGTGGCCGTCGCTGGCGCGGCTGCGGATCGATAGCGCGGGTCCGATCACCGAGCCGGGCTGCCGGCTCGCCCTCGTTGACGCTGAGGGCGTTGGCGTGGTGAACGGCTAGCCCGGATCGATCACCAAGCTCCGGGCTGTGGCTCGCCCTCGTTGACGCTGAGGGTGTTGGCGTGGTGACCGGCTCGGGCAGGGTGTTCACCCAGCCGCTTCGCCGATCCCTGCCGCCGCCTACTCAGCGTCAACGAATGGCGGTGCCTCGCCTGCGAAAGTGGTGATCGATCCGGGCTCGGGCAGCGCGTTCACCGGGCCGCTTCAGTAGAACCAATCCGACTTCACCAAGTCGGTGATCTCGACGCGGTCGTCGCGGAGGGGGTCGTCGAGGTAGCGGAGGTTCAAGATGAGACTCGGTTGGCGCCCGGCGGTCTCGCTGCTCAGGGCTTCGGCGACCGGCGTTCCCTTGCGGGTGTAGCCCCATAGTTTGAATTCGCGGCCCGGGTGGGTGAGCAGATAGCAATCGAAGGAATCCTGAGGGAAGATGTGGTCGTGGTAGTCCCCAGCGGTGACCTGGACGCGGAACGGCAAGGGCTCGGTCGGCTGTTCCTCGAGGAGGCGCTCGTAGGGGATCGGCTGGTAACCGGTGCTGAGTTCCCAATCGACGAGGTAGGGGCCGGTCTCGGTCTTCTCGGCGGTCATGATGACGCTCCCGCTCGGAGTCGGCGCCTCGTAGGCGACGACGATGAAGGTCCCTCGCTCGGTGACTTCTTTCTTCTGCAGCAGGCGGTCGCCGAGCTCCATCGGGCGCGGGCCGGCGCCGCCGTAGTGCGCGGGCATCAGCGGCGCGACCCGTTCCGGTAGCCGCACTAGGGTGAGCATCTCGCCGAGGTCGAAGCAGCGGGCGAACCGGCGCAATGCGGCATCGGCATTGCGCACCTCTTCCTCGCTCAGGCCGTCGGCCCTGCCGGGGGCCGGTGCGCTGACATCGGCCTCCACGGGTTCGGGCTTCTGCATGGACAGCCACAAGTGACGTCCGAACAGAGCGAGAAACCCGAGGACGATGAGCGCGGCGGTCGCGATGCCGAGCCTGCGCAAGAGGCGCCGGTTGCGGAGTTGGGCCGGCGTCAGCAGATCGCTCTCACCGAACTCCTGCCAAGCGTAGCCCTCTCCGCTCTCGCTGGGCGCCAGCAGGCGGGTGACGTCTCGCCCCGCGGCCACCTCGGGCGCCCCCTCCCTTTCCCAGGCCGGTGTTTCTTCCTGGGTAAGCCGCTCGGCCTGCTCCTGGAACGCGCTGCTATCGAGCAATCGGGAGACCCCGGTTTTGCGATCTTGAAGGCGCAGCTGATCCTCGGTTCCCTCGGCCGCGGGGTCGCCCGGCTCCGACGGCGCCGCAAGCTCAGCGGGGTCATCGATGATCTCCACTTCCGCGATCGGCTTCGGCTTGGCTGGGCGGGGGCGGATGTCGACTTTGGTGGCGGCGGGGAGTTCGGGGTGGTCGTTGGCATCGGCCGGCCGTGCTTTGATCGCGACGCGCTTCGCCTGGGCAGCGCTTCTCGCGTCGCGGTCGTCCTCGCCGGAAGCGGGTGGGTTCGAGGGGGGCGGAGGTAGCTCCTCGATCGGATCGTCGGACGTGGGGGGATCTTCGGCGAGATCGTCCGGCTCCCGTTCGTCCTGCGGTCCATCGTCCCCGTGCGGTTGCACTTTGCGGGGGCGGGGCTTCAGCGCGGGCCGGTCAGGGACCGCCTCGCCGCCGCCTTTGGCTTCCGGAAGTTCCGGATCGGTGCGGACACCACGCGGCCGCAACCTCAGCGGGCGGGGCTGTGCAGTCTCATCTTCAGCTGGTTGCTCGTCTCCCATCGGGCGGGTCGGAGGGTAGAGGGGAGGCGGCCCAAGAACCAGCAAAAACACCGTGCATCCCACGGGCCGAAATGGCGGTTGGTGGCGCTCGGCCGGCGCGGCCGAAGGGGCTCGAGGCGCGGCGGTCCGCTCCCCGACGGTTGGGCGCCCGGCCGATTCCGACACGACAGCTGCCGGCCGGGAGGGGGCGCCTCCGAGTGTTGGATCGCAGGGTCGCGGGATGGCGTCGCCGGTGCGCGGCGATCACGCCGGGAGGGAAGGCGGATCAAAACCCGTCCCGGAGCGGCTCAGCCTTCCGCGAATCCGGGACGGGTCTTGTCCGATGGGGGGGAATGAGGGGATCAAAACCCGCCCCGGGGCGGCTCAGCCTTCCGCGAATCCGGGGCGGGTCTTGTCCTGTAGGGGGGATAGGGGGGGGGAGGGGGGATCGAGTGGGACGACACCGACACGCTTGGGAGGAGAGGTCTGCATATCGGTGCCGCCCCTGGGAGGAACCCATTGAGGAGGAAATCTTCGGATCCCCTTTACGCGGATTGCGTGCCAACCGGTTTTAGATATTTGTAAAACGTTGATTATGAACAGATAAAGGTATCTGTGTGTCGCTTGCGATCGATGTGCGGGCGGCCATCGATGAGAGGATTGTTTTCCCCTTTTGGAAAGGAACTTTCCGAAAGGCCCGGAAGGGTGCCGGGCTTCTCCGTTCCGACGCGCAGTGCGCTCGACGTTTTCCCCTTCCCCGAATCGCCCCGCCGTCTGGTCGCTGATCTCTATCAAATCCTCACCATCGTGACCATTTGGATCGAAATTCGAAACGTTCGGGCTCGAAAGCTCCGAGTCCGACAGCCTCTTAGCCCGGATCGATCACCACATCCGCAGGCGAGGTGCCGCCAGTCGTTGAGGCTGAGTAGGCGGCGGCAGGGATCGGCGCTGCGGCTGGGTGAACACCCTGCCCGAGCCGATCCCAACGCCAACACC
>JAUIGD010000286.1 GCA_030430255.1 Verrucomicrobiia bacterium
GTCGCCACGCTTTTGAGGACCAGGCGCACCAGTTCCGCCTGCCGCGATACGCCGGTCTTGGCGAAAATGGACTTCAACTGTGCGCGGGCGGTGTGCTGTGAAATACCCTGGGCGTCCGAGACGTCGGCCAGGCTCAGCCCCCGAGCCAGTAACGTGGCCAGATTCGCCTCGGCGGGGGTGAGCCGCTCGCAGGGCTTGCCGAAATACGCCCAGGCCGCGGCCTCGGGCCCGACGCGGCGGTTGCCGTACTCAAGCCGGTTGAGGTAGGCCTCGAGGATCTGCTCCTTCGACCAGCGTCGCTCGAGCTTCAGGGCGAGAACCGTCTCGCGGACCTTCGAGCGCAGCGCGCGCCCACGGCGGCCGTCGGCGAGCTTGATCGCCTGCTGGGAGATCGTCGAGGCGCCGGACAGATGGCCGGGGTTCGAGGCGCTGCGGAATGCGGCGGCGAAGATCGCGTAGAGATCGACGCCGCGGTGTTCGTGGAAGCGGTGGTCCTCCAGCGCGATCGTCACGGCGGGCAAATGCTCGCCCATGCGCGAGAGGGGCACCGGAACGTGGACGCGCGCGGCATCGGTCGCCAACTCCGCGATCAACTCGCCGTCGCGCGAGAGCAGCACCGGCGTGCCGTTCGGGTCGTCGAGGAGGTTGTCCGGCAGCTCGCCGAGCCCGACCGCCACCTCCAGCGCCGCCGACCCGAGCCAGAGCGCGAACGGGACGGTGGAGACCGAGTGGACCGCCGCGAGCCGGAGGAGGCGACGGAGGCGGGGATGGCGGGGTTTGGGCACGGAAGTTGAGTGCGGAGTTCGGAGTGTGGAGTGTGGGGGTGATGAGTGAGTGATGATGGGGCGCAGTGGAGGCAAACGGGGGTGGCTGCGCGATCCTTGCAAGCTCGAACCGGCGCCGTGGCGGGAGCCGTCCCGCTCCCATCGCAGCGCTTGCCCGAGCGGCGGGACGCCGCTGGGACGGACATCGGCGGGACGCCGATGCCACGTTTTGCTACTCTGCGAACACTTCCGCCGCGCCGCCGAGGGCGCCCCAGCGGGGTTCGTACATGGGGGTGAGGTCGGGGGCGGGCCAGGTGAACTGTCCGCCGGCGGTGACGCGGGCGAGGACGCTGTAGGTGCCGCCACCGGGGCGGACTTCATCGAAGTAGAGGTTGGCGCTGCGGTCGCGCAGCTCGTTGTGGCTGAGCCACAGGCTGTTGGCGTCGGCGTCGCGGGGGATGGCGTAGAACTCGGCGACCTGGGCGAGGTTGAAATTCACCGTCTCCAGCCCCGCCGGCAGCTCGTCGACGAGCGCGAGGTAGTAGTGGCGGCGGTCGTTGGCGACCCGGTAGGTGACCAGCAGCTCGTCGCCGATGCGGTAGGGCGCGGCCTCGGCGCCGGTGCGGGCTGGATCGGTGAGGTTGCGGACGACGCGCTCGATCTTCAGCCCGCGGTCCTCGCGGGCGACGTTGGTGTCGTCGCGGAGCACCTTCGCATCGACGAGGTAGTAGGCGGGTTCGGCATCGAGCTTCACCTTCAGGTCGGCGACCGCGGAGAGCGCGCGTTGGCGCCAGCCGATGGAGAACCCGTTCGGCGACGCCAGATCGGCGCCGCTGCCGGCGAGCGGCAGCGCTTTGTAGCCGTCGGCCTCGAGGGCGGTGTTGAGGGCGAGCAGCAGCCACAGGCTCTCCTGGGTGGAGAGGCGGCGGGAGTCCTCGAGCAGGGTGTCGAGCCGGGCGCGCATCTCCGGTTCGAGCTCGCGTTTCCAGACCGGGTCGGCGATGCGGCTCTGGGCGATGTAGGCCACCGCCTGCCCGCGGGTCGGCGAATGGAAGTCGCGCGGGTCGAAGGCGCCCCGGGGCGGGGCGTTGTCGATCTCGCGGGCGAGCAGGGCGCGCTCCTCGGGCATGGCGCCGGCGGCGTGCATGGCGACGGCGAGGAAGGCGCGCGTCTCGTCGCCGAGGCGGTCGCGCTGCAGGTACAGTTCGCCCATGACGTCGAGGCGCGGTCTCGGCTTCGCCTTGCCGGCGGGCGGCGGGGTCTCGGCCTGGACGAACAGGGCGAACGCGCGGGTGGTCTCCGAACACTCGCGGTGCGGGACCCGGCCGGCGACGACCATGTCGACCGCCCCGGCGAGCTTCGCCCCGAACGGCTCCGGGACGGTGTAGCCCAGCGCGCGCGCCTGCGCCGCCAGCCAGGCGACCTGGACGGTGACGTAGGCGTTTCGTTTCGGCGAGCTCGACCAGTAGGGCAGGAAGCCGTCGGGGCGCTGGTGTTTGGCGAAGTATCGCAATCCCCCTTCGACCCGTTCGCGGTAGTTCTCGCCGGCGCCGCCGTGCTCCGGGAGATACTGCAGCATGGCGGCCAGCTGCGTGTAAACCAGAAGCTTGCTAGATCGCTGCTCGAAGCAGCCGTGCGGGTACTCGAGGAGCTGCGGCAGGCCGGCCAGCTTCGGCAGGAACGGCGTGCGCGAGACGGTGAGCCCGAACTCGCCCTGCGCCTCCGGCCAGAACTCGGGCGCCGCGTCGGCGAGCGCGAACTCGCCCGGCCCGGCGGGCAACTGCCCGTAGAGGCCGATGCTCTGCAGGACGCCGGCGCGGTGCACGGGCAGCGCCACCTCCACCGAGTCGCCGACCGGCTCGCCACCGCCGGTGATCGCGGCGTCGAAGCGGACCGTCGCCTCTTCGAAGCCGCGCTTCACGCGGGCGCGGACGGTGAAGATGCCCGGGGCGTCCGCGGCGAGCGGACCGAGCTCGCCGGCGGCCGGGGCGAGCAACTCCAGGGCCTCGCTCGCCTCGACGCGCATCGCCACCGTGGCGCCGTCGGCCACCGACTGGCGAGCGGTGGCGCGCAGGACGACCTCGTCGCCGTCGCGCAGGAAGCGCGGCAGCGCCGGCTCGAGCATCAGGCGCTTGTTCACCTTGAAGGACGCGCGCCCGTCGCCGAAGCGGTGGTCCTTCGCGGTCGCGACGGCGGTGAGGCGGAAGGCGGTGAGGTTGTCGGGCGCTTCGAAGTCAAAGCGGACGCGGCCATCGGCGTCGGTGCGCAGGCCGGTCTGCCAGTGGGCGCGGGCGAGGAAGTTCTGGCGCGGGCGCTTGGCCTGCTGCCCCTCGAGGTCTTCCCCGCCCTCACCGCCGCCGCCGATCAGGTAGCCCTTCTCCGCCATCTCGTCCTCCTCGAAGGCGATGCGGTGGCCGTCGAGCGCCTGCGAGGTGCGGACGCCGTGGTTGCGGATGGGGTAGAACGAACGGATGAAGCCCGGCAGGCGCCAGCGGCCCAGGCGCAGCACGGCTTCGTCGACCGCGACGAGGGTGACGTCGGCGCCAGCCAAAGGCTCGCCGCCCGCGAGCACGAGCACCTCGCCGCGGACCGGCGCCCCGGGCTCGACCTCCTCGGCATGGAAGGTCGGGGTGACCTCCAGCGTCAACTCGGGCCGGTCGACGTTCAACCGCACGCGGCCGAAGCGCTCGGCGGGCAGCGCGTCGGCTCCGCCGGGGCGCACGAGGTAGACCGTCACGTACACGTCCGGGTAGTGGTGGGGCTTGATCGGCAGGTCGATGCGCCCGGCGTTCTCGGCGAGCTCGACCTCGAACTGCTCGACCACCTCGTCGGTCTCGACGCAGACCCAAGCCCGGCCGGCGAACGGCGCCTCCGGGGCGAGGTGGGCGACCTCGCCGGGCAGGTATTCGGGCTTGTCCGGCTCGAGGTCGAAACTCTGATCGTCCCAGACCGGGTAGCGGGCGGGGGCCTCGGCGGCGAGGGTGACCGTGTGGCTCACGGCGGGGGCGCCGTCGCGCGGCCTGGCGATCACCGTGTAGCGGCCGGGTTTGCCATCGACCTCGACCCGCAGCGGCGCCCCGTCTGCGGGGATCGTCGCGGGGAAGGAGGCGACGGGCAGCTCCAGGGTGAAGTTCCGGTAGCGGTACAGATCCGCGCCCACCTGCTCGCGGGCGGTGCTGGTCTCGTGGCGCAGCAGGACGAGATCGACCACCGCCCCGTGGGCGGCCTCGTCCGCGGCGTCGACCGAACCGACCCTCACATCGAGGGCGGGTGGGAGACCGTCGCCGTAGGCCGGGTTCAGGCGCACGCCGTAGGCGAGCGGCCGCGGTTGGAGTTTGCCGCGGAAGCCGTCGGTGATGGTCTGGCCCTCGGGGGAGAGGACATCGACCTCGAGGTCGAAGCGGAACCGCGACCAGACGGCGGCGGCGCCTTCGGGGAGCGGTACCTCGATCCAGGCGGTGCCGTCGGCGCCGAGCCGAACTTCGCCCTCGACCTCCGGGAGCCGGGGCAGGTGCTCGCCCTCGGGGAGCGGCGCCGGCTCGGTGACGCAGCCCTCGACCGGCGCCCAGTGTTCTCGCCAGCGGAGCGTCCAACGCGCGAGCGCGCCGGCGTTCGGGCCCCCGTGGAAGTAGCGCGAGGCGACCTTCACCCGGGCGGTGTCGCCCGGCGCCGTCTTGCCGGGTTCGACCTCTCCGGTCAGCTCCACCTCGAAGAGCGGGACGCGGAACTCCTCGACGCGGAAGCTCGCGTAGCCCACCTCGCTCTCACCGATCCAGCCGACGACGCGGTAGCTGCCGAGCTTGAGATCGGCGGGGATCTCCCAGCCGCCCTCCCAGCCGCCGAACTCGTCGGCGGTCGCCGTTCCCTGGGCGACGACTTTGCCGCGCCAACCTTCGTAGATCGACCAGCGGACGTCGGTCTTGTCGAGCGGGGCGGGTGTCTTGTCGGGGCGCAGCCGGCGGGCGATGCCCTTGAACTTCATCTCGGTGCCCGGCCGGTAGAGGCTGCTGTCGGCGAAGACGACGCCGGTTTTACGCGTGCGGCCCCGCTCCGAAGGGTAGCCGGTGCGGACAAACCGTTTGCGCGAGAGGGGCACCACCGCGGTGCCGCCGCCGGGGGCGTCGACCAGCACGCGGACGGCAGGGTGCGGGGGAGCATGCACCGATCTCGGGAAGCGCGCGACGCCGTCCTCGCCGGTCTCGCCCGTCTCCAGCAAGTTGCTATCCCCGCTGACCAGGCGCACGCGCGCGCCGGCGACCGGGGCGGCCTCGGCCATGGTCGCGACGCGCAACCAGATCTCATCGTGGGTCTCTTTCTGGGTGACGAAGACGCTGTTGGCGTAGATCAGCGCGCGGTTGGCGGCGAGGTTGCCGTTCGGCGTCTTCGTCGAAACCTCGAGGAGGTAGGCGCCGCTGGCGATCGGCCCGGCGACCTCGATGTCGCGATAGCTCGCCTCGGTGCCGAGCGCGCCGGGGAAGGCCCCCTCGGCGCTCGCGCTCAGGCCCAACAGGTCGATGCCCAACTCGGCCGTCTGGCCCAGCATCTGTTCGGCGGCGGTGATCTTGTGGTTCGGCAGCGGCGCCAACTTCCAGCGCAGCGGGCCGGTGTTGGCGTGCAGCATCTTCAGCTTCACGCCGAGGTCGGCGCGGGTGAAATAGCGCGTCTCCGGGAAGTAGATCGACGGCAGGATGGCATCGAAGCGCGCGGTCTTGGCGACGCCTTCGTCCAGCGTGTAGCCGCTCGCGGCGCGCAGGCCGGGCGCGACGCGGACGGTGTAGCTGCCGGCGGGATCGAACTCGCCCTCGAGGCGGACCTCCCAACCGTAGGGGAATGTTTTGAGGCCGGCGACCGGCGGCTCGACGGTGACCGAGCCCTCGCTGACGCTGTCGATGTCGAGCGCCTGGTTGAAGCGCAGCACGATCCCCGGCTCGCCGAGCGCCTCGTGGCGGGCGCCGGCGGACTCGATCCGCAGGGCGCGGGTGGTGCCGAGGGCCAGGGCCTGCGGGTAAGGCATCGGCGTGCCGGTGGCGGCGTCCTTCAGGCCGTCGATGACGAGGTCGAAGTCGCGGTCGGGCGGCAGGGGCGCTCTCGGGCTGGCGGTGAAGTAGCCCCCCGACTCGGGGGCGGCGGCGCCGTCGTCCCCGCCGGTCGCCGCCGGGAGGAGCAGCTGCGCGGGGAGCCGTTCGCGGGTGTCGCGGTCGACGAACGCGACGCAGCCGACCGCGTCTGCGTAGCGGACAGGGTAGTTGAAGCGCAGGGCGACCGAGGGCTCGGCGGCGAGCGGCAGGTAGGAGCGGCGGTTGCGGTTCTTCGTCGCCAGCAGCGGCGGCGCTTCGTAGGAGGCGGCGGCGAAAAGGCCGTCCTCGAGGGCCGAGCCGTCGGCCTTCTTCAAGCCGGGCGCCAGGCCGGCGTTGTAGCTTCGCCCCGGTACGGGCTGGGATTTGACCGTGATCGCGGCCTCGGTCTGAGTGCGCCAGACGCATTCGAGCTCGAGCGCGGGCTCGAAGATCAGCGGTGTCGGCGCGCCATCGCGGCCGATCTGATCGGGGTCGACCATCGCCTCCGGGAAGAACAGGGCGAAGGTCTGGTCGAGGGCGATCGCCCCTTCGGCGGGCCGCAGCCGAGCGGTGCGGTCGGGCGCTTGGGCGGGCACGGCCGCCGCGGCTGCTAACAAAACAAAAGGCAATAGAAGAATCGTTCTCATCGCGGGGGTCAGTTGGGGTCTCCGTCGAGGACGGCGCCGCGGTAGCGGGCGAGGGTTTGGCGCAGCGAGTCGGTGGGGTGGATGGCGAGCAGGCGTTCCGCGAGGGCGGTGGCTTCGGCGTAGTCGCCGGTCTGGGCGTGGAGGAGGTGCGCGCCGGAGAGGGCGGTGGCGTGGTCGGGGTCGCTCTCCAGGGCGGCGGCGTAGGCCGCCTTGGCGGCGGTGAGGTGGCCGAGGT
The DNA here is from genome assembly GCA_030430255.1 of Verrucomicrobiia bacterium. Classification (GTDB taxonomy): domain Bacteria; phylum Verrucomicrobiota; class Verrucomicrobiia; order Verrucomicrobiales; family DEV007; genus JAUIGD01. The sequence goes on from JAUIGD010000286.1 coordinate 6,704, forward strand.
CGGCCTCGAGGCGGGCGAGGGCGACCTGCGCCATGGGGAGCTCCGGGTCGGCGGCGACGGCGGCGCGCGCATCGACGAGCGCGAGCGCCCTCTGGCCGAGGCCGCGCCAGATCCCGGAGCGTTTGGCCAGCGCCTCGGCGGAGCCGGCTTCGGCAGCCTCCTCACAGGCGGCCAGCGCGCCGATGCGTTTGCGGTCGAGGAAGTAGCGGGGTTCGAACCCGAGCCGCGCGGCCTCGTCGCCCTGCCCCGCCGCATTGAGCAAGCCCGCGAGCTGGTAGCGGATCGCCTTCGACCCCGGCCGCAGCGCGAGGGCGCGGCGGCCGTCGTCGAGGGCTTGCTCGGGGAGGCCGACTTCGGAGAGCAGCCAGGCGCGCTCGAGGGCCGGCCCGGTCTGATCCGGCTTGGCGGCGACGAGGGCGTCGAGTTTGTGCAGTTGGTCGACTTCGGCCATCAGCCGGTCCTGTGCGGCGGCCCAGGCTTTGGCATCGCGATGGTTCGCGTGGTGGTCGCGGAGGTGTTGGCCGCGTTCGACCACGGCGGCGAAATCGCGGCGCTCGGCGGCGACCTTGGCCAGCGCGATGTGGTCGGCCGGTTCGTCGCGCAGGTCCAGCAAGCGCTCACGCAGCGGCGTCTCCGCGGCGCGGTCCCGCTCGCGGCCCAGCCGCGCGGCCAGCTTGGCGAGCGCGGTCACCCGGTCGGGCTCGAGCGCCAGTGCGGCTCGCCATCTGGCCTTCGCCACACCGGGCTCGCCGCGGCGGGCGGCGAGGTCGCCCTCGGCTTCCAAGAGGGCGGCGTCGGCTTCGCCGCCGAGCGCCGCGCGGCGCTGCACGAGGGTGTCGGCGCAGCGGTCGAGTTCCCCCGCCTCCAGCCACAGCCGCGCCAGGTCGCCGAGCAAGGTCGGGTCGGCCGGGTTTTGCTCCAGCAGCCGCAAGGTCAGCTCGCGTTCGGTGGCGGAGTCGTTCGCCGCACGAGCGGCCTCGCGCTGGGTGAGGAGCGCGTCGTCGGCCCGCGATGGCGGTGGCGCCAAGAGGATCAACGTGAGGCAGAGGGCGGCAGCGGCGGGGGCGGGGTGAGCGGACATCGCGGAAGAAATTTCGTGCAGGCGCGATGGAGTTCAACGCGGCATGCGGGCCGGTTCTTTCACCGCCTCGAGTATGGGACCGCCCCGATCGCCCCTCCTGCCCCGGATCGATCACCACCTCCGCAGGCGAGGCGCTGCCCTTCGTTGACGCTGAGTAGGCGGCGGCAGGGACAGGCGAAGCGGCTGGGTGAACACCCTGCCCGAGCCGGTCACCACGCCAACACCCTCAGCGTCAACGAGGGCGAGCCGCAGCCCGGAGCTTGGTGATCGATTCGGGCTAGGAGTCTGTCGGACTTAGCACTTTCGAGCCCGAACGTTTTAGAATTTCGATCCAAATCGACACGATGGTGAGGAGTTGATCGAGATCAGCGACGAGACAGCGGGGCGATTTGGGCAAATTGTAAAACGATTCGCGCCGGAACGGGTAAGTCCGACAGGCTCCTAGG
>JAUIGD010000287.1 GCA_030430255.1 Verrucomicrobiia bacterium
GCCTCCCCAGAGCCGACCACCAACCGCATCGGCAACGCCCACTTCACGATCGCCACCGAAGGCACCGGCATGGCGGTCGAGGTGTTCGGAGCCGGTCCCGGAGGCGCCGGGGAGGCCGGCTCGCCCTTTGCCGTCCGCGGCCGTTACAGCGCGCCGGAAGGCGGCAAACTCCATCTCCACTTCGGTCCTCCCGAACCGGCGGGTTACCGCCCGCGCGGTGGCCTGATGGGCTACTGGAGGTGCGACGAACACCGCGGCCGCGAGGTCGCGAACCCGAAGTCGGTACGCCCCTCGCGCCTCGTCGGCGGTCCGGAACCCGAAGGTGAACGCGAGGCCGGCATCGGCTTCAACGACAGCCGGGCACTCTCCTTGGCAGGCGGTGCCTACCTCGAGACCTTCTTTGACGAACCGCTGCCCGAGACGCATTCGGTCTCAATTTGGATCAAGACCGAGCACACCGAGAAAGCGGGCACCTTCGTCTGGGGCCAGGGGGCGCGCGCGGGGGGCAAAGCCGCGCCGGGCTCGCGCTCGCTGCATCTCGATCGCGACGGGCGCGCGGTGGCGTCGCTGGCGCTCCCGGGCGATGCCTCCCCCCTCCAGCTGCGCTCCGGAGCGTCGCTGGCAGACGGCGCCTGGCACATGCTGACGTGGGTCGCGGACGGACGGGCGCACACCTTGTTCATCGACGGGAAAACCGCCGCAACCGCGGAGCTCGACCGCGCGCAAGCCGGGTTGGCGGCGCCCTTCCTGGTCGCTGCCGCCGACCACATCGTCCCGGGAAAAACCAACAACCCACGCCGGCTCCCGCCGTTCACCGGCCTGATCGACGACCTCCGCATCTACGACTTGGCGCTCCGCCCGAACGAGACCGACGCGCTGCACACGGTCGGCAAAGGCGCCGCCCCCATCGTCATCACCTCGGAACCGAAGACGCAGGTGCGGGTCGGCGAGCGCTTCGAATACGAACTCGAGTACACCGGTGCCCCCTTCGTCCAGTTCCGGTTCGTCGGCGTGCCGGAGTGGATGCGTTTCGAGGGCAGGCTCGCGGGCACACCGACCGCGGATGACCTCGGTTCGGCCGCCGACATCGTCATCGCCGGGATCTGCCCCTGGGGCCCCGGCCAACAGGAGTTCACCGTCAAGGTCCTGCCGCCGCTGGTCGATGAAGCATGGCAACTCTACCTCGACGGGGAGGCCTTGCCCTTCCGGGCCGTCGGCAACGGCATCGAGGTGGAGCTCCCCGCGGGTGCGGGGCACATCGAGCTCACCGACAAACGGCCCACCCCCGCCGTCCCCCAGATCCTCCGCGCCATCCCCAAGGGCGACGGCGCCGAGATCCAGCTCGCCCCCTGTGCCGGTGCCGAAACCTTCGAGATCCGCTTGGCGGATGGCAGCCAACACGGGAAGAAGCTCGCCGAGGGGGAAGGCTTGCGGCACCAGGTCGCGCTCGAGGCCCCCGGCGAATACCAGCTCCACGCCGCCGCCAAAAACCCCGACCGAGCACGCCGCAACTGGCAGCCCTTCCCCTGCACCCTCCTCGACGGACCGCCGCCTGCGCCGCGCCGCCCCGCAGCGACCCCCGCGGACGGTAGCGTCGCCCTCCGTTGGGAGCCCGTCCCCGGTGCCGCCGAATACCGCGTCTACCGCCGCCAGACCGGATCCGCCGATCCGGTCTGGCAGCCGCTCTACACCGGCCAGGGCACCAGCTACACCGACCGCACCGCCGAAGGTGCCATCGCCCCCTTCCCCGTCCCGGGCTATCAGGCCAACGCTGACAGAGACCTCTCCTCGGTGACGATCTACCAGTACACGGTCACCGCCCTCAACCCCCACGGCGAAGGCCCGCGCAGCCCGCCCGCCGACAACGACCCGCGCGCCTGGCGCTGAGCCGAGATCAGCGACGAGAGAGCGGGGCGATCCGGGCAATTAACAGAGCGACCCGCGCCGGAACGGGCTAGGTTCGCCGATGCGCCGCCGCACCAAACTCCGCCTCGCCTTCTGGGTGGTCAGCGCCTTCGGCATCGGCGCCTTCGCCATGGCCCGCCTGCAGGCTGGCATGATGTACTTCCCGCGGCCGTACACCGCCGCGGAGCGCGCCGCGCTCGAGCGCGACGGCCTGTGGCGCATCCCTTTCGCGACGCGGGCCGGCGACATGGTGGCCTACTACAAAGGCCCGCCCGCGGGCGAGGCGGACACCGTCTGGCTCGTGTTCTCCGGCAATGGGGGGCGCGCGACGGACTACCGCGACATCGCCGCCGCCAAAAACGACGGCTACCTGTTCGTCGACTACCCTGGCTACGGCGACTGCGAGGGCAAACCGTCCCCCAGGCGCATCGACGCCAACTCCTCGGGGGCGGTGGCCGCCCTGGAGAAGGCGGCGGGGCTCGAGGCCGGGGCGCTCCGACCGAAGCTCGCCGCGTTCGGGCACTCGCTCGGCGCCGCCGCGGCGCTGCGGGCGGCGGTGGAGTTCGAGATGGACCGCGTCGTCATCGTCTCCCCCTTCACCACCATGAAGGAGATGGCGGCACGGGTCGCCGGCAAGCTGCTGGCGAACCTCGTGACCCACCGCTACGACAACGTCGGCACGCTGGCCGCGCTGATCGCGGCGCGACCCGACGTCAACGTGACCATCCTCCACGGCACGCGCGACGAGATCATCCCGGTCGCCATGGGCCGCGACCTCGCTGCGGCACACCCGGACGAAGTCCGCTTCCTGCCCATCGAGGGCGGCGACCACAACTCCATCGTCGCCCGGGCCCACCGCGAGATCGTCGCGGCGATGGCGGGGAAGGAATAGCCCGCCCCGCGCCCCCGGCGGCCCCGTCCCCCGGTTGCTTTTCCGCCTCCCCCGTCGACACTGGCGCACATTTCTCCGGCGCAGCGACGCTTCACCCTCCGTCGCCTCTCTTGGCCGACCGCCATGCGCGCGCCGACCACCACTTCACCGAATCATCCATGAACCAGCACCGAACCCTGACCGCCGCCGCGCTCGCCCTCACCGCTTCGCTCGCCTCGCCCGCGAACACCCCGGCCCAAGACGCCCCGGCGCCCGAGCCCGCCGCCCCCGACCCGGTCGCACCATCCCGCCCCGTCGCCCCGAAACCGATCGGCACGCTCGTCCCCCATGACGACGATTCGCTCGAGTCCGCCGCCGCGGCGACCCACCAATACGCCGGCGTCGTCCGCATCGAGAACGCCTCGCTCGAACCCGACTACCGCACGCCCTGGAACTCCGGCCGCGACGCCGGCGGCAACGGCACCGGCTGGCTCGTCGGCCCGAACCAGTTCGTCACCAACGCCCACGTCGTCAGCAACTCGCGCATCGTCTACATCAAGAAGGTCGGCGATGCGAAGCCCTACCGCGCCCGCATCCTCCACATCGCCCACGATTGCGACCTCGCCATGCTCGAGCTCGAAGACCCGTCCGCCTTCGAAGGCGTCGAGCCCTTCGGCATCGGCACCCTGCCGGCCTTGGAGACCACCGTGAAAGTGGTCGGCTACCCGATCGGCGGCGAGCGCATCTCCATCACCAGCGGCGTCGTCTCGCGCATCGACTTCCTCACCTACTCGCACAGCGCCGTCGACCTCCACCTCACCGTGCAGATCGACGCCGCCATCAACCCCGGCAACTCCGGCGGCCCGGTCCTGCAGGACGGCAAGGTCGTCGGCGTCGCCTTCCAGGGCTACTCCGGCAACGTCGCCCAGAACACCGGCTACATGATCCCGCCGCCCGTCATCCGCCGCTTCCTCAAGGACGTCGAGGACGGCAGCTACGACCACTACGTCGACCTGTCGATGTCGGAGTTCACCCTCCTCAACCCCGCGCAACGGGAAGCCCTCGGCCTGGCGAACGACGGCATCGGCATCATGGTCGCCAACGCCGAGGCGGACGGCTCCTCCGGCGGCGTGCTCGAGACCGGCGACGTCCTGCTCGCCATCGACGGCCTGCCCGTCATGTCCAACGGCCTCATCCACTACGGCGGCGAGGACGTGAACATGAACGAGATCGTCGAGCGCAAGTTCGCCGGCGACGTCATCAAACTCAAAATCTGGCGCGACCGGAAACCGCTCGACACCGAGGTCACGCTGAAGCGTTTCGAGCCCTACCTCATCGCCGCCAAGAAGTACGACGAGACCCCGCGCTACACCATGTTCGCCGGCTTGGTGCTGCAGCCGCTCGACCGCAACCTGATGGCCGCCCACGGCATCAAGGACCTCGCCGTCCGCTACCACTTCGACTCCTACGTCAGCGACGGCATCTACAAGGAGCGCCCGGAGGTCGTCGTCCTCACCACCGTGCTCCCCGACGCCATCAACTCCTACCTCGGCGGCTTCGAAGATTCCATCGTCGACGAGATCAACGGCGTCAGGATCCGCACCCTCGCCGAAGCCCACGAAGCCCTGCGCTCCGGCGACGGCGAGTTCGTCGTCATCAAACTGTTGGGCAACGGCCGGCCGATCGTCATCGAGCGGGCCCGCGTCGACGAAGCCCAGCGCCGCATCCAGGAGAAGTACAACGTCCTCCGCGACCACTACCTCGGCGGCGCCGAAGAGGCGGAGCACGGCCATCCGGATTTCGACCTCTGACCGACACCCGATCGAACGCCACCACCGATCATCCCACTCCGATCACCGACCCATCATGAGACTCCTCACCCTGGCCCTCGCCGCCACCCTAGCCACCGCGACGGCGCAAGACGCCCCCTCCCCTGAGAAGAGCGTCGTCCGCGTCAATACGACGATGCAGGCCTACAACCTCGTCCAGCCCTGGCAGAAGGCCGCTCCGGGCACCCGGCTCGGGCTCGGCGCCGTCATCCCGGGCGGCCGCGTCTTGGTCACCTCGCAGATGGTCACCGACGCCACCTACATCGAACTCGAGAAGGCCGACACCGCCGCCAAGACCATCGCCGAGGTCGTCGCCGTCGACTACGAGGCCAACCTCGCGGTGCTGAAACCCGCCGACCCGGCGTTCCTCGCCGACCGGGTCCCCTTCGAGCTCGGCGCCGAGCTGGAGCCGGGCGATGCGCTGGAAGCGTGGCAGTTCGAGAGCAACGGCACCCCCGTCCGCACCGGGATCGAGGTCTCCAAGGCCGAGGTCGCCCGCTACTTCCTCGACGGCGCCTTCTTCCTCCGCGTCGAGGCCACCGGCACCGTCCAATACCGCTCCGGCAGCTTCACGCTGCCGGTCGCGAAGGGACCGAAGCTCGCCGGCATGCTGGTCAGCTACTCGAGCAAGGACCAGGTCTCCAACATCTTGCCTGCGGACATCATCGCCCACTTCCTCGCCGACCTCGAGGACGGCGAATACACCGGCTTCCCCAACCTCGGCATCAAGTACGCACAGACCCTCGACGACCAGTTCCGCCAGTATCTGAAACTCGGTGACCTCGACGGCGGCGTCTACGTCAGCGAGGTCATGCCGCGCGCCTCCGCCGCGGCCTCCGACCTCGAGGCCGGCGACGTCATCCTCTCCATCAACGGCCATGCGGTCGACTCGCGCGGCAACTACGACCACCCGGTCTGGGGCAAGCTCAGCTTCAGCCACCTCGTCCGCGGCGAGGCCTCCACCGGCGACACGATCAAACTCGGCGTCCTCCGCGACGGCGAGCCGGAGGAGGTCGACCTCACGCTCATCCGCCGCGCCCCTGAGGACGAGCTCATCGACCCCTACATGTTCGATCGCGGGCCGAAGTTCGCCATCGCCGGCGGCCTCGTCTTCCAGGAGCTCACCGAACCCTTCCTGCGCCTGTTCGGCGAGGAGTGGCGCACCCGCGCGCCGACCAAGCTGCTGATGGCACACGCCCAGCCGGAGCAGTACGAGGCCGAGGGGCGGCGCAAGATCGTCATGCTCACCCGCACCATCCCCACCCCGGCCACCCTCGGCTACGAGCGCCTCAGCACCCTCATCGTCAGCAAGGTCAACGGGCGCCCGATCAACGACATCAAGGACCTCGCCGAAGCGCTCGAGAACCCGGAGGGCGACCAACACCGCATCGAGTTCGAAGACTTCCCGAAGCTCATCTTCCTCGACGTCGCGCTCGCCGCCCAGATCGACGCCACCCTCGAACAGCGCATCGGTACCGTCCGCAGGCTGGACTGACGAGGCGGGGCGCCCCTCCACGATGACCCTCGCCGCCGCCATCTTCGACTGGGACGGGGTCGTCATCGACTCCGGCGACCAGCACGAGCGCAGCTGGGGGATGCTCGCCGAGGGCGAGGGGCGGGCGCTGCCCGAGGGCTTCTTCAAGCAGTCCTTCGGCATGCGCAACGAGTCCATCATCCCGCGCTTTTTTAGCAACTGGACGGATACAAGCGACCCCGCCGAGGTCGCCCGCCTCGCCGGCCGCAAGGAGTCGCTCTACCGCGAGCTGGTCCGCGCCGACGGCATCGCGCCGCTGCCCGGCGTACGCGAGCTGCTCGCCTCGCTGAAGGCGGCCGGCGTCCCCTGCTCCGTCGGCAGCTCCACCCCGCGCGCCAACATCGAGGCGGTGATGGAGATCGCCGGCCTCACCGGCGCCTTCGACGCCGTCACCGCCGCCGAGGACGTCACCGAGGGCAAGCCCGACCCGCAGGTGTTCCTGAAGGCCGCCGCCAAAGTCGGCGCCGACCCCGCCCGCTGCGTCGTCATCGAGGACGCCCACGTCGGCATCGAGGCCGGCCTCGCCGCCGGCATGAAGGTGCTCGCCGTCGCCACCACCCACCCGGCGGACACCCTCGCCGGAGCCCACCGGGCACTTCCCGATCTCCGCGGCGCCACCGCCGAGACGCTGAACGCGCTGCTGGGCGAACCGGCGTAACCGGCCCCGCCAGCCCACGCGGCAAACGGGGACGTTTGCCCTCCGGCTCCGCACCACCGAGGGCACGCATCCCCACGTGCCGCCGCTGCGCCGACTGCCGATCAGGCACCGTCAGATCGCCGTCCCTGCGGCAGTCATCCCGCATGACCCTCAGGGAGATCGGCAACACCCGCGGCGCGCCCGGCCAACCCACACCGCTCACCCGGCGCCACTTCACCCGCGATGCGCTCGCCTCCGGCTCCGCCTCGCTGCTGCTCGCCACCAGCAAGTCCGCGCTCGGCCAGAAGGACACCCCGGAGGGCGTGCTGCGCTGCGGTTTGGTCGGCTGTGGGGAGGAAGGCCGGATCCTAATCGGGAGCGCCGTCCCCCTGCGCGATCAGATGCGCTTCGTCGCCATCGCCGACATCTGGGAAGAGAATCGGCGCGCAGGTGCTGCACTGGCTGTGGGCAATGGGGTCGGCGCGGGTCCCCAAGGTCAAACCTGCGCGGCGTACGAGGACATCGAGACAATGCTCGCGGAGGAGACCCTCGACGCCGTCTTCATCGCCGTCCCCACCTGTTTCAACCGCCAGTACACCGAACTCGCACTCGCCGCCGGCCTGCATGTCTATTGCGAGCGGCCGATGGCCACCTCCGTCCCTGATGCCCGAGCCATGGTCCGCGCCCAACGCGCCAGCGGCGGCAAGCTGTTGCAAGTCGGTTACGAGCGCCGCAGCGACCCCCGCTACCTCTACGCCCGCGACACGATCATTCACGGCGAGAAGCTCCTCGGCTGGATCACTGCCATCGAAGCGCAGTGGAACCGGGGTTCCGCTTGGATGATCCCACGCCCCTTCCAGCTATCGCGCAGGCCTGACGACAAAACACTCGCCCGATTCAGTTTTGGTGAAGGCGCACAGGGTTTGTATCGCTATCGGAACTGGAGGCATTTCCTCGGATACAGCACCGGCCCCTTCGGTAATCTCGCTGGAGTACAGATCGATCTGTTCAATTGGATATTCAAAACGCCGCCAAGCGCCGTTCAGGCGTCTGGTGGTTCCGACTATTGGAGCGACCACCGCTTGCGGAGTGAGATCGTATCCTCCTTGCTCGAGAAGGCTCAACGCACAAAGTCCGTCAGACTACGCGAGCGGCTCGAAGGGGCGTTTGAGGAGACCAAGGAGATCGACACCTGGATCGGCCCCGATCTCTTTGACAACGTCGTCGCGACGTACGAATACCGCACACCCAGCGAGCAATGGGGCACCGATGCCGGGAACGCCGACCTCGTGGTGTCGCGCGCAGTGTCGAGGATGCGCACGACGTCCAGCTCTGGATCGCTTCAGGAGCACTTCATCGGCGAACACGGAACCCTCGGCATCGGAGTCCAAGACGCCCACCTCGAACGCATCCACCTGGAACCTAGCGTACGCACGAGGCAAGAC
>JAUIGD010000288.1 GCA_030430255.1 Verrucomicrobiia bacterium
GTGCCAAAGGAGGACGGCGAGGCGGCCGTCCGCGTTGCGGGTGGCGGCGGCGCCGACATCGGGATCGCCGCGGACGCCGTCTCTGAGGATGGCGTCGAGCGCGACCGAGGCGGTGCTCTCGACCGGGAGCCGCTGGCCGTCCATCTTCGCCATCATGCGGAAGACGTTGAAGACGGGTTTGGTGATGCCGCGGGTGGCCATCGCGCGGAATCCGGCGAAGTAGGGATGGCCCTCGAACTCGAAGGCCCAGGTGAGCGCGCCCTCGAGGTTGACGCCGTGTCGCCCCGCCAGGTCGAGTTTGCGCACGAAGCTGGCGGCGGTGTAGCTGGCGTACATGGTGCCGTTCCGGTAGGCGAGGTGCTCGCCTTGGCAGGCGGCGCAGCCCTCGGGGTCGGACTCGCCGATGATGATCGGCAGGTCTTTGTAGGCCGGGCGGCCGGCGATCACTGCGAAGGCGCGGTCAATGTCGCGCAACTGGTTGGCGATGCCCATGCGGACGTGGCCGTCGATGTGTCGCGGCGAGCCTTTGGCGTGGAAGGCGATGAAGTCGAGCGGCGTGCCCGTCTCCCCGGTGGCGAAGTTGGTGCCCGAGTGGCAGTGGTCCAGGAAGGCTCCGAGGAAGTCCCCACCGGGTCCGCCGGCGACGTCTGGCCCGCCGACGCGCGCGCCGGGCAGGGCGCGTCGCACGGCGTCGAGCGCGTAGTCGTGCAGCTTGAAGAACTCCTCCCGGCTGCCGCGCCAGTACCCGATGTTCGGCTCGTTCCAGGTCTGCCAGTACCAGGTCGCCACCTCCTCGCGCCCGTAGCGTTCGACGCAGTGCCGCGCCCACTGGTGGATCAGCTCGGCCCATTTGTCGTAGTCCTTCGGCGGGTAGGCCCAGCCGGTGTAGATTTCCTCGTACTTCGCGCCGGGGTGCCAGTGGTGCCGGTAGGGGTGGCTCTTCACGGACAGCGCCTCCGGCATGAAGCCCATCTGCACGTAGGGGCGGACGCCGTTCTCGCGGTAGGCGTCGAAGATGCCGTCGACGATCTCCCAGTCGTAGATCGGACGGCCGCGGCCGTCCTCGCCGTAGGCGCCGGTGGAGCCCCACTTCAGCGCCGGCGTGCCATCTCCGGAGGTGAGCAGGTTGTGGGTGCGGAAATACATCCGGTCCGGCGCCAGCTCACCGATGTCGCCGAGCAGGGCACGACCGTCGGGCATGGTCGCGTAGTTCGGTTCATCCGCGCCGAAGAAGCGCCAGATGGGGCGCCACGCTTCGCCGGGGGCATCGGCGCGGACGGTGACCGTGACCGGGAAAGCCGGCTCGGCGGACGCGGGAATGGCCGAGGAAACGACCGATGCGGTGGCGAGAGCGACAGGGGCGATCGAGAGCTTCACGCCTCAGTAGCGCATCCAGAGTGCGGCGAGGTCAATGGAATTCCCTCCGCGGGTGCGCCTTGCCGGCACCACGCCCCCCGGGACAGATGCGGGGGAGGGTGATTCTCCGTGAGCCTTGCGCGCGCAGGGCGGTATGTCGTAGGAACGACGTCTCCGCTTTCCCGCCATGAACCAATCCCGCCGCTCCTTCCTCAAGACTTCCGCCGCGGCCGCGGCCTCGTTTCAGATCGTCTCATCCCATGTGGTGGGGGCGAATGGGCAGACGCCGCCGAGCGAAACCTACGGGGCAGCTCTGATCGGCTGTGGGGGGCGCGGGCCGGGTACCTACCAGGCGATGACTGGCGATCTGCCCTGCCGCTTGGTCGCAGCCTGCGACGTCCAACGCAGCCGGGCCGAGGCGTACATCAAGCGCAACAACCCGGAGGCGGCGCTCTACACCGACTTCCGCCGGCTGCTGGAGAACCCGGATGTCGATCTGGTCGCCATCGCCACGCCGCCGCATTGGCACGCGCTCATCTCGATCGCCGCCGCCGAGGCGGGCAAGGACGTGCTGTGCGAGAAGCCGATGACGCGCTTCATCAGCGAGGGCCGCGCGGTGGTGCAGGCCTTCGAGCGCTACCGACGCGTGTTCCAGATCGGCACCTTCGGCCGTTTCGGCGCCAGCCGCAGCAAGGCGAGCCGGACCATCCACAAGATCATGCGCAGCGGATTGCTGAACCCCAACCCGGGAGTGCATATCAAGAAGGGCGGCCTGAAGATCCACCAGTGGAGCGGCAGGCCGGGGCTGGCCCCGCAGGTGCCCTCCGAGGATCTCGACTGGGAACTCTATTGCGGCCCCAGCCCGTACAAGCCGTATGTCGGCCCGCGCGTCGGCGGCACGCACCGCAACTACTGGGACTACGAGGGCGGCGGCATGTGCGACATGGGGCAACATCACTTCGACCCGATGCAGTGGGTCTACGGCAAGGACGACACCAGCCCGGTGACGATCGAGGCGCATGCACCGCCCTCGCATCCGGAGGTCACCGGCATGTGGGCGTGGATCGAACTGACCTACGCCGACGGTTTCACCTTCGTCATGGACAGCGACGAGTGGGGGCCCCGCTATGAGCGCAAGACGGCGCGGCAGCCCTCGCTGGACGATCTCTCACCCGGGGACCGCGAGAAGGTGGAGGCGATGCCCGACCCCGAGCCGCTGCTCAGTTTCGCCGAGGCGGTGAAGCAACGGAAACAGGCCGGCGGCGGACCGGAAGCGGCCCACCGCGCCGCCTGTATCCTCCACCTCGCCAACCTCGCCATCCGCCTCGGCCGCAAGATTCAATACGACCCGGTCAACGAAGTCATCGTCGGCGACCAGACTGCGAACCGCTTGGTGGACGTCCCGATGCGCTCGCCTTGGCACCTCTAACCCGCGGTCCGAACCTCCCACAAACCACCAGCATGGACATCCGAGCTCAACTGGACGCGTTCCCGCTGCCTGCGCAGCGCGGCATCCTGAGCGACATCGACAAGGCGGCGACCGAGGCCGCCATCGAGGCGCTTCTCGCCCATCCCGAAGCCGCCGCCAAGGCGCTCGCGGGTGCGCTGATCGACCCCGGCACCGAGGGCAACGACATCCGAGCCCGGCACGCCATGCACGCGGTCGCCATCCGCGTCGCCGCGCGCGACGAGGCGAAGCGGGCGGCCTTCAGCGAGGGGCTGGCCGCCGCACTCATGGATGAGCGTCCGCCGCGGGTGAAGGCCTTCCTCATCCGCCAACTGCAGCTGTGTGGGAAGGCGGAGGTCGCCGAAGCCATCGGCGCCTTCCTCACCGTCGAGGAGCTCGCCGACGATGCCGCACAGGCGCTGATCGCCATCGGTGCGCCGGGGCCGTTCCGGGCCGCCTTGCCGAAAGTCGCCGACAACCCCGCGCTGCGGCGAAACCTAGTCCATGGCCTCGCCCAACTCGCCGACGAGGCTTCCAAGGGGGCCTTCTCAGGCGCGCTCGCGGATGAGGATGACGAGATCCGGCTGCTCGCGCTGTGGGGTTTGGTGCAACTCGGAGACGCGACGACGCTCGACGCCTTCCTCGCCGCCGAGGCAAAAGAGACGGGCTTTGCGCGCACCAAGGCGGCGGGCCTCTGCCTTCAGTTCGCCGAGAAGCTGCCGCCGGAGGACGCCGCCAAGGTGTACGCCCATCTGCGCGCCACCCGCACCACCGAAGCCGAAGCCTACCTGCTCGAGCTGTTGCCGACGGCCGAGTAGAACCCACTGAGGCGCAGCCGGAGGGCAATCGTCTCCGTTTGCCGTGGGCCGGGGGTGGAGGTTGGCCGATGCGGCGCACCGATCGAGGTGCCCGGAGGTTGGCGGAGGTCGTGGGCGGGTGTGCGGCACGCGAGGACGCGTGCCCTCCGGCACGGTGAGGCGCAGCCGGAGGGCAAAAGGCCCCGTTTGCCGTGGGTGGAGGTTCGCCGATGCGACGCACCGATCGTGGTGCCCGGAGGTTGGCGGAGGTCGTGGGCGGATGCGCGGCACGCGGGGACGCGTGCCCTCCGGCACGATGAGGCGTGGAGGCCGCTGCGCTGGCGAGGTCGTGACAAAGGACGGCGCTCGGGAACGCAGCCGCTCCGGGGTTGGCGCTTACGTGTGCTGCGGGCGATGGCTGTGCTCGGTTCCGCTTGCCGCCGCTGGCCTTGATTTCGGACGGGGCAGAAACAGGGAGCGCAGCTCGATGGAGAGCCACTTGAAGATCCCCTTGGTGATGACTTTGCCCGCGGCTCTCTTGCAGGGGGCGAAGCCTTCGTGGATGAGGTAGCGACGGTCGAGGTTCTTGGCGCCGTACTTGCCCGCGGCGAGGCGGCGCTCGGCGATGCGTCCGAGGCGGCGGTTGTAGAAGGCCATGAACCTGGCGAACGCCTTGCCGGCCGGCCCCCAGTAGGGGAAGCGGGGAAACTCGAGATCGGGGTCATCGTGGACGAGCCGCACCGGGCCGATGAAGTAGGTGCCGATGTCGAGCCAGAAGGCCGCGTCCATGAGTTCCGCGTCGCCCAGATAGCGATACTTGTCTTTGTAGAGCGCCTCGTACCAGCGGAAGTAGCTGGTGACGAACTGGTCGGCGTAGTCGGCCACCGCGGCGCTGATGTCCTCCGCGTCGGCGCCGCCGGCATCGTCGCAGATGATCTTGCTCACGAAGCTGACCGCGTGTGAGCAGTAGTCGAGGCCTTGTGAGTAGAGCGGGTCGATGAAGCCGGCGGCGTCGCCGACACAAAACCAGCCGTCGCCGGCCGGCTTCGCGGTGTAGTAGGGCAGCCCGGAGTAGGTGCGGGTGTCTTTCTCGACGGGCTTGGCCTCGCCGAACAAGAACTCGCCGATGGGCTGCGAGCGCAGGTGGCGGTGGAGGCGCTCGGTGAGCGTCGCCCCCTCGGGTGGGGTGTAGAGGCGTTGGTCGAAGGTGACCCCGGCGCTCACCTCGCCGTTCTGCAGCGGGATGATCCACGACCACCATCCGTGGCCCATGAGGTGGTTGGTCGCCTGCCCGCGCGGGCAGCGCACGGCATCGGCGAAGTCGGGAAACCGCGTCTTCAGGTCGGCGGAATCGAGGTCGCCGACACCGGTGAAGCGCGCCCAGATGGCGGTGGTGGGGTGGCTTTCGAGGGGGCGCCAGTGGCCGAGCTTGCGAGCGAGGTAGGCCGCCTTGCCGGACGCATCGACCACCCAACGGGCGCTCAGCTGCCGCTCTTCGCCGTCGCGCTTGACCGTCAGGGTGTTGTTGCCGACGCCGCCGAGCTCGACGTCGCGCACGGTGGCCGGGCGCCAGATCTCACAACCCAGCCCCTCAGCGGTCGCCAGCAGGTGGTTGTCGAGTTTGACGCGGTCGAGTTGGTAGGTGGGGAGGCGGACCTGGTAGTAGGGGCCGACCTCGCTGCAGCGCTCGAGCTCCCGGTTGTCGCCGCGGTTGAACCACATCCGCAGGCCATGTTTGGTGATGTGTTCGCGGGCGAGATAGCTCTCCAGCCCCAAGATCCGGGTGAGGAAGCAGCCGGCGACCTCGGAGGTCGATTCACCGACTTTGCGGTCGAACTCGGCGGACTTCTCGATGATGAGCACCCGCAGGTGGGGCGCGGCGCGTTTGAGGAGCACCCCGGTCGCGGCGCCGGAAAAGGCGCCGCCGAGGATCGCGACGTCGTAGTCGGTGGCGTCGTCTCGCATGGCTCCCTGCACCCTACGCGCTTGCGGTGGATTTGGAAGCGGTTTAGCGGGGCGCTGCCGCCCCGACCATGCCCGCCCGCCGACTGATCCGCCGTCTCTCCGTCTATGGCGATCTGTTGACGCGCTTGCTGAATTGGGGGACGCGGCACTGCCCGCCATGGCTCGAGCCGATCTTCCTCGGGCC
The DNA here is from genome assembly GCA_030430255.1 of Verrucomicrobiia bacterium. GTDB lineage: Bacteria > Verrucomicrobiota > Verrucomicrobiia > Verrucomicrobiales > DEV007 > JAUIGD01. Next base: position 5,750 of record JAUIGD010000288.1, read on the forward strand.
GTGGTCGGCGGTGTTCTTGGCGCTTTGCCCGAAGCAGCGCCGGGCGGTCGCGGGCAACCTCGGGGCCGTGTTCCCGGAATGGGGGTGGCTCCGGCGGCAGCTGGGCGCCTATCGGGTGATCTACAGTTTCGGTGCGACTTTGGTCGACGCCGCACGGGCGGCGGACGGGCAGGACTGCATCGACTGGGACATCGAGGGCGGCGCGAATTTCGCGGCGCTGTCTGGGAGCGACGGGGGAGGGATCGTCCTGACCGCGCACATGGGGAACTACGACCTCGCGGCACCGGTGTTCGCGGAGCGCTTCGGCCGGCGACTGAACGCCGTGCGCGCGCCGGAGCGCGAGGCGGAGCTACAGGCGCATTACGAGCGCCGTCGCGCGGCGACCGAGGGGGCGGCCTTCGCCGTCCGCTACAACCGCGGGGGCGGGATGCTTGGCGCAGAGCTGATGGCGTTGTTGGCTGCGGGGGAGTTGGTGGCTTTGCAGGGTGACCGGGTGCTGTTCGATGTGGCGCCCGGCGAAGGCGTGTTGTGCGGGCGTCGGGCTCGGTTGCCCAAGGGGCCGTTCGCGTTGGCGGCGGCGGCCCGCGTGCCGATCTGGCCGCTGTTCATCGTACGTGACGGTTGGCGCCGCTACCGGATCCGGGTGGGCGAGGCCTTCGAGGTGCGGGGGGCTCGGGGCGAGCGGGAGGCGGCGATGGATGCCGGGATGGCGCGTTGGTGTGCGGAGCTGGAGGTCGCGGTCCGGGGTTGGCCGCTGCAGTGGTTCGTGTTCGAGCCCGTCTTCGGCGGGGCGGGGGAGGTGGGCGGCAGGGCAGCGCGGGCGCCGGGGGAGGCGGCACCCGCGGTGCGTGCGCGACATCGGGGCGACGGGCGCTGGGTTGCGGCGCTGGCGGCGAGTTTCGTCCCCGCCCTCTTCGCGGCGGCATTTTGGCCGCTGGCGGGGATGTGGGGATGGGCCGGCGCGGCGCTGCTGGCTGCGCCGGTGGGGTTCGTCGGGCTGCACGGGCTCGGTTTCGCCGGCGCCGCGATCGGCGAGGGGCTCCAGCGGACGGGGCTCCTCCCCGGACGATGGCGGGCGGCCTTCCTCGGCGTGGTGATCGCAGGCGGTGTGCTGGCGGCGGATGTCTTGGGGATCGCCCGCGGGCACGGCGTCGCGTGGGCGGCAGCGCCATTCGCGATGATCGCAGGTGCCGCCCTGATTCTTCAGCGCGGAAGGAGGGGGCGGTGATGCGCGCATTGCTGCTCGCGGCCAACGGCTTGGCACCGGTCGCCTGGGGCGCGACGGGGTTCAGTGGGTGGGCGTTCGGTGCGATGTTCGCCGTCCACATGCTGACCTTGTGGGCCACCCTGATGCCGCGCTGCCGCTGGTGGGGGGCGGTGCAGACGCGGCTCGATGAGCCAGCCCGCGGGGTGTGGTTAACCATCGACGACGGTCCGGATGGGGACGCGACGCGAGCTGCCATGGATTTGCTAGAGCGGCGGGGGGCGAGGGCGACCTTCTTCCTCATCGGCGAGAGGGCAGAGCGCAATCCGGAGTTGGTGCGGGAGATCTCCCGGCGCGGGCACGGGGTCGGCAACCACACCCAGACCCATCCGGCGCGCTCGTTTTGGCGGCTCGGTCCGCAGCGCCTGAAGCGGGAGATCGAGGGTGCCTCGGAGGCGCTGGCAACCGTCCTCGGCGGAGCGCCCCCCCGTTTGTTCCGCTCTCCCGCCGGAATGCGGAACCCCTTTGTACACCCGCTGCTGGATCGGCTCGGGCTGAGGCTGGTGGCGTGGAGCGCCCGCGGCTACGACGGCCGCGACGATGACGGGGAGCGGATCGTCCGGCGGATCGGGAGGCGACTGGAGCCCGGGGCGATCGTGCTGCTCCACGAGGGGCGCCGGGGGAGGGCTGGCGGCTCCTTGCTGCTGGAGCTGCTGCCGCGCGTGCTGGCGGAAATCGAGGCGCGAGGGCTGGAGGTCGCGCCGATCGGCGAAGCGGAAGGTGGCCGTTGACGTCGGGCGGTGGGAGCCGATGTTCGCGGCCGATGGATCCGCTCGTCTACAAACTCATCCACATCATCGGCATCACGCTGCTGTTCCTCAGCTTCGGTGCGATGCTGGGCGGCGGCTCGGGAAAGAGCTACAAGATGGCAGCCATGGGGCACGGGATCGCATTGTTGCTGATTTTGGTCAGCGGCTTCGGCATGCAGGCGAAGTACGGCTACCCGCTCGGCTCGGGGTGGCTGATCACCAAGATCGCGATCTGGGCCGTGTTCGGGGCGGTCATCGTCTTTGCGAAACGGCGGGCTTTCCCGTTACCCGGTCTGGTCGCCTTGCTTCTCATCGCGGGCGGTGCCGCCGCGTGGCTGGGTCTGATGAAGCCCTTCTAGCCCGTTCCGCGTGGTGACCAAACGGGGCAGGCTGTTCTCCCAGCCGCTTCGCCGGCGCCTGCCGCCGCCTACTCAGCATCA
>JAUIGD010000676.1 GCA_030430255.1 Verrucomicrobiia bacterium
GGCACCGGGCTGCGGCTTGCCCTTGTTGATGCTGAGGGTGTTGCCGTTGGGAACGGCTCGGGCAGGGTGTCTACCCAGCCGCTTCGCCGATCCCTGCCGCCGCCGACTCAGCATCAACGATCGGCGGCGCCTCGCCTGCGGAGGTGGTGATCGATCCGGGCTAGCCCGGATGGCACCAGGTTCAGGTGGGGCAATCGACGGGGAGGCGTCTCCTCGCCCGCCCGCTGGGCTCGTCAGGATGAAACCGATCTTCCTTGGAATCGCTGGTGGCCATCCCCCCCACACCGCCCTGAGCACCCTCGACACCGCGGGACTGTCACCCTGAGCAACGCGAAGGGCCTCCCACCGCGGTCCGCGTCTCCGGAACCCTCCGCTGTTCAATGGCCTCAGCGCCCCCCGGGCGAGCCCGGGCCGCTCACCGAGCTCCGGGCTGCGGCTCGCCCTCGTTGACACCGAAGGCGTCCGCTTAGTCGCCGGCATGGGAAGGATTCTCACCAAGCCGCCTCGTCGGTGCCTGCCGCCGCCTGCGCTGCGCCAACGGGTGGCGGCGCCTCGCCTGCCGATGGGGTGATCGATCCCGGCCGGCGTGCGTCTGTTCCCGACGCCCTGCTCGGACGCGCGGCGATCCGGTCAGGCCGCGCAGACGTCCTCGCCCAAGGCCTGCGAGAGCGGGTCGAAGTCGGCGCTCGGAGCGAAGCCGAGGTGCGAGTGGCGGCGCCAGGCTTCGGCGTGCTCGAAGCGGCCGCTCTGCCGGCCGAGTTCGCGCGACATCTGTTCCATGGCGGCGACGTAACTGTCGATGCCCTGCGTGGCTGCCAGCCAAGCTCGCTGGCTCTCGTGCGCGAGGAGAGCCTCGCGTTTGGCAGCCAAGACCAGCGAGGTGTCGACGAACAGGTCGGCTTGAAACGGGCGCCTCAAGCCGTCGGCGAGACCGTGCGGGGGGGCGTGATAGACGGCGCAGGCGTGGTTGAGGACAGCATGGTGTGGCGGGTCGGTCGCAAAGTTCGGGACGCCGACCGCGAAGGCCGCGGACACCGCGAGCTTGGCCGTCTCCGTGTGGTCGACCATGTAGTCCTCCGGTGAGTGCGTGAGGACGATCTCGGGCGCGGCCGCGCGCACGGTCGAGGCGACCCGCCGCAGCAGGTCGACGGAGTAGATCACCTCCAGATCCTTGCAAATGGGTGGATACCACGTGGCGCCCAGGGCGGCAGCGGCGGCCTTCGCCTCGTCGCGGCGGATCGCCGCGGTCGCCCCGGCGTCGGTCGTCTGCGACCCGCAGCAGCCGTCGGCGACGCATAGATAGTGGAGGGTGTAGCCCGCCCCGGCGAGGCGCAGCAGGGTGCCGGCGAAGAGAAACTCGATGTCGTCGGGGTGGGCGACGACCGCGAGCGCTGACTTGGGGGGTGTGGGGGAAGCGTTCGTGGTGGGTGCGGCGGTTGTCCGAGCGTCGCGATCGGTGCACGGGAGTCAAGCGTCTCGTGGTCGCCGATCCGGGCCGGGCGGACGCCACAGGTAGAGTTGCTGGTCCGAGCG
>JAUIGD010000677.1 GCA_030430255.1 Verrucomicrobiia bacterium
TCGGGGTGACCCGAGCATCCTGCGGGACTAGGAGGCGAGAAAAGCAGCAAAAAGCCATCGACACGGGGCCGGGGGCTGCGTCTGGGGGGACATGGGCCAGCCCCGTCGAACCTCCCATGGCGAAACAACCCCGATGCCGCGAGTCCTGCCGGAGTGGGAGCGGTGGCACAATGGAGGATCCATGCGAGAGCCACGCCCACAACGGTTTGCCGATCGGGAGAAGTGCCGGGGAGCTTGGCGCGTGAGGCTCGATCGGTCGGCGGAAGAGGCGCGGGACTTGGATGCGGCCCGGGGTGGGGATCGGGAGGCGTATGGGCGGCTGGTGCGGCAGCACTTTGGGGGCGTTTATGGCCTCTTGGTGCGGCTGGTCGGCAGTCCCGAAGACGCGGAGGACCTGTGCCAAGAAACCTTCGTGCGAGCTTGGTCGGCGCTCGATTCCCTGCGACCGAATTCGAAACTGCGGCCTTGGCTGACCCGCATCGCGGTGCACCTTTTTTACGACTACCTGCGCCGGCGCGGGCGGGGAGCCGGGGTGGTCGAGTTGGATCCTTTGGTGCACGAGCCCGAAAGCCGCGAAGAACCGCCCTTCGCCGAACTGCAGGGCCGCGAGATGCAGGCCGTCTTGGCCGCCGCCCTCGAACGGTTGCCCGAGCGCCAACAGGTCGCCGTAGTCCTGCGCGTCGTGGAAGGCCGCGACTACGAAGAGGCGGCGGAGATCATGGGCTTGCGCGCCGCGACCGTGCGCACCTTGGTGTACCAAGGCCGGCGCGTCTTGATGCGCCTCCTGCAACCCTGGATGGGGGAGGACCGGTCATGAGCGCCGATCGCCTCCGTTGCCAAGAAGCGGCGCGCCTCTTGCAGCGCGCTTTCGCCGGCGAACTCTCGGTGTCCGAGCGTCTCGCTTGGGAGGCCCACCGCGCCGAGTGCCCGCGTTGCGATCGCGAGGCCATCGAACAAGAACGCATCGTGGAGTCTCTCGGGACCTACCGCGAAGCCCCCCTGCAACGGGTCGATCTGGATCGCTTCGTCGAAAAGGTTCAAGCCAAACTCGAGCCGCGCACGGCGAGCGCGCCGCAGCGTGTCTGGCCGCGCCGAGTTGCGGCGGCGGCTTGTCTCGCCGTCCTTGCGGGAGGTGCTTGGTGGTGGTCGGCGCACTCGCATTCCAACGGGGTGCCCGATCCGCCGGTCGACCCCACGGACGATGTCTCCGCCCAGGCTGTGCCCGAACCGCAGCCTCCTACGCCGTTGACGGAACCCGGCGAGAGTTTCGACGAGCGTCTGCGCGCCGAGGTGTTGGCGGGGTTATCCGAACAATTGGCGGCCCCCGAACCGGAGATGCCCCACGAGCAGTACCTCGATGGCCTGCGCCGGGAAGGCTGGCCGGTGGCGCACTTGCTCACGCGCATCGCGCGGGAACACGAGGCGCCTTTGGCCGAAGCCGCGGTCGCGCAACTCGTAGCCCTCAACGATCGCACGGCGTTGCGCCAACTGTACAGCTTGCGCGACGAGTCCGCAGCGGGTCCCGCAGCGG
>JAUIGD010000289.1 GCA_030430255.1 Verrucomicrobiia bacterium
GGCGGGTCAGGCGCCGCCCGCGCCGCCCGCGGCGCCCGGCAGGTCGGCGCCGCCAGCACCTACCCCGCGCGCCGGACCGCACGCCGCCGCTTCGGCCCGCAGGGCGAGACCCAACACGGACAGCCCGCCGACGGCCGAGAGGAAGGACCCCACCAAGATCCCGATCCGGTCATCGACCGCGTAGTCGGGCCCGCCGGTCGCCTCGAAGGCGAGCGAACCGATGAACAAGCTCATGGTGAACCCGATCCCGCAAAGCATCGCCATCCCGTAGACATGGGCCCAGCGCACGCCCTTGGGCAGGCGCGCGACGCCGAGCTTCACGGCGAGCCAGCAGCAGGAGAAGACCCCGAGCTGCTTGCCCAGGAAGAGCCCGAGGGCGATGCCCAACGGCACCCCTTCCAACACCGACTGCGGCGCCATGCCGAACACCGGCACCCCCGCGTTGGCGAACGCGAACACCGGCAGGATGCCGAAGATCACCCACGGGTGCAAGCCGTGCTCCATCCGCGCGGCCAAGCCCTCGGACCCCCCACCCCGGCCGCCGGAGGGGACCACCATCGCCAAGGCCACGCCGGCGAGGGTCGCGTGCACCCCGGACTTCAAGACCGCGACCCACATGGCGATGCCCAAGAGGACATACGGGGCGGCCGAACGGACGCCCGTCCGGTTCAGGGTGACCATCGCGGCGAACAGCGCGGCCGCGGTGCCCAGCGACCAGACCGACAGCTGCCCCGAGTAGAAGATGGCGATGATCGCGATGGCCGCGAGGTCGTCCATCACCGCGATCGAGGTCAACAACACCTTCAGCCCGACCGGCACCCGGCTGCCGAGCAAAGCGAGGATCCCCAGGGCGAAGGCGATGTCGGTCGCGGCCGGGATCGCCCAGCCGTTCATCGCCACGGGATCGCCCGCGTTGATGCCGGCGTAGATCAAGGCCGGCAGCGCGATGCCCCCGACCGCACCGAACAGCGGCAACACGATCTTCCTCCGGTCGGCGAGCTCGCCGGTCAACACCTCCCGCTTCAACTCGAGGCCCACGAGCAGGAAGAACACCGCCATCAACCCGTCGTTGATCCACAGCAGGAGCGGCTTCTCGATCTCCATCGCACCGACCCCGACGACGGCCGAGGTGCCGAGCAGGCTGCCGTACCAGGTGGGCGCGACGTTGGCCGCAACCAGCGCGGCGAGCATCGCGGCGAGCAGCAGCACGCCCGGGGCCGCGGGGTGATGCAACGCGTGGCGCAGCCTCAGGAACCCGTTCATGACGCCAGGCGGATCGGCTCCGCTTCGTGGTTGTCCGGGAGGTAGCGGAGCAGGCACCCGACGCCGGCCATCCGGCGCATCGCCTGGCTGTCGCCGACCGTCTCGATCTCGGCGCCGGTCCTGCGGGCCAACCGCAACAGCTCCTCGAGCGCCTCGGGATCCCCGTAGCTCCGATCGACGAGCAACATGTCCGCGTAGCCCCCGAGGAGCGCCTTCCGCGAGGCGTCGAGCCCGGCCACCCCGAGCCCCCCCGAGAGCACCGCCGCCTCGAGCACCGCGGCCCGGCCGCGGCTCTCCTCGTTCTCCGCGGCCGCCACGTGCTCGAGCGCCTCCCGGAGGATCGGGTCGAGCCCCTCCGAGTTGCCGCCGTGGATCGTCGCCACGACCTGCTCGCGGAGCGACCTCGGCAAGGCCTCCTCGAGCCGCTTCGTGAGGGCCGGGCTGCCGGCGAGCACCAGGCGGTTGGACCCGCCCCCGCTCATCAGTTTGGCGATCACCTTCACCTTCTCCCTCAGGAATTGGCGGGACCTCTCCCTCATGTGGTTGCCGTAGTGCTGCCGCGTCCACTCCCGGCCGACCCGATGACGGGTCTCCGGCCGCTCGGCCAAGATCTCGCGGGTGATCGCACCGATGGTCGTCTCGAGAATGCGCGCCTCCGATTCGGTGGTGACGGCGATGACGAAGCGCTCGTAGCTGTCCTTCAGCTCGATCAGCGGATAGATGTGCGGCAGATCATCGACGATCAACCGGGTCTCCACAGGAACCTTGAATTCCATCGTCAGGAAGGTGGGCTGGTCGCCCCAGCGGGCGTAGATGGCGACCCCCAGCGAATCCCGGGAAAACCCTTCGCCCAGCGCCGCCCTCACTTGGGAGAACGCCTCCCGGTAGTTCTCGAGCCGTTCCCCGCTGAGGCGGGCTTCGACAAACCGCGCCCGGGCCTCGATCTCGGCAAGGGATTCCCCCCGGGGTTGCCGCAGGTTCACCAGGCAGCTGATCACCGGGTTGCCGTCCGGCTCGATGTCTGTCAGCAGGCGCAGGAAGCGCCGCAAGTTCGGATTCCCATGGTGTTTCTCGTTCATTTCTCTGTGGGTTGAAGTTCGGGTCACGCCTCGATGGGATCGGCGGCGGGACAGGGGGGCGATGTGATCAAATTGTAAAACGATTCGCGCTGGAACGGATAAGTCCGACAGGCCCCTAGCCCGGATCGATCACCACATCCGCAGGCGAGGCGCTGCCGATCGTTGATGCTGAGTAGGCGGCGGCAGGGATCGGCGAAGCGGCTGGGTAGACACCCTGCCCGAGCCGTTCCCAACGGCAACACCCTCAACATCAACGAGGGCAAGCCGTAGCCCGGAGCCTGGTGATCGATTCGGGCTAGCCACCGACGCAGCCCTGGAGCACGACGGCGCCGACGAGGAAAAGGGTCGCGCCGAGCGCGCCGCCCAAGAGCCGCAGGTAGCCGGACAGCCTCGCGGCGTGGAGCTGATGATGTTTCGGTCGCTGCTTCATGGGGGGATCATAGCAGGCTTATTTTAACATGCAACTAGAAACATGCTATTTATGACATGTTTTTGAAGTGATTAATTTGGTTGCCCATCCCCACCGGCTTGTGCGAGCTTGCCACCATGCCTCCACGAACGAAGTCTTCAGAGCGTGGCACCGCCGTCCGCGAGCTGCTCCGGACGCCCCCCTCCCCCGGCTGGACCTTCCTCACCAATCACTCCCACACCATCATCTGCCTCCTCCGCGAGCCCGACATCCTGGTTCGCGAGCTGGCCATCGAGGTGGGCATCACCGAGCGCGCCATCCTCCGCATCCTCGGCGACCTGGAGCGCGACGGCGTGGTGGTCAAGACGAGGGAGGGGCGCCGCAACCGCTACAAGGTCAACCTCGACACCCCGCTGCGCCACCCGCTCGAGGCCGGCAGTTCGCTGCGTCAGCTGGTGCGCGGCCTGGCCTGAACGCCCCACCGCGTCCGGCACGAGCGCCCGCCGGATGCGTGACGCCCCCGGCCGGGCGGGCGTCGGTGAGGGCGCTCCAGCGGCGTTCGCAACCACCCGAAATTCATTGGCCCGGGCACCTCGGCGGACATAGGATGCCGCCTCACCCCACCCGAAACCCGAATGATCCCCCACGCCCTCCGAACGTTCTTCACAGCGCCACTCGCCTGCCTCGCGCTCGCAGCCTGCGGCGGCGGCGACGACAAGGGTGGCGGCTCCGGTGGTGCTGAAGGTGGCGGTGGCGGAACGCCGGAGCGCGGCACCATCGGCGCCACCTGCATGACCACCGCCAACCCGTTCTTCAAGGTCATCCAGGAGCACATGGAGGACGAGGCGGCCAAGCACGGCTACGACCTCGTCTACCTCGGCTGCGACAACAACGTCTCGACACAGCAGAAACAGATCAAGGACTTCATCGTGCAGAAGGTGGCGGCGATCGCCCTGAACCCGGCCGACTCCAGAGCGATCGGCACCTCGGTCGCCGAGGCGAACCGGGCTGGGATCCCGGTCTTCACCTTCGACGTCAAGGTCCAGGCCCCGGGGGTCGAGGTCGTGTCGCACGTCGGAACCGACAACGCCCAAGGCGGCGAGCTGGCGGGCGAGGCGATGATCGAGGCCCTCGGCGAGGCCGGCGGCAAGGTGGCCATCATCGACTACCGCGCCGTCGAGTCGTGCACCGAACGGGTCAGGGGCTTCAAGCAGGTCATCGACGCGCACAACGCGGGCGCCGCCCCGGGCAAGATCGAGATCGTCGCCGAACTCCCCGGCGACGGCGACCGCGCCAAGGGTTTCAAAGCCGCCGAAGACGCGCTGCAGACCGAGCCGGAGATCCGCGGCATCTTCGCCATCAACGACCCGAGCGGCCTCGGCGCGGTCGGCGCGCTGAAGAAGGCGGGCCGGCTCGACGACGTGACCGTGATCGCCTTCGACGGCATGCCCGCCGGCATCGAGGCGATCGAGAAGGGCGAGATCTACGCCGACCCGATCCAGCACCCCGAGAAGATCGGTCGCGAGACGATCCGGGCCATCATCGCCCACCTCAGCGGCGAGGAGGTGGCGCCGAGCATCGACATCCCGGCGACGCTCTACAAAAAGGGTAACCCGTAGGGGCGACCCCGGCGCCGCCCTCGGAACAGCCATGGCATCGCCCGACCACCGGAGCCCGCGGAGCGCCGCCGCCCCGCCGGCCCTCCTGGAGATGCGGGGCATCGTCAAATCCTTCCCCGGGGTGCGGGCGCTCGACGGCGTGGACCTGCGGCTGCACCGCGGCGAGTGCCTGGCGTTGATGGGCGAGAACGGCGCCGGCAAGAGCACCCTGATGAAGGTGCTGGGCGGTGTCTATCGGCCCGACGCGGGCGAGATCCTGATCGACGGCGTGCCGCGCCAGTTCGCGCGCCCCGCAGAGTCGCAGGCGGCGGGCATCTCGGTGATCTACCAGGAGCTCGACCTCATCCCGCAGCTCACGGTCGCCGAGAACCTGTTCCTCGGCCGCGAACGCACCCGCGCCTTCGGCTTCGTCGACAGCCGCGACGAGGCGCGCGACACGCGCGACCAGCTGGCGAAACTCGGGGTCGAGCTCGACCCGGACGCCCGCGTCGAGACGCTGACGGTCGCCGAACAGCAGTTCGTCGAGATCGCCAAGGCGCTCGCCGTCGACGCCCGCGCGGTGGTGATGGACGAGCCCACTGCAGCGCTCTCGCAGCGCGAGGTCGAGCGCCTGTTCGGGATCATCGACGGCCTCAAGGGGCGCGGCATCGGCGTGGTTTACATCTCGCACCGCATGGAGGAGATCGAGCGCGTCGCCGACCGCGTGACGGTGCTCCGGGACGGCGCCGGCGCCGGCGAGCTCCGGGCCGGCGAACTCGACCGCGGCGGGATCATCCACATGATGGTCGGCCGCCCCCTGGAGGCGGAGTTCCCGAAGGTGAAGGCGGAGCTGGGGGAAGTCCTGCTGGAGGTCGAAGGGCTCGCCCGCCCGCCGAAGGTGCGCGGCGTCTCCTTCGCGATGCGGCGCGGCGAGGTGCTCGGGCTGACCGGCCTGGTCGGCGCCGGCCGCACGGAGACCGCGCGGCTGATCTTCGGCGCCGACGCGAAGGCGGCGGGGTCGGTCCGGGTCGGCGGCCGGGAGGTATCGATCCGCTCCCCCCGCGACGCCGTCCGGCTCGGCATCTGCCTGCTCACCGAAGACCGCAAGCGCCAGGGTCTGGTCCTCGGCCGGTCGGTGCGGGAGAACTTCGGCCTGCCGAACCTCGACCGGCTCTCGCGCGGGCCCTTCGTGGACGAGGCCGCCGAACGGCGGAAGTTCGCAGCGTACCGCGAAGCCCTCGCCATCCGTGTGCCGGGCGCGGAGACGCCCGCCGGCTCGCTGTCCGGCGGCAACCAACAGAAGGTCGTCCTCGCCAAATGGCTCGAGCGCGAGACGGAGGTGGTGCTCTTCGACGAGCCGACGCGCGGCATCGACGTCGGCGCCAAGGTCGAGATTTACCGGCTGATCAACAGGCTCGCCGCCGACGGCAAGGCCGTGCTGATGATCAGCTCGGAGTTGCCCGAAGTGCTCGGCATGGCCGACCGCGTGCTCGTCATGCACGAGGGGCAGATCGCCGGCGAGATCACCGACCCGGGGCGCGCGACCCAGGAGGACATCTTGAAGCTGGCGATGGACCGCGACGCGGCCTGAGCCCGCGCGCGGCCGCCCGACCACCGACCGACCCATGAACAGAAACACGGTTCTCAACCTGCTCACCGGCGAGTACGGCATGCTGGTGGTGCTGGGCGCGCTGGTGGCCTTGTTCAGCGTCCTGACGATCAGGGAGGAGAGCGTCGAAGGCGCCGCCGGCGGCGGGTCCCTCGCCGGGCGCGCGGCCGGCGAGCTGGGCGCCGGCGCCGCGGTGTTCATCGCCGCCGGCACGACCCCGCCGGATGCCGAGTTCGCGGCCGCGCTGGAGGCGGGGCTGGAGGCGAACGGCCTGCGCGTCGCCGGCCGGGCCGAAGGCACCCCGCCGCAGATCGCCGCGGCCCTGAGGGGGCTGGACGGTGGCGTCGACGCGATCGCCGCCTCGCCCCCGCTAGCCTCGGTCACGCCGTTCGAGCGCTTCGCAGGCGCCATCGGCGCCAGCTATCACATTCACGCGACGCAACTGTACGAGGCCAGCGCGGAGTTCCTCATCTTCGGGTTGCTGCTGCTGCTGCGCACACGCAAGCGCTTTCATGGCCAGGTTCTGGCCACGTGGCTCGTGCTCTACTCGATGCTGCGGTTCGTCGTGGAGTTTTACCGCGGCGACACGATCCGCGGATATCTCGCCCACATGACCACCCGCCGGTTCGCTCGGCGCACGATCGCGCGGCGGAGCCTCGCGTCGGCGTCGTGGATGCGGGCGCGACTCTCCGCTTCGGCGCCGTACGCGACGAGCACGTCGAGACTGCCGAGGTGGTCCAGCAGCGCGTCGGCGAGCCGACCGCGCAGGGGCGCGATCTCGGTCTCGGCGCGAGAGCCGGCGACCCAGCCCCACGCGGTCGCGGCGAGTCCCGCCAGCACGAGGCACGCCAGCAGGGTCAGCGCCGCCGGCCACCACACGAAGGCGACGAGCACCACCGCGCCCAGAGCGACCAGCGCCGAAGCGACGAGCGGCTGCACCACCCGCAGGGGCAGGTTCTGCAGATCGTCGACGTCGTCGACGAGGGCGCCGAGCACCGAGCCGCGGCCGGTGCGCGACAATCCGTCGGGGGCGAGGGGGATGAGCCGACGCACGAGCGACGCGCGCGTCGTGGCGAGCTGCCGCAGTGCGGCGTCGTGCCCGGCGAGACGCTCGGTGTAGCGGAACACGCCGCGCGCGATGGCGAAGAACCGCACGCCGACGACCGCGGCCGACAGGTACAGCACCGGAGGCTGCTCGGACGCGCGCACGATCAGCCACGCGCTGCACACCAGCAGCGCGACGGCGGACGCCTCGCTGAGCATGCCCGAGACCGTGCCGGGGAGGAACCGTTTCAGCGACGGCATCGCCGCCCGCAGCACGCCCGCCCGGGTCGAGACGTCGATCGCCGCGCCGCTCGACGGCGACGTGCGCGTGGCTCCCGAGGATGCGTCGCTCACGCGACCACCTCCCGAGCCGGCAGGGCGACGATGCGGTCGGCGATCTCGCGCGCGGTGGTGCGGTGCGAGACGAGCAGCACGATCGTCCCGTCGTCGGCCATCGCCCGCACCGACGCCCACAGCCGCGCCTCGGTGGCGGCATCCAGCGCGGACGACGGCTCATCGAGCGCGAGCACGTGCGCACGCCCGCGCAGCACCCGATACATCGCGCGTGCGACCGCGACCCGCTGCGCCTGCCCGCCCGACAGCCCGGCGCCCTGAACCCCGAGGGTCAGCCTGGCCGGGACGTCGGCGCCGGCGGCGTCGAGAGCGCGCGCCACCAACCGTGGGTCGGGGTCGTCGTCGCCCAGGGTCACGTTGTCGTGGACCGTCCCGGCGATGAGGCCCGGGCTCTGCCCCGCCCACGCCAGCCACGTCGGGGCGAGCTCAGACACCTCCACTCCGTCGACGGTCGCCGAGCCCTCGTAGTCGCAGGCACCGCGCAGCACCGCGAGCACGCTGGACTTGCCGGCCCCGCTGGGCCCCTCGATGAGCGTCACCGTTCCCGGAAGAGCCTCGAGGTCGACCGCCGCCAGAGCGGCTTCTCCGCGCACCGCCCGCATTCTGCGCAGGACCACGGATCCCACGGCGCCGCTCTCGCCCTCGCTGCGTGCGACCGAGCCGCTGCGACCCGGGTCCCCGGCGGTCTCGGCCCCCGCGACCCGTCCTCGCCGCACCGGCATCGCGCGCGCCGAATCGAGCACATCGAACACGTCGTCGGTGGCCGCGACGCCCTCGGCGGCGGCATGGAA
>JAUIGD010000290.1 GCA_030430255.1 Verrucomicrobiia bacterium
AAGGGGTAGGTGTAGACAGCCGCGACATTGCCCTCGAACTCGGCATACTTTCCGGATTTCCCGTCGACCGCGAGCATCGCCTCGAGGATCTTTCCTCCCCCATCCGTCGCGCCCTTCTCCGTCTGCCCCAGCGAAGCGGTCACGAACTTGGCGTCCGGCGCATCGAACTCTTCGCGCAGCGCTTTGATCAACCGCACGAGATTCTGTTCGTAGCGGGAAGACAATGCCTCGCTGCGGCTGTCGCGGTCACCCTGCCACCAGAAGAATCCCGCGACCTCATAGTCGGTCGCCCCCGGGTAATATTCGTCGAGTTTCTCCAAGACCTCCTTCGCTCGGCGGACGTCGCCGTCGTACTGCATCCCGGCATACCAACCGATGGGCTGAGGCTCCTCGCCCTTCTTCCAACGTTCCGGCGAGCCCTTGTAACCCGGATGGACCCAGGTCGTCCCCTTCGTATCGGTAAACTCGAATCCTTCGCTGCCGGGCGGGAGCAGATCCCAGCCGAGCGCGCGGTTGCCGATGCAACTCTTGAGGATCAGCACAGGCGCATCGACCGCCTCGCCGAGATGATGCCCGATGCCGATCTCCGGGCCGATCTTGCCGCCGGAGATCGTCAGCCACTCGTTGTTGAACTGGCGCGCGGCGCCATCGCCGCTCCCCATCACGCGCACGTTTCGCACGTCTCTTCGCTCCGTCCATTCGCCCGCCTCATCGACGAGGTAGGGGTAGAGCCCCTTCTCGTTGACCGCGTGCTCAAGCGAGCCTTCGCCCCCTCCGATTTTTCCGAAGCCGAGCATATTCGACTGCCCCATGAGGATATACACCTGAACGGGCTTGCTCATGTCGGCCGGTTCCCCGTCGGGATCGGGGAGCTCGGCGTTCGCGCTGGTCAAAATTGCGGAGAATCCGAGGCTGAAGAATCCGAGCCTGGAGAGGGTGGGTTGGTACTTCATGGGGGTCATTGGGGTCTTTTGGGTCTTCGTTGGGAGATTGGAAAGGCACTGCCAGCCGAGCCGGGATCTAACTCCCCTCCGCTGCCGCACCGAGCGCGCGGGTGATCGTGAACTCCACCAAGGTTTCGGACTCGAACCACCCGCGCCACATGTTGTGCCCTTGGCCGACGGCGATCTCGATCTCGACGGGGCCGCCGAACGCTCGGTAGCGTTCGGCCAGCAGCGCCGAGTTGGCTCCGATCGGCACGATCTGATCCCGGTCTCCGTGCAGATGAAAGACGGGGACCTTGGCGGCGGCCAACGGCTCCAGCCGGTCGACGGGATTATGAACAGCCAGCGCCGCGGCCAGTCGTTCTGCGGTCATCCCGTAGGCCTCGCACGCCCGCGTCAGGCCGGGGTAGCTCTCGAGGTTGCAAACCGGGTAGATCCCGGCCACCCCGGCGACCTTGCCCGGGTTTTCCACCGCCCAACTGTACAGCATGAGCCCGCCGCGACTGCGGGCCAAGAGGCACGGTTTCTCAGCGAAGTCTCGTTCTGCAGTGAGATGGGCATAGAAGTCGGAGAAGATGCGGCGGCCCTCAGGGTTCCCGAAGGACTCGCCGACATCAATGCCGGCGATCGCCACGCCTGCCGCGAGGAATCGACCGAACATCCACCGCTCCGCCTCCGCGGGCAGACCGGGCAGGGTCGGTGCGTACCAAACCCAAGCACCGCCTCGGTGTTCGCCCTCCGGCAGGATCACGAACGCATCGTGGCCGTCCAAGGTGAAGCTCTCGCCCGGAAGCGGCAGGGGCTTCGAGCCCTTCCCGACTTCGGCACTCGGTGCGGTGGTGAGGAGGGGGCTCCACAATCCGCCGATGGGGAGCAGGAGGAAAGCGCTTCGGAGAAACGTTGCAATTGGCATCAGACGATTGAGGCGGAGCCACACTGAACCCGTCAATACCGTTCTACTCCCGCCGGCCAGAGGCTTGGCCATCCTCGACGCGCCTTCGTAGCGCCCCCTGACACTCCCCTCGGCCAGCCCGTTGACCGCGGCCCCTCCGCGGCGCATGGTTGAACTGGTTCTCTCCGGTGGATGCTCGAAAGTGATGGCATGAACGTCGCCTGCGTCACCGTCTCCTCGCTCCTCCTCGCCATGGTCGCAGCGCTCGCCGACCCGGCTGGTGCAGATCGGCGCCTTGCCGAACTCGACGCCTACTGGGCGGAGGTGGCCCGCACCGTCAAGGCTGGCGACTTCGACGGCTACCGTGCGACCTGCCATCCGCTCGGCGTATTGGTCAGCGGCAGCAAGCAAACCAGCTACCCCTTGTCCGAGGCGCTCGAGCGCTGGCGGCCGGAGTTCGAAGACACCGCATCGGGCGAGCGCGCTTCGGAGGTGGCGTTCCGGTTCGCGACCCGGTGGGGCGACGGCGAGACGGCCCACGAGACCGGCATCTTCCGCTACCGGTTCCGCCTCCCCGGCGAAGAGCTGCAGACGGAGCACATCCACTTCGAAGCGCTGCTCACGAAAGAGGGCGGCGTATGGAAGATCCTGATGGAGTATCAAAAAGGGATTGCCACTGAAGCGGAATGGGAGGGACTCGGCGGATGAGAGCGCTGGGATGCATGCGCTCCTTGGGATCCCATGTCGGACCGATGCCACGCGCACGGCAGTAGGTTGATCCCGAAGCGATCCACGTCGCTGCCCAGGAGGCCCGCCCCCCCCGATCACCAAGCTCCGGGTCGCGGCTCGCCCTCTTTGACGCCGCGGGCGTTGGCCGTGGACTCGGCCCGGGCAGGGTGCCTACCCAGCCGCATCGCCGATCCCTGCCGCCGCCTACTCAGCATCAACGAATGGCAGCGCCTCGCCTGCGGATGTGGTGATCGATCCGGGCTAGCCCGCATCGCCGATCCCTGCCGCCGCCGTGCCGACGCGGCGCTCTCTTGCGCCTCGCCCGCGAATTGGTGATCGAGAGCCGTTGGCCCGGCGAATCAGATCCTGCTGTCCAGCTGCATCACCTGTCCGGAGACCGCCCCCATCTCTAGATGCAGGAAGGCGATGAACCGAGCGGCCTCGGGAGGTGTGTTGAGACGACCCAAGCTGTGCGACTCAAGGGCCGCCTCCCGCGCCGCGGCCGCAACCCCTTCGGTGAACCGGGTCTCCATCCAACCGGGCAAGATGCAGTTCGCGCGCACCCCGCGCCTCCCACCTTCTTTCGCCAGACTACGCGTCAGCGCAACCAGCCCCGCCTTGGCCGCGGCGTAGTTCCCCTGCCCCGCCGGCCCGGCCGCTCCCGAGTAGGAGCCGACGTTGACGATGTGGCCCGACCGCCGTCGGACGAAGTGACGCATCGCGGCGCGGGAACACAGAAAGGTGCCGCGGAGATTGACCCGAAGGACTTCGTCCCAATCCGCTTCGCGCATCTTCACAACGACCCGATCGCGACGGATCCCTGCATTGTTGACCAACAGTTCCAGCCGCTCTGCCAAGGCCTCGCCTCGACCGGAAAAGTACCTGTCGACGCTCTCTGCAGACGCGACATCCAGCTCCCCCCGGCCGGGCGCCAGAACCTCGAAGCCGCGGTGGCGCAACTCGCTGGCGATCGCGCCCCCGAGCGCGCCCTCGCCACCCGTGACCAAGGCGAGCCGAGGGGGGCGTGACAGTGCGTCGGCTGGTGGCGACATCGGTGGAATCGAGGGTGAAGTCGGCCTTAGCCCGGATCGATCCCAAACACAAACGGGGCGATCAGCGCCAGCCACTCCACAGGCCTGGGCTGCGGCCGAACCCGGACCGATCACCACCTCCGCAGACGTGGCGACGCCAATCGTCGCTGCTGAGGAAGCCGGCGGCAGGAACCGGCCAAGCGGCAGGCTTTTCGCCCAGCCGCAGTCCGATCGCTGCCGCTCGATCTGCTCGATCTGCTCGATGCCCGGCGACCCCTTGCCCGGAGGGCAGCCAGCGCCCCGGCAGGAGCGCCGTAGATCGAAGCGCCTCCGCTTCGCTATTGCGAGAAGCGGTCGTCGTTCGGCCGCAGAAGCACCGGCGACTGGAGCCCCGGAACGGCCTCGAGCCCCTCCGCGGCGGGTTCGCGAGCGGGTGCCGTTCGCGGAGCGGCGACCTCCGCGCGATCGGTCACCATGATCGCGTATTTTTCATAGCGGAAGTCCACCGAGGCGAGATCCCCAGCGTACTTGAGCACCGCAGTCAGCGGCACACCGTCGAGTTTGAGGCTGACCAAACGGTCGCGCAGTTCCGCCTTGCGGAACACGAATGCCGGCGCCCGCCCACTCTGCTCCTTGGCACGGCGCTTCACGAGGTCGACGACCTCCTCAAGCGTGGTTTCATCGAAATCGACACTCATCGACACCCCTCCCAGAAGCCCTTCCCAAGGCGAGCGCGCGGCGGCAGCGGTCTTGTCGCGGGCGATGCGAATGAGGAGGTTGCGGACGTGGGGGTCGCCCGGTCGCAGCCGTTGCAGCGAGCGCGCTTTCGCCTCGGCGGTCGCGAAGTCGCCCGAGGCGGCGGCGGCCTCCGCCTCGCGGAAGGTCTGCTGTTGGGCTGCGATCTGCTGCTCGGTGTAGTTCTGCGCCCCGGAGGGGGCGACGCTGGCGATGCAGACTACCGCAGCGGCGATGGCGGCGATCGAGGTGGACTTGGCTTTCATGGTTCGCGTGGGTGGGGCTGTGCTGCCGCCGAAGGCCGGAGCAGCGGCGGAGCGGGGTTATCGCTGGTGGGGTTTCGGGCAGCGCCGCACCGGCGGCGCGTGTCTCTTCCCGAGGCCAAACTAGAGCCTCGGTCATTCGTGGTCAAATCGGATCGATCGAGGCCGATGAGGCATCCTAATCGATCGGAAACTCAATCGTTCAGCGGCGTCAACCTGACATCAACCGTCACCTCGTCGCGCCCACGCGCGATCTCGACCTCGACCACATCACCGACCGATTTGCTGTCCAAGACCCGGAAGAGGTCTCCGGAGTCACTCACCTTCTTGCCATCGACCGTCTTGATCACATCGAAGGCGATCAGCCCGCCCTCCCGCCTCGCCGGGAGGATGCCAGCCTCCTCAGCACCGCTCCCGCGGGCGATGTCCGCCACCACCACGCCGTCCACCTCGACCCCGAAGCGACGCCGCAGGTAATTGGCGTCGCCCATGACGATGCCGAGGCCGGGTTTGATCACCTTCCCATGCGAGATCAGCTGCGGGACGATGCGGTTCACGGTGTCGACCGGCACGGCGAACCCGATGCCGGCGCTGGCCCCGCTCGGGCTGTAGATCGCGGTGTTCATCCCGATCAGGTTGCCGTTGCTGTCCAGCAGCGGGCCGCCCGAGTTACCCGGGTTAATCGACGCGTCCGTCTGAATGACGCCGTCGATCGTGCGGCCGTTCCGCGAGCGAATCTCCCGGTTCAGCGCGGAGATCACGCCGGTGGTCAGCGTCTGTTCGAGGCCGAATGGATTGCCGATCGCCAGCGCCTTCTGACCGACCTGGAGGTTTGCCGACTCGCCCACTTTGATCGGGTGCAGGCGTTCGACCGGAGCCTCGATCTTGAGGACTGCGATGTCTTTGTCGACCTCGTGCCCGACCAGCGACGCGTCCCAAACGCTGCCGTCCCAGAGCGTGACCTGGGCCTCGCTGGCGCCGTTGATAACGTGGAAGTTCGTCACGACGTGGCCCGCCTTATCCCAGACGAAGCCCGAACCGGTCCCTGCGGGTAGCTTGTAGACATTCCTCGAGTAAAAGTCGCGCTGCAATGCGATGGTGGTGATGAACACGACGCTCGGCGAGGTCTCCTCGAACAGCCGGATGGTGGAGATCTCCTCCGCCCCGAGGTCGCCACGGGGCGTGACCGCGCGCGGCGCGGTCGCGGCCAGCGCCTGGGAGATCCACCATCCCCTCACTTGCAAGGTGGCCATCGCGATCACCGCGACAAGCAAGATACCCACGAACAGACGGTTGCCCGCTCGGGGCGGTTTGGGGCGGTAGGGAGCTTCTTCGTAGCGGGTCATCGTGTGGTGCGATCGGTTTCGAGGGTGTAGCCCTCATCCATAAAAGAGCCGCCCCGCCGTCATTTTATTCATGTTTTTTGGTCTTCCTCCCCAGGAGCCGTCCGGGACGATCCGCGCCAGTCGCGATTTGCCCAGTGGGCGAACCTCTGCTTAGGTGCTTAAGCTTTCTTAACAAATCAGCTCCTCCATTCCCGACTGATGGCAAACTACACCGAATCTGACATCAAGAGCCTCGACTGGCACGAACACATCCGGCTGCGGCCCGGCATGTACATCGGCGGACGCGGCGATGGCTCGGCGCCGGACGACGGGATCTACGTCTTGCTCAAAGAGGTGATCGACAACTGCATCGACGAGTTCGCCATGGGGCATGGCAAGGTTATCGAGATCTCGCTCTCCGGGGACACGGTCACCGTGCGCGACTACGGGCGCGGGATACCGCTCGGGAAGCTTCTCGACTGCGCGGCGAGGATCAACACCGGCGCCAAATACGATTCCGAAGCCTTTCAAAAGTCTGTGGGGCTCAACGGCGTTGGCATCAAGGCCGTCAACGCGCTGTCGAACCACTTCAAGATCCAGGCCTTCCGCGAACAGAAGACGCGCGTCATCGAGTTTTCCGCCGCCGAAGTCACGCACGAGATGAAGCGGGCGGGGGCGACCAAGGAGGAGGATGGCACCTGCGTCACCTTCACCCCGGATCCCGAGATATTTCCCAACTACCGTTGGCGCGAAGAGTTCATCGACGAGATGCTGTGGAACTACGCCCACCTCAACGCGGGGCTCACCCTCGTTTTCAACGGCAAGAAGTACCGCTCCAAGGAGGGCCTCAAAGAGCTGTTGGCCAAGAAGCTCAGCGAGGAACCCCTCTACCCGATCGCCCACCTGCAGGGCAAGGACATCGAGGTCGCCCTCACCCACTCCGCGGGCGGCTACGGCGAGGAGTATTACTCCTTCGTCAATGGCCAACACACCACGCAGGGCGGCACCCACCAAGCGGCGTTCCGCGAGGCCGTGGTGAAGACCGCCCGCGATCACTTCAAGAAGAACTTCGAGGCGGCGGACGTCCGGCAGTCGATCGTCGGCGCCATCGCCGTGAAGATCCAGGAGCCCGACTTCACCTCGCAGTCGAAGGTGAAGTGCAACTCCTCCCACACCGCGCCGAAGGATGGCCAACCCGTGCGCGGCTGGATCGTCAGTTTCGTGCAGGACCAGCTGGACAACTGGCTCCACCGCAACCCCGAAGCGGCCAAAGCCCTGCTGGAGAAGATCCAGCGGGCCGAGAAAGAGCGCACCGAGCTCAAGGGCATCCGCAAGATCGCCAACGAGCGGGCGAAGAAGGCGAAGGTCCACAACAAGAAACTGCGCGACTGCCGTGTGCACTACGGCGACAAGGGCAAGAAGGGCAAACGCTCCGACGAGACCACCTTGTTCATCACCGAGGGCGACTCCGCCTCCGGTTCGATCACCACGGCGCGAGACCCCGACACCCAGGCCGTGTTCTCGCTGCGCGGCAAGCCGTTGAACTGCTTCGGCCTGAGTAAAAAAGTCTGCTACGAGAATGAGGAGTTCAGCCTGCTCCAGCACGCCCTCGACATCGAGGACGGCCTCGACGGCCTGCGCTTCAACAAGGTGGTCCTCGCCACCGATGCGGATGTGGACGGCATGCACATCCGCCTGCTCCTCATCACGTTCTTCCTCCAGTTTTTCCCCGAGCTGATCCGCGAGGGACACCTGTTCATCCTGCAAACCCCGTTGTTTCGGGTGCGCAACAAGCAGAAACAGTTCTACTGCTACACCGATCGCGAGCGCCAGGAGGCCATCGCCGCGTGCGGCAAGAACGCCGAGATCACCCGCTTCAAAGGACTTGGCGAAATTTCACCGGGGGAGTTCAAAGGCTTCATCGGCGAGGATATGCGGCTCGACCCCGTGCTGATCGATCACCACCGATCCCTCAGCGAGATGCTCCAGTTCTACATGGGCAAAAACACCCCGGATCGCCAGAAGTTCATCATCGACAACCTCAAAGTCGAAATCGACTACGTCGAGGACAAGGAGGAAGAAGCGGAGACGGCGGGGGCCGAGACAGCGGCCTAGGAGCCTGTCGGACTTTGACCCTCCCGCCGACGTGGTCGAGGTGTTGCGATGGCCATCCGCTTCGTCCCCGTCGACCGGGACACCCCGCTCCTG
>JAUIGD010000291.1 GCA_030430255.1 Verrucomicrobiia bacterium
GCCTTGGAACGCGAGATGCGCAGCGGCCGCGACGTCAGCAGTTTGGAGTCGGCGCAGCCGGTGTTCGAGTTCCTCACCCAGGGTCAGGAGCACTACTTCAACAACCTGCACGAATTCGACCCGCCGGAGCCCGGACTGGAGACCTTCGCCGCGGGCGTTTACGTGCGGCGGTACCAGATCACCGCATGGGCCTTGGCCATCGCCACGGCCGCGCTGCTGGTGTGGGGCGGGTGGTTCAGCGGAATGCTGCCGGGCAAGCGGCAGACGGAGATCCAAGCTCGCCAGGCCTTCATCGCTTCCACGCCCGCAGGCGGCCGCGGCGGCGGTCGGCAGCCCATGCGCCACTGAGCCGAGGGAAAGCCACAGCCTGATGGCCGGAGAGGCGAACAACCGCTGCGGATGAGCTTCCCGGAGGCGGACACGTACTTCGAAGTCGTGCAGCTGCGCGTCGCCAACGACGGCACCTTCAGCATCGACCTCACCACCGGCGGCGAGGTGCCCTTCGGCGACTCGGCGCAGGTGAACTTCGACATCCCGCTGCTCTCCGGCAGCGGCGACCTGGCGGGCAACTTCGCCTTCGCCGGCGACGGCTCGCTCCAGTTCATCGACCCGGCGAACCCCGGCGATCCGACCACCGTCACCGTGAGCGCGAGCTACGACACCGACGACGACCGGATCGAGCTCGGGTCGACGCTCACCAACCTCGCGCTCGGCGACCACTTCGCCCTGCTCGACGGCTCGCTCGGGGCGCAGATCTCGACCGCCAGCCCGGACGGCGCGATCGCCGTGTCGGGCAAAGTCGGGCTGCTCGCGCGCCAGACGCCGCTGCCCGACCGGCCGCTCACCGAGGCGGATTTCTACCTCACGGTCGATGCGGGCCCGACGACGGTGACCTATTCGGCGGACCGGCTCACGGCGACCTTCACCGGCGGCGCGCTGACCCTGCCGCCCGACATCTTCTCCAAGACCGACGTGGCCGGCGAGCTCAACGGCGAGCCGGCGACGGTGTCGTTCGCCGGCAGCCTCTGCGTCGAATACGACTTCGCCAGCCGCACGGTCGCGTTCTGCGACGAGAACAACGAGCCCTTCGTGCTGGCCTTCGAGGACATCGGCTTCGAGGTGCCGGGCCTGCCGGGCTCGCTGGTGACCATCGACGACACCGAACTCGTGCTGTCCGGCGGCGATTTCCCGCTGCTGACGCAGCTGAACGCCGGCTTCTTCATGCCGCTGCCGGGGCAGGAACTGCCGCTGGAGCTGGCGCTCGACGTGCAGGACTGGCGCGTCGACGGCTTCCCGGAGGCGGCGGCCATCACCTTGGTCAACCCGGTGGGCCTGCTCGACCTCGACGGCTTCGGCGTGCAGGTGCTGGGCGGCTCGAACTTCGGCCTCGAGCGCAACCCCGCCACCGGCATGACGGTGTTCTCCCTCGCGGGCGGCATGGCCGTGCAGCTCGACCCGGACATGATCTGGGACGCCGGCAACAACGCCTCCGTCACCGCCTCGGCGGCCGGCTCGTTCGCCTGGGAGGTGGGGCAGAGCCCCGTCTTCTCGTTCGACCAGCTCACCTTCTCCGGGCGCTTCCGCATCGGCGGCGAGAATGGCATCGAGTTGTTGGGGGCGCGCGGTGCGCCGGCGGCGGAGCTCTCCCTGTCGAACATCGGCAGCATCTTCGAGCGGCCGCCGGAGAACCTCGCCGACGCGTTCCGCATCGATCTCGAGGGCGCGGTGAACTTCGGCGACATCGTCCAGTTCGAGCTGCTCGGCGCCTCGTTCATCTGGGACGGTTCGCAGGCGATCCCGCTGACGAGCCCGCCGGTGATCAGCGACCTCATCCCGCGCTTCGAGCCGGGCGGCGTGTGCTTCGTCGCGGGCGAGGAGGGCATCGAGCTGGTCGCCGACCTGCTGCCGCTCTACCCGACCGAGCTCTGCCTCCGCTTCGTCGACGACACGCTGCCGGTGTTCCCCGCCGCCGGGCAGATGGGGCTGTTCGATCCGCTCAACATCATCGTCGAGACCTCCGGCGTCGTGACCCTGCCCAACGGCGCGGCCATCGAGGGCGGCAGCCCCGGGCTCTCCGGCGGGGTCACGGGCGTCGAGATCCGCTTCATGGCCGAGGAGAACACCGGGTTCCCGATCCCCGACTTCCCGAACACGATGGCCAGCATCGACAGCTTCACGCTGCAGATCGAGAACCTCGACATCCCGCCGCTGGGCGGCATCACCGGCGGGCTGCACCTGGGCAACCTCGACCAGGTGGCGCTCGGCAACTACGACAAGCTGTTCTTCGCCGGCAACCTCGGTGCCAAGGTCAACGACATCGGCGCGGAGGTGCTGCTCGCCGCGCGGCCGACGGAGTTCGTCGGCGCGTGCTTCTCGCTCAGCGCCGGACCGGCGGGCATCCCGATCGACGGCGGCACGCTCGGCGGCGTGCTGCTCACCGGCGCCAGCGGCGGCATCAACTTCAAGAACAGCTTCAGCGACCCCTGCGACTTCGAGAGCTACATCGACATCGGCGCCGGCGGCGAGGTGGTGGTCGACGAAAGCTTCCCCGGCGACGAGGCCTCCCGCGGCACCTCGCCGCCGGACGTCGATGAACTCAACGACGCCATCGACGCCGACCTGGCGGCCAACCCGGTCAACACCGCCCCCGACCTCCCGCCGGCGCCCGACTGCGTGCTGCCGACGACACCGGACTTCAACTGCATCCAGGGCCCCTTCCCGCCGCCCTCGCTCAACCCGCTGTGCGAGAAGATCCTCGTCGGCGGCGAGGAGCGCGTCATCTTCAAGGGCACCAACCTCAGCCCGGCGCAGGTCGACGCCATCCTCGCGGCGGCGGGCATCTCCCCGGCTCAGCTCGACACGATGACGCCCGGCGCGGCCATCGACGCCTTCGTCGCGGGCATCACCGGCCAGGTCTTCGCGCAGGCGCAGGCGCTGGTCGACGCGGTGCCGGACCACCTCGGGCGCGCGAAGGAGTTCTACGCGGGCAAGATGAGCGACCTCGCCAACTCCGTCGACGACGCGGCGAAAAACTTCCTGCGCGAGGGCTTCGCGGAGGCGCTGGAGGCCGACCCCGACGCCAGCCTCCACGCCATCCTCGTCGCCAAGGCCGCGGAGGGCATCCCGTGTTTCGATGTGACCCTGCGCCTGGAGGGCACGCTGTCGCACTCCGCGATCTCCTCGGTGCTCAGCGGCACCGGCGCGGTGACGATCTCCACCACCGGCACCGCGGTGCTCGACGGCAGCATCAACCTCGTCGGCATCCCGGTCGGCGACGCGACGCTGGCCTTCACCCTGACGACGCCGGAGGGCGACATCGACCCGACCTTCGGCGGCGTCGCCGAGGTGGCGCTCGGGCCGCTGGAACTCGGGCGCATGACGATGTCGCTCGGCTGCCCGGGCTGCTACGAGGCGGTGACGACGGCGCTGTGGGACTGGATGTCGCTCAACGCCGGGAACTTCGGCGCCGACGTCGAGGACTTCATGATCGTCATGATGGACAAAGTCGCGCCGCGCGCGATGGCGCGCGATCTGAACGCCGGCGTCGATGTCCATTTCATGGACCTCACCGTGCCCGAACAGCAGGCGTGGCTGGCGAGCTTCTTCAACGTCTTCCAGATCCTGGTCGACTCCGGCGTCGATATCAGCGACCCCGCCGCCAGCACCGCCGCGCTGCCGGTGGCCGTCACGCCGGACACGATGCGCGCCTTCATGGGCAGCTTCACCGAGCTGATCACGCGCATCCTCGTCGAGGTGAACCCGCGCCTGTGCTTCGGCGGCGACGTCGGGCCGAAGATCTTCGGCTTCCCGCTCACGGGCGGCGCGGGCAGCGCCTTCGGCGGCGGCTTGCTCTATCAAAGAGTCACCGACCCGGCGACGATGGTGGACTACCAGGAGCTGGTCGCGCAGATGCAGTTCTCGCCCTCGCAGACGCTGTCGTCGGTGCTGTTGGGGGCATCTGCCTACGCGCTGCCGACGGCGGTCGACACCGCGCAGATGGGCTATTCGCTGCGCATGCCGGCCTTCACCGAGGAGAACGTCGGCACGATGTTGACCGACCCCGCGCAGTTTGCTAGCAACCAGTTGGAGACGCTGATCGAGGACAGCGTGTTCAGCTTCGGCTACCAGCTGCAGCCGCTCGGCTACAAGCTCGCCGACGGGCAGGGGCGCATCATCATGCCGCGGCTCGGCGGCCACCCGTCGCGCGGCGCGGGGCGCTTCATGCGCGACCCGGCCGACCCGGAGAACACGCTCCCGCTCGGCGCGTGGACGAACCCCGACGACCTCGGCGACCCGCTGGTGCCGACGCGCATGGAGGTGATCCTCGCCGCGCTGTCGAAGGGGCAGCTGCAGAACCCGCTGTGGCGCGGCTCGGCGCAGGACCTGCAATCGCTGTTCGCACTGCCGGGCTCGCCCTGCTACCAGCCGAGCAACGGCGGCTGCGACCTCCTCACCGCGCAGGTCGCCGCGCGGGTCGACCCCGCGGCCTTCGCCGGCATGGACCTGGCGAACCACTACTTCCCCGACGGCGGCTTCATCGGCGGCGCGGAGATCGCGCTGCCGAACGTGGTCGCCAAGCCGGCGCCGGCCGAACGCCTGAACCAGCTCTTCACCGTGCCGCAGTTCGAGGACTTCGGCGACTGGGCCGCCAACGCGGCGATCCTGTTCGGCGACCCCGGGGACACGCAGAACCCCGACTTCGACGACCCCGGCTACGCCTACTTCACCGGCACCACCTGCTCGGGGCAGATGGCGATGTACCTGCCCTTCCCCGGGCCGCCGGCGGGCTTCGACTTCGACGGCGCCTCGCTCGACGAGTTCATCGACACCATCAGCGCGCTCGATATGACAAAGCTCGCCGACCGCACGCTGCCGAGCTTTCCCCACGAGCGCATCCTGCTCTCCGGCTGGCTCGACGCGCCGGTGATGGGGATGCCGGTGGCGCAGGGCTCGGTGAACTACGACCCAGCGCAGGGCTGCTTTTTGCTCACCGCACATATCCCCGAGACCTGGGACGACGACGGCGACCCCGGCACGCCGGAGGTCGATTCGTGGCTGGCGAACTTCGTCACCGGCGAGGTCGAGATCGAGATCAAGGCCGCCGACTACGTCGAGGGCGCCGCCGAGGCGCCGACCGGCGGCATGGTCGAGCGCCTGGCCGAGATCGGCACCCGCCTCGACGCCTCGGACGCCGCCGCGCTCATCGGCGAGATCCAGTCGACCCTGCCGAAGGCCAGCATGGAGGCCACGGCGGGCGTGACGGTGCCGGCCGAGCTGCAGCCCTTCCTGCGCGCCAGCGGCGGCGCCTCGCTCTCGGTGTTCGCGTTCTCGCCGGAGTACGAGCCGGGCTTCGAGCCGGCCAACTTCACGCCCTACGCGGTGGCGAAGCGGCGCGGCGGCTTCGGGCTGAGCGGCACCTTCGACGTCGGCTACTTCCCGGAGACCGGCGACCCCTTCGTCATCGACGGGCTGGCCGGCTCCTTCGCCATCACCCCGGACGCGAACATCGGCGCCTTCCCCAGCGTCGCCGGCAACCTGATGGTGGACGAGGTCGACATCCCCGGCTTCCCGACCCTCAGCAACGCCGAGTTCGCCTTCAACAACTCGCCCGACAACCTCGCCCCCTACACGCTGATCGAGGGCGAGGTCTCGCCGCTGGTGTTCAAGGTGCCGGGCACGAACACCGACCTGCTGCGCATCCGCGCCGCCGATGGCGGCGACCTCGCGGCGGGCGTCGCCGTGCTCCGCGACGACGCGGCCGGCGCGCCGACCGTCTCCACCACCATCAAGCCCGCGGTCGCCGACATGCCCTTCCTCGGCCAGGGCGTCGCCGCGAGCATCTACGGCGACACCCCGGCGGACGATTTCACCTTCACCACGGCGCCCGGCGAGCAGTGGACGGCGACGGTCTGCCTCACCGGCCTCCGCGGACCGGGCACGGCGCCGACCTTCGTGCTCCGCGACCCGGCCGACCCGGTGAAGGGCGCGAGCCTGCTCGAGTTCACGCCGAACAGCGAGGTCTGCGGCACGATCATCGGCCAGGGATTGAAGGCCTTCAGCATGCGCCTCGAGGTGCCGCGCGGGATGCTGGCGACCGCGTTCAAGGGACAGCCCACCGAGGCCTCGGTCCAGCTCGGGGCCGGCGCGGGCTTCTACACGATGTACATCGACCACCTCGGCCGCTTCTTCATCGACTTCGGCGAGGACCTCGGCGTCGATCTCCCGGGGGCCTTCAGCGCCGGCGGGCACATCGTCTTCGGCCTCAACACCACCGGCTCCCACCCGGCGGTCGACGTCGGCGGCGGCAACCTCAGCTTCCCCGCGACCGAGGTGTTCGAGTCCCGCTCGCGCCGCCTCAACGTCTCCAACCTCGGCCTCGCTCCGGCGACGATCAGCGTCGAGGTCATCGGCGCGGGCGGCGTCAACTTCACCGTCGACGACCCGCACTTCGTCCTCGACCCGGCGCGGGACCACGACATCACCGTGCTGTTCCACCCGGTGACGGCGGGGTCGAAGACCGCCCAGTTGCGCATCACCACCGACGACCCGGACAACCCCCAGATCGACCGCTTCCTGCTCGGCACCGCCACCGCGACGCCGAAGTACTTCCAGAGCCGCGACAGCGTGAACCTCGGGCCGACCGTCGTCGGCGGCACGTCGACCGGCACGGTCACGATCGGCAACAGCGGCCACGCGGCCCTACAGTTCAGTTCGGCGACCCTGGGCGGGGCCGGCAACGGCTTCAGCATCGACCCGCCGTTGAGCACGGCGCCGCTCGCGCCGGGCGAGTCCCGCACCCACGTCGTCTCCTTCAGCCCGCTGGCGCTCGGCAACCAGAACGGGTCGATCACCATCAACACCGTCGGCCAGGGCAACCACACGATCCCGCTGAGCGGCAACGGTTCGGAGTCGCGCTGGATCACCGTCCGCGACCCCGAGATCGCGGGGGCCTCGACGCATCTGAACGACATCGAGATGCTCACGCCCGAAGAGGGGTGGGCGGTCGGCGACGCCGGCGTCGTGCTGGAGACGAAGAACGGGGGACACTCCTGGGTGCCGAGGTCCTTCACCCTCGCCGACATGCGCGACATCGCGGTGTACCGCGGGCTCGGGATGCCGCCGCTGGCCGCCTACCACTTCGACGACCCGCGCAACCCGGGGCTGTTCCGCGACGCCTCCGGGAACGGGTTCCACGGCGCGAGCAGCGCGCCGCCGAAGCTCGCCGGAAGCGACCCCGCCGTCCCGGGCGTCACCGGCGCGTGGGCGAACTTCCTGCGCTCGGGCGCGAACTCCATCGACCTGACCGGTCTGGAGATCCCGGACACGACGAATTTCAGCATGGCCTTCTGGGCGAACCCGGACTCGACATCGTCCGGGCGCTGTTTCGTCGGCAAGAACACCGCGTCAGGCGGCAACGAGTTCGTCTTCGGCATCTACGGCTCGCCCGCGCGCTACCGCATCGTCATCGGCGGCCAGCAGGCGGACCTGACGAGCACGCCGGTGACCGCGGGCTGGCAGCACTTCGCCCTGTCCGTCTACTACCAGGCGGGCACCGACATGACGCAGGTTTCCGTGTGGAAGAACAATTCTTACCAGGGCGCATACAACTTCTCCGGAAAGGTGACCGTCGCGCCCGGTGGGAAGGCGTGGACGCTGGGGAACGAATGGGATTCCGGAGCCCGTTCCGACCACCTCGACGGCGGCCTCGACGAAGTCTATTTCTTCGACGAATCGCTCGCCGGCGGGCAGGTGAGCGCGCTCTACAACGGCGGCCAGCGCATGGTGATCGCCGGCCATGACGGCCGCGTCTTCAACAGCTACAGCGGCGGGGCGAAATGGAGCCAGTTGCCGAGTCTGGACGTGCTGGGCTGGCGGTCGATCTTCCGCCGCTTCGACGACTACGACTGGGAGGGCGCTGGCTTCGACGGCAGCGGGCAGGTCTTCCTCGTCGGGCGCAAAGACGCGACGGACCGGATCGCCCTGCTGGAAGACTTCGCCCCGACGCCCGGCGAGGCGGCGACCTTCGACGAGTTGGCCTTCACCAATTCCCACCCCGCGGGCGAATACCTGACGGGGATCTTCGCCACGCAGAACAACCGCTACGCCACGGCGTCGAGCGGTCGCG
>JAUIGD010000678.1 GCA_030430255.1 Verrucomicrobiia bacterium
GCGACAACACCTGCGGCACCGACGACGCGCTCATCAACCTCGCCGCCGAGCACATCGAGTTCGCGCCCACCACCGAGCACAACCGCCTCTACGACTGGCGCCCGCACATCGACCGGCTCGGACTCGCGCCCTTCCTCAACACCCTTCCCGGCATGGAGCTCACCGGCCGCGGCGCCCATTTCAACGCCTTCCCCTTCGAGCCGAATCCCAAGCTGCAGGACGGCGGCGCCCCGGTCTGGAAAAAGGACCCGCGCCTCAACGCCATCACCCTCCGAGACTGGCAGAAACCCGAGGTGGACCGCTGGGTCCACGTCAATCACCCCGACATGGTCGAGAATTTCTTCGACCGCAACGGCGACGGCAAGGCCGACGGTGGCTACGCCTACTTCGGCGGGCTCATCGACGCCCTCGAGTCGCAGAACTACCGCGCCAGCCAGATCCTCGCCGGCGCCCCCTACGAGATCGTCCCCGCCCGCACCGGCGTCGGGCGTCAGGTGTCCATGATCCGCGAGTTCATCTGGCTGCAACTGCTCAACCAGGGGCCCGCGCCCTGGGGCGTGGCCGTCGCCGATGCCCACCACGTCCACGGCAACGGCGTCGGCGGCTGGCGGACCTACGTGAAGAGTTCCACCGACGATCCCGCCCTCCTCGACTGGCGCGAGCTGAGCCGGAATTCCAAGGCCGGCCGCATGATCCTCTCCACCGGCCCCTTCCTCGAAGTCGAGACCGGCGCCGGCATCATCGCCGGCGGCCACGACCGCACCAGCGGACCGTTGGAACTGAAGGTGAAAGTCCAGTGCACCGACTGGCTCGACATCGACCGCGTCCAGGTGCTGGTGAACGGCCGCCAGGTGCCCGATTACAACTACACCCGCGAAAAGAACCCCGAGATGTTCGGCGACGGCGTCGTCAAGTTCGACCAGGTCCTGGAGCTGGACCTCAGCGAGGACGCCCACCTCATCGTCGTCGCCGTCGGCGAGAACCACACCCTCGAGACCGGCTTCGGCACCAGCGGCCAGGCCAAGCTCCAGCCCATCGCCTACAACAACCCCATCTTCGTCGATGTCGACGGCGGCGGCTTCCAGCCCAACGGCGACACCCTCGGTTTCGACCTCCCCGTCTCCGGCCTCCAGGTCGACGACGTCAAGGGCCGGCTCGGCGTCGAGTGACGGGGAAACGTGGGAGTGCAGGCTTCCGCCCGCCGGTTCAAGATGATTGACTGCGCTGGAGCCGGGACCGTGACGGAGCTTGCGAACTCCTGTTACGGAAAAACCTCCGCCCCTGTCATTCCGAGCGAGCGAGCGAGCCGACGAATCTCCCGCCCGAGAGACTCCGTTCCCCCGATCTTACCAATCACCTCAGGCACCCGCGTCTCATGCCGGATTCAAATAAGTTCTGGACGATTCGCGAGACCTTCGGTTCTCGGGGCGAGGCGCGCTGAGGGAAGGTAGCGGGCTACCTGACCGAAGCGGAACGAAGCATCCGGGAGGCGAGGGCTAGAATCCTTTCTTCCATTTC
>JAUIGD010000292.1 GCA_030430255.1 Verrucomicrobiia bacterium
GTGCTCGACGCCGCCGCCGGCACGGGCGCCGTCTCGGAGGCGGCGCCCGACCCCGACAGCGATGGCGACGGGCTGCTCGACGTCTGGGAGCAGCAGCACTTCAACGACCTCGACGAGACCGGCGGCGGCGACCCGGACGGCGACGGCAGGACGAACGCGCAGGAGCAGGGCGACGGCACCGACCCGACCGACCCCGACAGCGACGGCGATGGCTCTAGCGATGGGATGGAGGCAACGCGCGGCACCGACCCGCTCGATCCCGACAGCGACGGCGACAGCTTGCCCGACGGCGCCGAGACCGGCACGGGGGTGTATTTGAACGAGTCCGACACCGGCAGCGACCCGCTCGACCCGGACAGCGACGGCGACGGGCTCCCGGACGGCATCGAGGTCGGCGCCGGGCGCGACCCGAACGTCGCCGACACCGGCGCGGGGCCGCCGCGGCCGAACATCATCTACATCCTCGTCGACGACCTCGGCTACGGCGACCTCGGCTGCTTCTGGCAGGACGCCAAGGCGGGCCCGCAGAAGTTCGACACGCCGGAGATCGACCGCATGGCGGCGGAGGGCATCAAGCTCACCCACCACTACGTCTCGGCGCCGGTCTGCGCGCCGTCGCGCGCCTCGCTGCTGTCCGGGCGCCACCAGGGCCACTGCAACATCCGCAACTCGCAGTTCGACAAGGAGCTCGAGGACAACCACACGCTGGCGCGGGTGCTGGGGGCGGCCGGCTACTACACCGCCCACATCGGCAAGAACGGCGTCGCCGGACCGGAGGCCTCCGGCCCGGCCGCGCACCCGAACGCGCGCGGCTTCGACTACTTCCTCGGCTACCTCTACCACAACGACGGCCACGAGCACTACCCGCGCAACGGCACCACCGACAAGGTCGCCTACGTCTACGAGAACGACGCGCGCATCACCGACGCCCTCCAGGACGTCTACACCACCGACCTGTTCACCGCCCGCGCGAAGAAGATCATCGTCGACGAGACCGCGAACCACCCCGACCGACCCTTCTTCATCTACCTCGCCTACGACACGCCGCATTTCAAAATGCAGTATCCGCCGGCCGCCTACCCGGCGGGGCGCGGGGCGCTCGGCGGCCTGCAGTGGACCGGTTCGCCGAGCTACTGTAACACCGCCACGGGCGGCGGCATCGACGACTACGTGCACCCGGACATCGCCTCGACCTCGTGGCCGACCAGCAACAAGAAGCACGCCGGCATGATCCGCCGCATCGACGACGGCGTGGGCGACCTCTTGCAGACGCTGAGCGACCTGGGCATCGACGACGACACCCTGGTGGTCTTCTCCTCCGACAACGGCCCGCACAACGAGGGCAACGACCCGCGCTTCTTCGAGAGCTTCGCCGGCATGGACGGCATCAAGCGCGACATGTGGGAGGCCGGCATCCGCGTGCCCACCGTGGCCTGGTGGCCGGGCAAGATCGGCGACGGCGACGCCGCGACCCCGCCCGCCGAGACCGCTCACCCGTCCGCGATCTGGGATTGGATGCCGACCTTCGCCGACGCCGCCGAGGTGCCGGCGCCGGCCTGGTGCGACGGCGTCTCGCTGCTGCCCGACCTCACCGGCGACGGCGCACAGCGCGACAAGGGCTACCTCTACTTCGAGTTCCAAAACGGCGGCAGCACGCCGAACTGGGGCGCCTTCGAGAGCTCGCGCCGCGGCCGCGGCCGCGGCCAGATGCAGGTGCTGCGGGTCGGCGACTACTCCGGGATCCGCACCTCGATCGCCGGCGCGGACACCGACTTCGAGATCTACGACGTCGTCTCCGATCCCAAGCAGACGACCGACCTCGCCCCCGCGCTGCCGGGGCTGCACGAGCAGATGAAGGCGCTGGCGATCAGCTCGCGGCGCCCGGACAGCAGCGCCGCCCGCCCCTACGACGACGCCCCGCTCGGCGCGGTCGAGGCGGACGCGGCGCTCGGTTTGACCGCGCGAACCTACGAGGGCATCTGGGCCTGGGTGCCGGAGTTCCGCGACCTGACGCCGTCCGGCGCGGCGGTGGTTTCAAACCTGGACCTCTCCGTGCGCCCGCGCGCCAACAACTACGGCATCCTGTTCACCGGCTACCTCAACGCCCCCGCCGCCGGCGGGTACACCTTCCACCTGCGGAGCGACTCCGGGGCGCAGCTCTTCCTCCACGACGCGCATGTCATCGACGACGATTTCCGCCACGACGGCTCCACGCGCTCGGGCTCCGTGCAGCTCGCCGCCGGCCTGCACCCGGTGCGGCTCTACTACCGGCACGCGGTCGGCGAGGAGTTGCTAGAACTGGAGTGGGAGGGCCCCGGGTTCGCGCGGGGACCGGTGCCCGCGACAGCCTGGTTCACGGGCGACGCGGTCGAGGCCGGCGACCTCTGGCTGCCCTTCAACGAGGGCGGAGGCGACATCGCCCACCGCGCCACCGGCGAGCCCGAGGGGACGCTCGAGGGCTTTGCGGGCGACGGCTCCGAGTGGGGGGCCGGGCGCCACGGCCCCGGGCTGCGTTTCAACGGCTCGACCACCGGCGTCGCGCTGGGCCGCTTTACGCCGCCCGCCGGCACCGCGCCGCGCACGGTCGCCGCCTGGGTGCGCACCCGCGCCTCCGGCGCCATCACCGGCTGGGGCAACGGCGACCCGGGCCGGAAGCTGCACTTCCGGATCGAGAACAACGCCGCCGACGCCGGCCGGCTGCGGGTCGAGGTCTCCGGCGGCTACGTCATCGGCACCACCGACCTGCGCGACGACGCCTGGCACCACGTCGCCTTCACCTGGGAGGACGACGGCACCCCGGACGTCGCCGATGTGAAGCTCTACGTCGATGGCGCCCCCGAGGCGATCGCGGAGGCGAACCCGCAGGCGATCGACACCGCGCTCTCGGCGGCGACGGTCGGGCTCGACTCGCAGGGGCGGCGCTTCGGCGGCACCATGGACGAACTGCGCATCTACCGGCGCGCCCTGAGCCCCGCCGAGGTCGCCGACCTGGCCGCGGCGACCGGGCAATACTTCGCCGCCTGGCACACGTCGCACTTCGGCGAGGGCGACGCCTTGCCCGGTCCCGACGACGACGGCGATGGCGAGGACCGCTTCGCCGAGTTCGCCTTCGGCGGCGACCCGCGCGTCCCGGACGCGGCGCAAACCCGGGCTCGGTTCGAAATCGGCCCGGCCGGGGAACTGATCCTCAGCGTGCGGCAGCGCGACCTCGGCCTGAGCTACACCGTGCTCGCCAGCGACGACCTGCTGGCCTGGGATCCGGTGGCGCCCCCGGTCGATGGCGCGAGCCCGCTCGGCGGCGGGATCTCCGAGGTCCGCTACGGGCTCGACCCCATCGGGGGCCGCACCTTCTACCGCGTCGAGGCAATCGATGATTGATCCGCGACACGCCCCGATCCCGCTTGACCGCGTGGGGCAGCCCGTGGCAGAAAAAAACCCGAAAATGAAGCCCTTCCCCTCCCTCCTCCTCGCCGGCGCCCTGCTATTGCCGGCCGCCGCCCCGGCCGCCATCGTCTGGACGGGTGCGGTCGATGCGGACATTTTCAACGAGGCGAACTGGGATCTCTCCGGCTCGGCGGTGACGGTGATCGACCCGAACGTGACCGTGAACGACGACGTCGTGTTCCAGAACGCGACCGTCTCCATCCCCGACGTCGCGGCGCAGCAACGGTTCGAGGTCGGTAGCGGCTTCGTCGTCACCGTCGATAACTCCTCGATCATCGCCGCGGGCAACGACGGCATCGCCGGCCCTCCCGGCGCCCACTTCCCGAACCTCCCGCTCGGGCCGACGATCAACGTCGTCAACGGCTCGCAGTTCGAACCCTTCTTCATCTTCCAAGGCACGGATCTCTACGTCGATGGCACCAGCTCGATCAATTTTCGCGGCGGTGGCAACCCCGTGAATGTTTCGCGGATCAACCTCGCCGCCGGCGCGACCATGACCCTGAACACCGCCGCGGAGTTCGTCGAGCACGGCCAGGAGATCTTCATCGAGGGCCAGCAATACGTGATCAAATCCGGCCCCAATGACGCCAGCCCCGTCGTCACCGAAAACACCCACCTTTGGGACAACCTCGGCGCCACCCGCGTCGCGGTCCCCGAACCCGGCGCCGCCGCGCTGTTGGGGCTGGCCGGCCTCGCCCTCATCTTCCGCCGCCGCAAGTAAGCCCTTCGTCCATTTCCCCCTTTTCCCCCGAACGCCGGTCCGGAGTCTTCCCCGGCCCGGCGTTTTTCGTTTCAAACCACACCCCACCCCCACATCATGAAAGCCGCCATCCCCCTCGCCGCGCTCGCCCTCTTCGGCGCCGCCTCCCACCCTGCGCCCGCCGCCTACCCGGACGTCGTGCTCGCCGACGGCCCGGTCGCCTATTTCCGCTTCGACGAAGACGCCGCGGCCGGCTTCGCCGCCGACTCCTCTGGCAACGGCAACGACGCCGCCGACTTCGACGCGCTCGGCACCGGCGAGATCGGCGTCCAGGGCGCCATCGGCAACGCCATCGACTTCAACGGCGACGGCGCGGTCGTCACCGGCCTGACCCTTGACCCCTCCGCCGGCGACTTCTCCATCGAGGCCATCATCCGCCAGGACGGCACCACCGTCGACACCCAAGTCGTGGTGTCGAACCAGGACGGCGGCGGCCTCGGCCGCTCGAACCTCACCCTGCTCAGCGATGTCCCCGCCAACACCGGGACGCCGGGCAGCTTCACCGGTGGCGCCACCACCAACTCCGGGATCGCCACCGAGATCGGCGAGTGGCAACACGTCGTCCTCACCTACGAGTCGCTGACCGGCACGATCCGCATGTTCGTCGACGGCGTCGAGGGCAACCAAGGCTTCGTCACCGCCGAGAGCGCCGCGGGCAACTGGGTCATCGGCGCGCACAAGTCGGCGACGATCCAGTTCACGGACGGCATCGTCGACGAGGTCGCCATCTACGACAAACGCCTCGATGACCCGGACGGCGACGGCGACCCCGCCGACTCGCGGATCGGCGCCCATTACGCCGCCTACCTCGACGACACCGGGCTGTTTCAATTCTACGCCAGCGAGGTGCAAATCTTCGCCGGCGAGTCGGTGACGCTGCTCTGGGAGTGCTCGCCCACCGTGACCGCGATGAGCATCGATCAAGGCGTCGGCGACGTCCTCGCCAACACCGAGGGCAACCCCGGCGAGCGCTTCTTCGGCGACGTGCTCGTCTCCCCGACCGAGACCACCACCTACACGCTCACCGGCACCACGCCCTTCGAGACCGACACCCTCTCCGTCACCGTCGTCGTCGACCCGCCGCCGGTGATCGACGCCTTCGCCGTGACCCCAGACCGCATCGGTTCCGGCGGCACCGTCGAATTCTCGTGGGCGATCCGCAACGCCACCTCCGCCGAGATCGACGGTGGCGTCGGCGCCGTCGACCCGGTCGCCGGCACCGCCTCGGCGACGGTGAACGGGGACACCACCTTCACCCTCACCGCCACCGGCCCCGGCGGCACGGTCACCTCCGAGGTGATGGTGGATGCCGATCCCTTGCCCGTCATCACCGCCTTCGCCGCCAGTTCGACGGAGGTCGGCGCCGGCGGCAGCGTGCAACTCAGCTGGACCCTGCTCGACGCGACCTCCGCGACCATCGACAACGGCGTCGGCGACATCGACCCGCTGACCGGCGCCGCCTCGGTCACCGTCAACGCCGACACCACCTTCACGCTGACGGCCACCAACGCCAACGGCAGCGTCGCCGCCGAGGTCACCGTGACCACCTTCGCGGTCGCCGAACCCAACCTCGTCGCCCACTGGCGTGTCGGCGAGATGCCCGGCGAGACGGACGGCACCACCCTCTTGCCCGAATTCGGCAGCACCCTCGACGGCACCTTCGTCGGCTCGCCGACCTGGGACACCGCCGACCCGGCACCGGTCCCCGATGGCTCCACCGCATCGCTGTCGTTCCCCGGCGACGGCCTCAGCTGGGTGGACGTCCTCGGGTGGGGCGGCATTGCCGGTGCCGGCCCGCGCACCGTCGCCTTCTGGTTCAAGGGCCCCGGCCAACAGACGCAGAACAACGCCACCATCGTCTCCTGGGGCCCGGGCTCCACCGGCAACCGCTTCGATACCCGCGTCTCGGGCAACCCGCGCGCCACCGTCCGCACCGAGGTCTCCGGCTCCGGCAGCGAGAGCACCCGGGCCATCGCCGACGGCGAAAACTGGCACCACGTCGCCGCCGTGATCCCCGACAACGGTGCCCCCACCATCGGCGATGTCTTGTTCTACATCGACGGCGAGCTCGACTCCCTCGCCGTCACCGGCAACACGCCGCTGGACACCCTCGCCACGTTGAACGTCCGCATCGGCGCCTCCCGCGCGCTCGCCAACCGCACCCTCACCGGCAAGCTCGACGACATCCGCATCTACGACACCGCCCTCACCGCCGAAGAGGTGCTCGCCCTGGTCGAGGGGGGCGACGCGCCCCTGCAGATCACGTCCGTCGTCCGCAACAGCGACGGTTCGGCGACCATCCAGTGGAACGCGAGGGACGGCGCCTTCTACACCGTCCTCTATTCAACCGATCTCCAGAACTGGTTCGAACTCACCGACGACGCGGACGGCGGCTCCTACCTCGACCTCTTCGAGGCCCCCGGCCAGGACGAGCTCTACTACCGGCTGTTCGAGACCGAATAGCGTCCGCCCGCCCGGCTGCGGTCGTCCGCGATGACCCGCGCCAACCAGCCGGGCTCCGGCAGATGGGACATCGCCTCGAAGCCACGCAGCGGCGCCCCCTCGGGTTTGCGCTCGTAGATCGCGAGGGCGCCGACGCGGCCGCCGGAGTGGATGCCGACCAGCCGCCCCTCCCGGTCGAGCAGCGGCCCGCCGCTGTCGCCGGGTTGGATCGGGGCGTCGTGCACCACCCTCCACCACACCGGACCATCCCCATCCCCCCCACCCTCGCGCGTCACCGAGCGGACACGTCCCGCCGCGATCCCGTCGAAAAGGCCGCCGCCGCCACCCAGGCCCGACCACCCGCTCGCACCCAGGCGATCCCCAGCCGCCAACGCGGCGGGGGTCCCGATGGCAAACGGCTCCGCGGGGCGGTGACCGGTGTGCAACAACGCCAGATCCGCCTCTTCGCCGCTGATCCACACCACCCGCGCGGGCGACTTTTCCAGGCGCCGCCCGCCGGGGGCGCGCAGGAACACCGCGGGCACACCGTCCCCGAGGCAGTGTCTCGCCGTCAGAAAATAGCCGTCCTCCGTCACCGGGACCGCGGCGCTGATCTTCGTCCGCCCGCGGCCGCCGCCCAAGTTGGCGAACTCGAAGGTCTCGACCGGGGGCTCGCCCTCGCGCAGCACCTGTACGGCGAAGCCGACCGCATCGGCACCATCGGGCAACAGGACCCCCAC
The DNA here is from genome assembly GCA_030430255.1 of Verrucomicrobiia bacterium. Classification (GTDB taxonomy): domain Bacteria; phylum Verrucomicrobiota; class Verrucomicrobiia; order Verrucomicrobiales; family DEV007; genus JAUIGD01. The sequence goes on from JAUIGD010000292.1 coordinate 7,387, forward strand.
CCGCGCGGTCGCCTCGCGCAACACCGCTTCCCCGCCCGCCCACTCGGCCACGCTGCTCGCCTTGCGCGCCATCAGTTGCGGGCGCAGGGCGTCGGCTTGATGGCGCGCGCAGGCGCCGGTCACCCAGGCGACGCACGCGACCACGACGGCGAGGGGACTCGGTCTCACGGCACCAGTGTCCGCAGCGGCGTCGGCAGCGCTTCGAATTCCACCGGCGTCGTGCCCGCCAGTTCCCCATCGACCTCGACCGGCGCCGGCTCCTCGCTCTCCACCCGCAGCCACGGCGTCTGCAGGTAGGTCACATCCTTGTTGTTCTCCACCTTGCCCATCGCCATCGCGGATAGATAGCGCAGCATGTCGAGGTGCCCCTGCTTCTCGAACATCAACACCTCCAGCAGCCCGTCGCTGTTCGACGCGTGGCGGAACACTTTGAACGCCGGCCCGTAGAGCGCGCCGTTGCCGATCAGGACGAAGGCCGCATCCACGCCGTCGGCCCCCTCGGCGAACACCTTCAGGCGCGGCGGCGGCTGCCCGACCACCGACATCGCCGACATCAGGTAGCTCAGCGGGCCGAACTTCTTCTTCCGCTCCCAGGTCGTCTCCTCGATGATCTGGGCGTCGAATCCGACGCCCGCCACCTGCACGAACAGCCCGTCGCCCGCGGAGAAGAGGTCGACCTCGCGGATGCGCCCGACCTCGACCACGCGCCAGC